>NZ_MAUD01000145.1:34623-45150 GCF_001700515.1 Streptomyces lushanensis
CCCGCCTTCGCCGGGTCAGGCGGGCGCCTCACCCGGCGCGCGCGTACGCGCCCACGGCAGTACGACCGTCCTTCGCCCGCGTTCCGGACCGCCGGGCTGCCGCAGTGCCAGTGAGAGTCCCGCGGCGATCAGCGAGACCACACCGGATGCCACGTACGCGCCGACGAAGCCCCACGAGGCCACCACGACCGCGCCGAGACCACCGCCGAACAGGCCGCTGATCAGCTTGGCGCTGTAGACCATGCCGTAGTTCGAGGCGTTGTTGTTCTCCCCGAAGTAGTCCGGGACCAGCGCCGCGAACAGCGGGTAGAACGCACCGCCGCCGAAGCCCGACAGGAAGGCGAAGACCAGGAACAGTGTCTGGTTGCGGATCTCGCCCGCCCACAGCACACCGAACTGGGCCACGGCCAGGGTCAGACACACATAGGTCAGCGTCGTCCGCCGGCCCAGCTTGTCCGACAGCCAGCCCACCACACCGCGCCCGGTGCCGTTGATCACCGACATCACCCCCATGGACGACGCCGCGATGAGCGGGCCGAAGCCCATCTCCTTCGCGAACGGCACCTGGAAGGAGATGCCGAAGATCGACACACCGGCACAGCACAGCATGCAGAGCCACATCAGTGGCACCACACCTGTTTTCAACGCCTCCTTCGGCGTGAACTGCCGTACCGCGGGCGGGTTCTTGGCGAGCGCCCTGCCGGTCTTCGAATCCCCGGCGATGTTGAGCGGATCCACCTCCTCCGGCCACCAGTTCTTCGGCGGATCCTTGAAGAACAGGCCCGAGACCAGCGTCAGCACCAGGACGTAGATCCCCACCAGGTCGAGCACCGTGTGGTAGTTCGAGGTGTCGAAACCGTAGGTGAAGAGGAAGATGAACGGCACGGCGCCATAGGCGAACGCCCCGTTCACCAGCCCGGTTTTGCCGCCCCTGCGCTCCGGGTACCACTTGCCGACCATGTTCACACTGGTCGAGTAGATCAGTCCGGAGCCGAGCCCGCCCAGCAGGCCGAAGCCCACCATCGCGAGCCAGATGTTCGGCGCATGACTGAGGCTGACGAATCCCACCAGCGAGAAGAACGAGCCGATGAGCATGGCCGCCCTGCTGGTGAGGATGCCCTTCTCCCGCAGCCGGCCGGCCGGGAAGGAGACGGAGGCCTGGAAGAAGATCCAGACGCTGAGCACCCAGAAGGTGTTCGTCGAACTCCAGTGATGAGCCTTGGACAGGGTCTCCTCCGCAGCCCCGAAGGCGTACTCGAAGACGCTGATGGCGAGCATGGCGAGCCAGGGCAGCGCCACCATCGTCCAGCGGGGGAGGCCGAGGATCTGCCGGTCGGATTCACCGATCCGGTAGACACGGCCGCGTGCGTCGGTGATTTCGCGGTAGCCCGCGCCGGCCGAAGCCGACGCGGACGTACCGGAGAGAGGTTGTGCTGTCATTTCAGGCGATCTCCCGACCGATCGGGTTGGGGTTGGGCTTGACCTTCTTGTGACTCGGCCTTCCTGGCGCCTTCAGGAACAGGGCCAGTACGGCCGAGGCGAGACCGATGCTTCCGGCGATGACGAACGCGCCCTCGTAGTCCCAGGCGGCCACCACCACGGCTCCCATACCGGAGCCGACCAGGCCGGATATCAGCTTGGAGCTGTAGACCATGCCGTAGTTGGAAGCGTTGTTGTTCTCCCCGAAGTAGTCCGCCGTCATCGCCGCGAAGAGCGGGAAGATCGCGCCGCCGCCGAAGCCGGAGACCATCGAGCAGAACAGGAAGAACGGCATGCTTCCCATGGAGCCGGAGATGAGCACACCGAACTGCGCGCTGCCCAGGACCAGACAGACGATGATCAGTGTGTTACGGCGTCCGTACCGGTCGGAGATCCAGCCGATGACACCGCGTCCCGTACCGTTCACGATCGCCTTGAGTGACATCGCGGTCGCCACGATCCCGCCCGCGAAGCCCATGTCCTTGCCGAAGGGGACCTGGAAGGCGATACCGAAGATGTTGATTCCGGCCGTGCAGAGCAGGCAGAACCACATCATCCACAGCACGGGCGTCCGTGCCGCTTCCTTCGGTGTGTACTGCTTCAGCGCCGGCGGGTTCTTCTCCAGCGCACGCCGGATACGGGGGTCCTCCGACGTCTTCAGCGGGTCCGCGCCCGTGGGCCACCAGTACTTCGGCGGGTCCTTGAAGAACCAGCCGGCGAAGGCGACGACCAGGCAGCAGATGACACCGACAGCCACCAGAACGGGCTGGTAGTTGCTCAGGTCCATGTACGAGGTGAAGAGGAAGACGAAGGGCACGGAGCCGTACGCGAAACCGCCGTTGACGAGGCCGGTCTTGCCTCCCTTGCGCTCCGGATACCACTTGCCGACCATGTTCACACAGGTGGCATAGACCAGACCCGCGCCTATACCGCTGAACATTCCGAAGCCTATGTACGCCACGATCACATGCGGCGCGTAGGCCAGGGAGAGATAACCGAGGAACGTACCCAGCGCGCCGAGCATCATGGCGTACCGGGCGGGCAGCTTGCCGCTCTCACGGAGCTGCCCGGCGGGGAAGGCCACGGCCGCCTGGAAGAAGATCCAGACACCCATCAGCCAGAAGATGTGCCCGCTGCTCCACAGGTGTGCCTCGTGCAGAGTGTCCTCCGCCGAGGTGAACGCGTACTCCGACGAACTGATGCCCAGCATTCCCATCCAGGGGAAGAGCACCATCGTCCATCGGGGACGGCCCATGATGTCCCGGTCGGTCTCACCGATCCGGTACACACGGCCGTTGCCGTCCGTCACCTCCTTGAAGGGGACGGAAGTAGGGATTTCGGTAGTTGTCATGTGGTGTTGCACCCCTTGCATCGAAAGAGCTGGCCAGCGCCCCCTGTCCAAAACCTTTCGTGCTGCCCCGGGCGGGCTAGGTCATCGGTAACCTCCCAACCACCTGACCGGTGTGCTGTTCTGACGGTGCACCAGGAGCGCGGAGCTGCTGACGGTGTCTCGTGGAGACCCCGCGATCCTGGCCCACCGGTTGTGTTGTCCCGGGTGCAACCCCCGGACCTCCGGCGGTCCCGGGCACGAACCCCGGTCCACCGGACGACTGTTGGCGCTGACGATGTGTCACATCAGCGATCTCGTTGTGCGCGCGCCGCATCACAGCAACCCCGCGGCCCGTGCCCACTGATACTTCGCACCGAGTGCGGCGACCGGCTTCTCCGTGGTGTACGGATAGGCCACCACACCGCGCTCGAAGAGGTACCGGCACGCCTCCTCCACCTCCACATCGCCCGCGAGCGACGCCACCACCGGCTTGTGGATGCCCCTGGCCCGGAGCTCCGCCACGACCCGCGCCGTCAGTTCGGCGAAGACCATCGGCGGAGTGACGATCGTGTGCCAGTACCCGAGCACCAGCGAGTGGATCCGCGGATCCTCCAGCCCCAGCCTGATCGTCGCCTCGTAGGTGGAGGGAGGCTCACCACCGGTGATGTCCACCGGATTGCCCGCCGACCCGAAGGGCGGGATGAAGGCGCGGAACGCCGTGTCCAGATCCGGCGGGATCTCCATCAGCGACAGACCGTTGTCGACGACGGCGTCCGAGAGCAGCACACCGGAGCCGCCGGCGCCCGTGATGATCACGACGTTGTCGCCGCGCGGAGTGGGCATCACGGGCAGCGCCCGCGCGTACTCCAGCATCTCGCCCAGTCCCGGCGCCCTGATGACACCGGCCTGCCGCAGGATGTCGTCGTACACCGCGTCGTCACCGGCGAGCGCGCCGGTGTGCGAGCCCGCCGCCCTGGCCCCCGCCGCCGTACGTCCGGCCTTGAGGACCACCACCGGCTTCCTCGGTACGGTCGCGCGCGCCGCGTCCACGAAGGCGCGCCCGTCCTTGAGGTCCTCCAGATGCATCGCGATGCATTCCGTGTTCGGGTCCTCGCCGAACCAGGTCAGCAGATCGTCCTCGTCGAGGTCCGACTTGTTGCCGAGGCCGACGATCGCCGAGACGCCCGTCCCGGTGGTCCTGGCGAAGCCCAGGATCGCCATGCCGATACCGCCGGACTGCGAGGTCAGCGCCACGCCCCCCTTGACGTCGTACGGTGTGCAGAAGGTGGCGCAGAGGTCCTGCCAGGTGGAGTAGTAGCCGTAGATGTTCGGCCCGAGCAGCCGTACACCGTACTCCTCGCCGATGGACACGATCCGCGCCTGGAGTTCGTGCTCGCCGCTCTCGGCGAAGCCGGACGGGATCAGCACGGCGTTCGGTATGCCCTTGCGGCCGACTTCCTCCAGGGCCGCCGGGACGAGCTTCGCGGGGATCGCGAAGACCGCCACATCAGGCTCACCAGGCACGTCCATCACGCTCTTGTACGCCTTACGGCCGAGTATGTCATCGGCTTTGGGGTTCACCGGATGGATCTCGCCCGGGAAACCGCCGTCGATCAGATTGCGCATGACCGAGTTGCCGATCTTGCCCGCCTCGCCGGACGCCCCGATCACCGCGACCGAGGCGGGCTTCATCAGCCGCCCCATGGAGGTGAGGATCTCCTCGCGGGTGTACGTACGCCGCGCGGCCGGCACCTCGCCGGTCAGCAGGATCCGTACGTCGGCGGCCATCGCCCCGTTCTCGGACGCGAACACCGGATTGAGGTCGACCTCCGCGATCTCGGGGAAGTCGGCCGCCAGCCGTGACACCTTGACCACAAGACCGGCCAGCGCCTCCCGGTCCGCCGCCGCGCCGCCGCGCACCCCGCGCAGGACCTCCGCGGCGCGGATCCCGTCGAGCATCGACAGCGCGTCGTCGTGTGTCGCCGGCGCGAGCCGAAAAGTGACATCCTTCAGGACCTCCACCAGGACTCCGCCGAGGCCGAAGGCCACGATCTTGCCGAAGGTCGGGTCGGTGACGGTACCGATCAGCACCTCCGTACCGGCCGGCACCATCTGCTGCACCTGGACGCCGAGGATGCGTGCCCGCGGATCGTACGCCCGCACATTGGTGATGATCGACAGGAACGCGCCACGTACCTCCGCGGTCGAGTTCAGGCCGATCCGCACACCGCCCGCTTCCGTCTTGTGCAGGATCTCCGGGGAGACGATCTTCAGTGCGACCGGGAAACCGATCCGGTCCGCGAGTGCCACGGCGTCGTCGACGGTCTCGGCGAGCGCCTCGGCCGGGGTGGGAATGCCGTACGCGTCGGTCACGGCCTTCCCCTCGGGAGCGGTCAGGGCCGTACGGCCGGCGGCGAGCGCGGCGTCCAGGACCGCCCGTACGGCCTGCTGATTCGGTTCCGTGCTGTCCACTGCTAGATGACTCCGTTCGACTTGAGCAGGCGCAGTTCCTCGTCGTCGAGACCGAGCTCGCCGATGTACACCTCGTCGTTGTGCTCGCCCAGCAGAGGGGAGGTGACGATGTCCACGGGGGAGTCGGAGAGCTTCAGCGGGTTGCCGACGGTGGTGAACGACCCGCGCTCGGGATGGGCGACCTCGATGACCATGTCGTTCGCGGCCAGCGAGGCGTCCTCGATGATCTCCTTGGTGGAGAGGATCGGTCCGCACGGGATGTTGTGGGCGTTGAGCTTCTCCAGCACCTCCCACTTGGGCAGGGTGCTGGTCCACTCCTCGATGAGCTGGAACATCTTGCCCAGCTTGGGCAGCCGGGCCTCGGGGGTCGCCCACTCCGGGTCGTCCGCCAGCTCGGGCCGGCCCATCAGCTCGGTGACCGGCCGCCAGCCGACGGGCTGGACGATCACGTACACGTAGTCGTTGGGGCCGCCCGGCGCGCATCTGACCGCCCAGCCGGGCTGCCCGCCGCCGCTCGCGTTGCCGCTGCGCGGCACCTGGTCGCCGAAGTCCTCGTTCGGGTACTCGGCGAGCGGGCCGTTCGCCAGACGCTGCTGGTCGCGCAGCTTCACCCGGCAGAGATTGAGCACCGCGTGCTGCATCGCCACATTGACGCGCTGGCCGCGACCGGTGTGCTCACGCTGGAAGAGCGCGGCGAGAATGGCGGCGACGGCGTGGATGCCGGTGCCGGAGTCGCCGATCTGCGCGCCGGTCGCGAGCGGGGGCCCGTCCTCGAAGCCGGTGGTGGCCATCGAGCCGCCCATGGCCTGCGCGACGACCTCGTACGCCTTGAAGTTGGTGTACGGGCCGTCGCCGAAGCCCTTGATGGAGGCGTACACGATCCGCGGGTTGATCTCCCGGATGCGCTCCCAGGTGAAACCCATACGGTCCACGGCTCCCGGACCGAAGTTCTCCACCATCACATCGGAGCGGCGGATGAGCTCCGTGAGGATCTCCTTGCCGCGCTCCGTCTTGGTGTTGAGGGTGATGGACCGCTTGTTGCAGTTGAGCATCGTGAAGTACAGCGAGTCGACATCGGGGATGTCACGGAGCTGCTTGCGCGTGATGTCGCCGCTGGGTGCCTCCAGCTTCACCACGTCGGCGCCGAGCCAGCCGAGCAACTGCGTCGCCGAGGGGCCGGACTGAACGTGCGTCATGTCCAGCACCCGTATGCCTGTGAGCGCCTTCGTTCCCACTGCGGTCTCAAGAGCCTGCGTCATGAGGGGGCTCCTCTACTTGTACCTGGTCTGGTTCATGGTTCCGGGGACGTACGCGTCGGGGTCGACCCGAACGTTGATCAGCGAGGGCAGCCCGGACTCGCGGGCCCGCCGGAGCGCGGGCGCGATGTCGGCCGGGTCGCGTACCTCTTCGCCGTAACCACCCAGCATCTGGGCGAATGTGTCGTAGCTGATGTCTCCGGGTCGGATGTCTCCGGATTGGCCGGCGCCGAGTTGGCCGGCGCCGGCCCGCTCCCGCGCGGGGCCGTATGCGGCGGCCCCGGCGTAACGGGTCGGACTCGTGGGGGAGTTGTTGCCGATGATGCCGACGAACGGCAGATTGAGGCGGACGAGGGTCTCGAAGTCCCAGCCGGTCCGCGGGAAGGCGCCGTCGCCGAAGAGCGCCACGACCTCCTTGTCCGGCCGGGCCCGCTTGGCGGCGAGGACGAACGGGATGCCGATCCCGGGTGTGCCGAACGGGCCCGGATCCAGCCAGTGGCCCGGGGACTTGGGCTGGACGACCTGCCCGGCGAGGGCGACGATGCCGCCGCCGTCGCCGATGTAGACCGAGTCCTCGGTGAGGAACCGGTCGATCTCGTGGACCAGCCGGTACGGGTGGACGGGCGCGGCGTCCGAGGTGAGCTGCGGCAGCCGCCTCTCGACCGCCGTCCGCTCGGCGGTACGCAGCTCCTCCAGCCACGCCTTGCGCCGGACGGCGCCCGAGTCGATCCGCGCGCTCGCGGCCTCGGTGGCCCACGAGAGCACCAGGCCCGCGTCGCCCGTGATACCGAGGTCGATGTCGCGGTTCTTGTCGAGGGTGCGGTGGTCGAGGTCGATCTGGACGACGGTCGCGGTCGGCGAGAGCCGTGTGCCGTATCCCGCGCGGATGTCGGACGGAGTGCCGACGACGACGATGAGATCGGCGTTGGCGAACGCGTAGGGGCGGGAGAGTTCGAAGTGGTGCGGATCGCCGGGCGCCAGGGTGCCGCGGCCCGCTCCATTCGTATAGGCGGGAAGGTTCAGTGCCCGCACCAGCGCGAGGGCGGCGTCGGTCCCGCCGGTCGTCCAGACCTGGCCGCCGAACAGGACGGCCGGCTTCTCGGACCGGACGAGCAGATCGGCGAGCTTCTCGACGGCCTCGGGGTCACCGGCCGCGCGGGCCGGGGCCCGGTGGTGACCGGCCTCGGGGATCCGGGCTTTCTCCAGTGGCACCTTGGCATCCAGTACATCGCTCGGGATCTCCAGGAAGGACGGGCCGGGCGCGCCGAGACGGCACTCGCGGAACGCCATCGACACCAGGCCGGCCGCGTGTGCCGGGTCCGGCACGGTGGCGGCGAATTTGGTGACCGGGTCCATCAGGTCCACGTACGGCGGTTCCTGGAGCGACCCCATCGTGTGCCGGCCGTCCGCGCTCCGGCCGCCGATGAGCAGCATCGGGGACTCGGCGCGGAACGCGCCCGCGACGCCGGTGAGGGCGTCGGTGATACCGGGACCGGAGGTGACCACCGCGCAGCCGGGCCGGCCGGTGATTCTCGCGTGGCCGTCGGCCGCGTGGACGGCCACCCGCTCCTGCCGTACGCCGACCACCGCGATACCTTCGTCGGCGCAGCCGTCATGGAGGTCCGTGATCCGGCCGCCGCCGAGGGTGTAGACGACCTCTACACCTTCCGCTTTGAGTACCTTGGCGACCAGATGACCACCGGAAACGAGCTCCTGGCTGTCATCGGACATGAGGGCGGTCCTGTCCCTTCGTAGGGGAGGGCGGTGGCCCTCCCGGTACATTGCATACAGTCGACGAATACTGTATGAAGCTTGTTATCCCGCATCCGGTGGATGGTGTCCAGGGGGCGTGCGGCACTTTCGTCAAATGGGAGCCGGCATGGATCTGTACGAGCACCAGGCAAGAGAACTCTTCGCGGACTACGGCATCCCGGTGCCCGAGGCCGAAGTGGTGGAACTGGCCAGGGAGGCCCGGTTCGCCGCCGAGCGTCTCGGCGGCCGTGTGGTCGTCAAGGCACAGGTGAAGACGGGGGGCCGGGGCAAGGCGGGCGGGGTCAAGCTCGCGATCGATCCGGCCGCCGCCGAACTGACCGCGCGTCAGATCCTCGGCATGGATATCAAGGGTCACACCGTCAGAAAGGTGATGCTCGCTCAACCGGTCGACATCGCGGCCGAGTTCTACGTCTCGTACGTCCTCGACCGTGCGGCGGGGACGTTCGTGGCGATCGCCTCGGCCGAGGGCGGAATGGAGATCGAGGAGGTCGCGGCCACCCGTCCGGAGGCGGTCGCCCGTATCCCGATCGATCGCGAGGAGGGAGTGACCGAGGCCAAGGCGGCGGAGATCGCGGCAGCCGCGAAACTGCCTCCCGACACCGTTCCGGTACTCCAGGCGCTGTGGCAGGTACTCGTCCGTGAGGACGCCCTGCTGGTCGAGGTGAATCCGTTGGTGCGTACGGCCAACGGGCTGATTGTCGCCCTTGACGGCAAAGTCACTCTTGACGACAACGCGCGCTTCCGGCAGGTGCGTTGGGGCGACACCGCGGAGGATCCGCACACCGATCCGCTCGAAGCCACCGCGGCGGCCAAGGGACTCAACTACGTCAAGCTCGACGGCGAGGTCGGCATCATCGGCAACGGCGCGGGCCTGGTCATGTCGACTCTCGACGTGGTCGCCGGCTGCGGTGCCCGTCCCGCCAACTTCCTCGACATCGGGGGAGGGGCGTCCGCCCAGGTGATGGCTGACGGGCTGTCCGTCATCCTCTCCGACCCGGACGTCAAGTCCGTGTTCGTCAATGTGTTCGGCGGCATCACGGCCTGTGACGCCGTCGCCGAAGGGATCGTCCAGGCGCTGGAATCGGTGCGGCTGACCAAGCCGCTCGTGGTGCGCCTCGACGGCAACAGCGCGGCCCGCGGCCGTGCGATCCTCACGGACCGCGCGCATCCGCTCGTGGACCAGGTCACCACGATGGACGGGGCGGCCCGCCAGGCCGCCGTACTGGCGTCCGCCGGATAGCAGCCCGACCAACCGGATCCGACCACCCGGCTCAAGGAGAGCGGACACCATGGCGATCTTTCTGACCAAGGAGAGCAAGGTCCTCGTCCAGGGCATGACCGGCGGCGAGGGCATGAAGCACACCCGGCGGATGCTCGCCGCCGGCACCGATGTCGTCGGCGGTGTCAACCCGCGCAAGGCGGGCCGTACCGTCGACTTCGACGACCGCGCCGTGCCCGTCTTTGGCTCGGTGCGCGAAGGCATGGAGGCGACGGGCGCGGACGTCACGGTCGTCTTCGTACCGCCGCCGTTCGCGAAGGCCGCCGTCATCGAGGCCGCGGACGCCGGCATCGAACTGGCGGTCGTGATCACCGAGGGCATCCCGGTCCATGACGCGGTCGCCTTCCAGGCGTACGCCAAGGAGCGGGGCACCCGTGTCGTCGGTCCCAACTGTCCCGGACTGATCAGTCCGGGACAGTCCAACGCGGGCATCATCCCGGCGGACATCGCCGCCAAGCCCGGCCGGATCGGGCTGGTCTCGAAATCCGGCACACTCACCTACCAGCTCATGTACGAACTGCGCGAGACGGGCTTCTCCTCGGCGGTCGGAATCGGCGGCGACCCCGTCGTGGGCACCACCCACATCGACTGCCTCGCCGCGTTCCAGGACGACCCGGACACCGAGATCATCGTGCTCATCGGTGAGATCGGCGGCGACGCGGAGGAGCGGGCGGCGGCCTACATCGCGGGCCATGTCAGCAAACCGGTGATCGGCTACATCGCCGGATTCACCGCGCCCGAGGGCAGGACCATGGGGCACGCCGGGGCGATCGTCTCCGGCTCCTCAGGGACGGCCGAGGCCAAGAAGCGGGCCTTGGAGGCGGTCGGCGTACGGGTCGGCTCGACTCCCTCGGAGACGGCGAGGCTGGTCCTCGACCGCCTCGCGGCGACGCGTGCCGTCACTCATAATTGAACGGAGTGCGCGCCGCGGCGCGCAC
>NZ_MAUD01000146.1 GCF_001700515.1 Streptomyces lushanensis
GGCAGGGTGGCCTCCTTGACGGCGTGGGTGGCGACTTCGTGGCAGCGTGCGAAGTGGACGTCGCCCCGGTTCTGGGCGTGTTCGATGAGGCTGCGGATGGCTTCCAGGCGGGAGGGGCGTCCGCTGAGTTCGGGGTGGAGGGTGAGGTTGAACAGGGCGCGGTGGCGGCGCATCGCGTCGAGTTCGTCGGTCCACATCCGGAGCACGGTGTGGGGGGCGGTGATGATGCTGCCGATGTGGGGGTCGGGCAGGAACGCGTACTGCTCCCAGTCGTCCAGGGACCAGTGGACGGGGAGTTCCACGAGGGATCCGGCTGGGGTGGTGAGGGTGTAGGGGCGGTCGTCGCCCATGAGGGAGGAGTCGTAGAGACCGTGTTCGGCCACCAGTTCCAGGGTGGTGTTGGTGGGCTGCCAGTTCGCGGCCCGGTAGCCGTGGATGGTGATGTCCTGGGCGTGGAAGACGTCGAGGGCGCGGATGAAGTCTTCTCGCTCCTGGGCGGGGGTGAGTGTGGTGGGCGGGCGGTGGCTGTGGGTGTGATGGGCCACTTCGTGGCCGCGGTCGGTGATCGATCTGGCCAGGTGGGGGCGGCTCTCCGCGACTGCGCCAGGTATGAAGAACGTGGCGGGGACGCCGGTGTCGTCGAGGAGGTCGAGGATTCTGGGGACGGCGACGTCGGGTCCGTAGCACTGGTGGGACATGGCGCCGAGGTCGTGCCGGGCTTCGGGGTTGAGCGCGAGGATCGGGGCCTCTGCGTCGACGTCGAAAGTGATCAGGGCGACGGCGGCTGCGCCGCTCAGCCATGCGGGCGCGGTGGTGTCGGACAAGGCGGGTGTCCTTCCTGAGGTGCGGTTAGGCGGGCTGGTGTTGCCGGCCGTGGGCGGTTGTGTCAGGTCCTGTCGTGCCGGGTTCGCCGGTGGGCGGTGTTGTCCGGACCGGCTGCGGGGCTGATCATGCCGTGGTCGACGGGGCCCACGGACTGGCCGTCGGCCAGGAGGCGGGGCAGGTCGGGGTTGGCCAGTGCGCCGCGGCCCAGGGACAGCAGGTCGGCGTGTCCGCCGGTGAGGACGTCGCGGGCCCGGGAGGGATCGTGCATGCCGCCGTTGGCGATGACGGGCAGGCCGGTGGTGCGGCGGGCCAGTGCGGTGAGGGATTCACCGGTTTCGAGGGTGGCGGTACGGGGCCAGTCGCCGCTCCCGACGGCGATGTGGAGGTAGCTGGCGCCGGCGTGTGCTGCGGCGCAGAAGATCTCCCGGGCCTCTTCGGGACCGTCCCAGCTGTGCTCGACGTCGTTGACCTCGGTCCGGGACAGGCGCACTCCGAGGAGGAAATCGATGCCGACCGCGGCGCGGACGTGGGTGATGACGTGGGTGAGGAGACGGAGCCGGCCGCTCAGGGTATGGCCGTTGTAGGCGTCGGTGCGCCGGTTGGTGCGGGGGGTGAGGAACTGGTCGATGAGGTGGCCGTCGGCGGCGTGGATCTCGACGCCGTCGAACCCGGCGGTGCGGGCCCTCAGAGCGGCCTCGGCGAAACCGCGTGTCGCGTCGCGGATGTCCACCAGACTCATCTCGCGCGGCAGCGGCCACGGGCCGGTGCCGCCGTATTCGGGCCTCATCTCGCCCCTGGGCCGGACCGGGGAGGGTCCGGCGGTGACGCCGGGGCGGTGGGGGTTGCCCTGGGACAGGGCCCCGGCGTGCGTCAGTTGCAGGAAGACGGCGGCGCCGGCCGCGTGGATGCGGGCGGTGACGGTGCTCCAGCCGCGGGTGTGCGCGGCGGTGACGATGCCGGGCTGGTTGGTGTAGCCCTGGGCGTAGGCGGAGTCGGTGTACGTGCCCTCGGTGATGATCAGGCCGAAGCCGCCTTCGGCGAACGCCTGGTAGTGGTCGGCCATGCCGGCGGTCGGGGTGCCGTTGTCGGTTGCGGAGACACGGGTCATGGGGGCGACCGCGAGACGGTTTCTGAGGGTGAAGTGCCACAGCCGGCCCGGGACGAGGGCCGGCTGTGGCACTTCACCCTCAGAAAC
>NZ_MAUD01000147.1 GCF_001700515.1 Streptomyces lushanensis
CACCAGGCGGAGACGAACGACTCCCCGTCGGCCGGGACATCGGAGTCGACGAAGACCACACGCGCCAGCCGGCCGCCGATCCGCTCGGCGGCCTGGCCCACCGGGATGCCCGAGTAGCTGTGCCCGACCAGGACGACATCGCGCAGATCGTGGCGCTCGACCTCGTCGACGATGTCCTGGACATGGGTCCGCCGCCCGGCGGGCACGCCCCGCTTCTCGGCGAGGCCGGACAGCGTCAGCGGGTGGGTGCCGTGGCCGCCCGCACGCAGCGGCGGTACCACGTCGTCCCAGGCCCACGCTCCGAGCCACGCGCCCGCGACGAGTACGAATTGCGTCATGGCGGCAACGTAGCGGAGAGGTCCGACAACGGCCCCCGGAACCATTCTCGGCATGCTCCGGCGCGCTGGCCCCCTGGGGCGTGTTTCGAAAGTCCCGCCCGGCCCGCGACGCCTGGCACGCACGCTCGCCGCGTTGTCGGAGCCGTCGCACCGCGCCGGCGGGGGCCGCCGGGTGGTACGGGCGGGGCGGCGGCGCGGGTCCGTCCCGTACCGCCGCCCCGTGGGTGGAGCGTGCTCAGCCCGCCGCGAGCACCGCCGCCACCACCGGGCCCGCCGCGTCCCCGCCGTGGCCGCCCGACTGGACCACCGCCGCGGCGGCCACGTCGTCCTGGAAGCCGGTGAACCAACTGTTCGACGTGACCTGGCCGTCGACCTCCGCCGAGCCCGTCTTCGCGCCCTTGTCGCCGCCGAGCCCGGACATCGCGTTCGCCGCCGTACCGCTCGTCGCCGTGAGCCGCATCATGTCGCGGAGCTGCTGCGCCACGGAGTACGGCAGCGAGCGCGCCGCGGTGGCCAGCACGCGGTCGTCCAGCGAGCGCGGCACGATGACGGGCTGCTTGAACGAGCCGCTCTTCGCGGTGGCGGTGATGGACGCCATGTTGAGCACGTTCATCTGGACCGTGCCCTGCCCGATGTACTGCGCCGCCGCCTCGCCGCCCGCCGCGGACGGCACGCTTCCGTCGAAGGAGGCGATCCCGGTCTTCCAGTTGTCGAGGCCGATCCCGAAGACCTCCTCGGCCTCGCTCTTCAGCGCCGAGTCGTCGTGGGTGTCGTCGATCAGCTTGACGAAGGCGGTGTTGCAGGAGCGGGCGAAGCTCTGCGCGAACGTGCCGTTCGGGATCGAGAAACCGTCCAGGTTCTGGAACGTACGGCCCTGGTACATCGCGGTCGGCGGACACTCGGCGGGACGGTTGGCGTCGGCCAGGCCCTTCTCCAGCAGCATCGCCGCCGTCACGATCTTCATCGTGGAGCCGGGCGCCTGCTTGCCGAGCATGGCCGCGTTGAAGCCGTCCTCGCGGTTGTTGGCGACCGCGAGGATCTCGCCCGTACTGGGCTTGACCGCCGCGACCGACGCCTCGCTGAACTTCTTCACCGCCTGCTCGGCGGCGGCCTGCACCGTCGCGTCCAGGGTGGTGCGCAGCGTGCCCTCCTTGCCCTTGGCGAGGGTGAGCAGGGTCTGTCCCGGCACGCTGTCGCCGTCGCTCCGCAGCGACAGCTCGATGCCCGGCGAGCCGCCCGCGTCGCTGCCGTACCGCTCCCGCAGCTGGTCCAGGACGGACCCGAGCGAGGGGTACTCCGCCTTCGTCAGCTCCACGCCGTTGCGGTCCACCGCCTTGATCGCCGGGGTCTTCGCCTCGGCGGTCTCCAGATACGTGGTGTCCGTCAGATCGGGATGGATCACGGACGGCGACCAGTCGACCAGCGGGCGTCCGGTGGTCAGTCCGCGCACCACGGTCAGCTCGGAGCTGTACGACCACGGCTTGCTCTCGCCGCCGAACGCGACCGTGGCCCTGACGGTGAACGGCACCTTCGCGCCCACCGCCCGGCCCGGGGTGATCACCGCGTCGGTGACATGGGCCTGGTCGCGGTAGCCGTCGATGACGGGTGCCGCGGCGGTCGGCGCGTTGGTGAGCTGGGCGACGGTCGCGCCGTCGCTCCCGTCGGCCCATCCGGCGAGGAAGTCCTTCGCGGTCCTGTCGATCTCGTCGGCGCTCAGCGGCCCGGTCCTCACCTCTCGCGTCGCCGATGTGGTGGTCGTGCTCGTGTTCCCGCCGGTGAGCCCGCTGTACACGTTGTACGCGCCGTACCCCACCCCGCCGGCGACCACGGCGAACACCCCGCCGACTATCGCGACCTTCGCTCCACTGCGCATTGCAGTCCCCCTCCCCAGGAGCCCCCTGGAACATCTGAACATGTTCAAGGAAGTATCGGACCGCACTCTACGGGACGGGTGTGTCAAGGGAGGAGTGTGTTATCGGACTGGGACGATCCCCTCCCGGCCACCGGCCGCAGGCCCGGAGCCGGTCATACCCAGGTGTCGAACCACATCCGGCCGCGCCAGGAGTCGATGGGGATCGGGGAGCCCGTGTACAGGGGCCAGAAGTAGATGAAGTTCCAGATGATCAGCAGGACCAGTACGCCCGCGCCGACCGCGCCGACCGTTCTGCGGCGTTCGTCGGAGCCCGGGGGGCCGATGAGGGCGCCCGCCAGCATCGTGACCGCGAGGCAGAGGTACGGGACGAAGACGACCGCGTAGAAGAGGAAGATCGTCCGTTCCTGGTAGAAGAGCCAGGGCACCCAGCCCGCCGCGACGGCGCAGGCGATCGCGCCCGCGCGCCAGTCGCGGCGGAAGAACCAGCGCCACAGCACGTAGCAGAGTGCCAGGCCGCCCGCCCACCAGAGCAGAGGCGTGCCGATCGCCAGCACCTCACGGGCGCAGTTGCCCGGGGTGCCCGCCGGGCAGCCGTCGGTACCGGCCTTCGGGTCCTCGTAGAAGTACGAGACCGGGCGGCCCAGGACGATCCAGCTCCACGGATTCGACTGGTAGGTGTGGCCGGAGGTCAGGTTGATGTGGAACTGGTAGACCTCGTTCTCGTAGTGCCACAGGCTGCGCAGCCAGTCCGGCAGCCAGGTGAAGTGGCCGCCCTTGCCCTGTGTGGCGGCCCAGTTCCTGAAGTAGCCCTTGTCGGTGACGATCCAGCCGGTCCAGGAGGCGACGTACGTGACGACCGCGACCGGCACCGTCGAGACGAACGCCGGCAGGATGTCCCGCAGGAGCACCGAGACGTACGGCCGTACCGCGCCCGCCGTGCGCCGGGCGCCCACGTCCCACAGGACGGCCATGACCGCGAAGGCGGCCAGGATGTAGAGCCCGTTCCACTTCGTCGCGAAGGCCAGCCCCAGCATCAGCCCGGCCGCGATCCGCCACGGCCGCAGGCCCAGCCGCAGCCGTTCGGCGACCTCGACGTCCGGGCGCAGCAGGCCCTCCTCGTCCACCGGGAGCGCCGCCGCCAGCCGGCGCCGCGCCCAGTCGCGGTCGATCACCAGACATCCGAAGGCGGCCAGGACGAAGAACATCAGCACCAGATCGAGGAGCGCGGTACGGCTCATCACGAAGTGCAGACCGTCGACGGCGAGCAGTCCGCCCGCCAGACACCCGAGGAACGTGGAACGGAACAGCCGCCGCCCGATCCGGCACAGCATCAGCACCGAGAGCGTGCCGAGCACCGCCACCATGAAGCGCCAGCCGAAGGGGGTGAATCCGAAGAGCTGCTCGCCGAGGCCGATGACCCACTTGCCCACCGGCGGATGGACGACATATCCCGGGTCCGTCGGCAGCGGTACCTTCGACGGATCGGCCAGGATCTGCTTGTCGATGTCCTTGGGCCAGCTTCCCTCGTAGCCCTGGTTGACCAGCGCCCAGGCGTCCTTGGCGTAGTACGTCTCGTCGAATATCACCGCCTTGGGGCTGCCCAGGTTCCAGAAGCGCAGCACTCCCGCCACCGCCGCCACCAGCAGCGGCCCGCCCCACGCGGACCAGCGGACCAGCCGGTCCGCCCACGCGGGCGGTACGGCGAGCACGGCCCAGAGCCGCTCCGAGGGCCGGGTGTACGGCGGCACCAGCCGCTCGCGCAGCCCGGTCACCGGCCTCGGCACATGGCCGAATCGGCGCAGCCGCTGAGGCCATGAGGGCGGCGTTCCGCCGGCGTCGTGCCCCTGGAGGGCTTCAGGCGCAGTACTGGTCACCGCGCCATCGTAGGGAACGCCGCTGTGCGTGGGGTGCTCCGCGCCCTGCGAGGATGACGGGATGGCGGATGAGGCGCAGATGAATGGCACGCTGGTACTCGCGGGAACGCCCATCGGTGAGGTGACGGACGCGCCCCCGAGGCTCGCGGCGGAGCTCGCGGGCGCGGACGTGATCGCCGCCGAGGACACCCGTCGGCTGCGCAGGCTCACCCACGCGCTCGGTGTGCAGACCCGGGGCAGGGTCGTCTCGTACTTCGAGGGCAACGAGTCCCAGCGGACGCCCGAGCTGGTCGAGGCGCTGACCGGCGGGGCCCGGGTGCTGCTGGTCACCGACGCGGGCATGCCGTCCGTCTCCGATCCCGGGTACCGGCTGGTGGCCGCGGCCGTCGAGCACGGGATCCGGGTCACGGCCGTACCGGGGCCCTCCGCCGTGCTGACCGCGCTCGCGCTCTCCGGGCTGCCCGTGGACCGTTTCTGCTTCGAGGGCTTTCTGCCGCGCAAGGCCGGTGAGCGGCTCGGCCGGCTGCGGGAGGCCGCGGACGAGCGGCGCACGCTCGTCTACTTCGAGGCGCCGCACCGGCTCGACGACACGCTCGCCGCGATGGCCGAGGTCTTCGGCGCCGGGCGCCGGGCCGCCGTCTGCCGCGAGCTGACCAAGACGTACGAGGAGGTCAGGCGCGGCGGTCTCGGTGAGCTGGCGGCCTGGGCGGCCGAGGGCGTACGGGGCGAGATCACCGTGGTCGTGGAGGGCGCGCCCGAGCCGGGGCCCGGGGACGTCGGCCCGGAGGAGCTGGTGCGGCGGGTACGGGCGAGGGAGGAGGCGGGCGAGCGGCGCAAGGAGGCGATCGCGGCCGTGGCCGCCGGCGCCGGGGTGCCCAAGCGCGATGTGTTCGACGCGGTGGTGGCGGCGAAGAACGAGGCGCGTACGGCGCCTTGAGGTGTGCGCGCCGTTGTCCTGCCGCCGGGGCGTGCGTACGCCGGTCCTGAGATTGGGGGCGCGCGTACATCCCGTCGCAGGACCGGCGTACGCCCCCTTGGGGAGCAAAGGACTATCGTGAAATGTAAAGCGCAGACCGCGAGTCGGGCCTTTTGGGCATGAGAAGGCCAAGACCAATCCATTAATCGACAGGGGCTGATGCGCTCCCGCCGGCAAAGGCGTCCACTGGGTCAGTGGAGAGGAGCTGGCATGAGTGAGATCACGGGCACCGCCGTCGCCCACGAGGCATATGCCTTTTGCTGTATGCGCTGCGGGCACGGCTGGGAGCAGGCGTACGACATAGAGCATCACGTCGACGGCTCGGGGCGGAATTACGTCGTCTACAAGGCGGACGGGACACGGGTCCCTTCGCCGCTGTCCAGCCCGTCCTGCACCAACTGCGGCGGGCATGTCGTACGCATCATGCGTTCGGGACAGGTCTCGTCGGTGCGGGCGCTGATGATGGAGCAGTACCACCCGGCGAAGGGCAAGCGGGCCGCGTCCGCGGAGGCCGCGGCGGCGGGCACGGAACCCGGGCGGACACCGGCCGGATCCGCCGAGGAGATACCCGTCGGATCCGCGGAGGGGATACCGGGGACGCCGGCCGGAGCCGGAGCGCGGGCCGGGGCGGCGCAGGGCAGCACGGCGGCGGGGCGGGCGGCCGGGCATCACCACTGGCATCTGTCGGACCTGCTGCACCCGTTCCACCACCGCAAGTGAGCCGTCCGCGCGAGTGAACCACCTGTTCCGCCAGTAGTTCTATCTGTTCCGCCCGTACCACCTGGCCCGCCGTGCGTGTGTGAGCGCACGCGGGTGAGGCCACGGACGCGGCCCTCCGTAGGATCGCGCCCATGAGTTCGAAGCAAGCTCCACCGCCGCTGCCCGAACCCCTTCGGGTACCGGTCGCGGATTCGCACACCCATCTGGACATGCAGGACGGCACCGTCGAGGAGGGCCTGCGCAAGGCGGCCTCGGTCGGTGTCACGACGGTCGTCCAGGTGGGGTGCGACCTCAAGGGCTCCCGCTGGGCCGCCGAGACGGCCGCGGCGTACGAGAACGTCCACGCGGCGGTCGCCCTGCACCCCAACGAGGCGCCCCGGATCGTGCACGGCGACGCCGACGGCTGGTCCCGTCAGGGCGCGCGCGAGGGCGGCGGCGACACGGCGCTGGACGACGCCCTGGCCGAGATCGACCGGCTGGCCGCGCTGCCACAGGTCCGCGCCGTCGGCGAGACGGGGCTCGATCATTTCCGGACAGGGCCCGAGGGCGTGGCCGCGCAGGAGCGTTCCTTCCGCGCGCACATCGAGATCGCCAAACGCCATGGAAAAGCGCTGGTCATCCATGACCGGGAAGCGCATGCCGATGTGCTGCGCATTCTTACGGAGGAAGGCGCTCCGGAACGTACGGTGTTTCATTGCTATTCCGGTGACGCGGAAATGGCCGAAGTGTGTGCGGCGGCCGGTTACTACATGTCCTTCGCCGGCAATGTGACTTTCAAAAACGCTCAACCGTTGCGTGACGCGCTCACCATAGCGCCGCTGGAACTTGTTCTCGTCGAGACGGACGCGCCTTTTCTCACCCCGGCGCCCTACCGCGGGCGGCCCAATGCGCCCTATCTGATTCCGGTCACCCTGCGGGCGATGGCCGAGGTGCGCGGGATCGGCGAGGACGCCCTGGCCGAGGCGATCGCGGGCAACACGGCCCGCGCGTTCGATTACTGACCACCGACGCGTCTGCTGAACGCCTCTGCTGATGTGTCACGGCCGGGTACCGGCACATGGTGGCCTTCGCGACGCCACGTGGTCGAGTCGCTTGGGAGAGCAACCGTCGCTCGGTTAGTGTCCGGGCCCGCCCCGCCTTCGTGGCGGAGCGGAGCGCACCGGACCGGACCTTGTGGAGCGTCGTGAGCAATACGCAGGGCAGTCACCGCGCGGCGTGCGGCACGCGCCGTGACTCCGAGACCAGCCGACCGGACGAGACCCGCCGCATCGACGGGCCCGGCCGGCGCGGCGGCACCGACCGGGCGTCGCACCGGCCCGAGCTGCGCCGGCTGCTGCCCCGGGCCCTTGTCGTCGCCTTCCTCGCCGGCTCCACCTCGGCCTTCCTCGCCGGTGACAAGGCCGTCGAGCCGTCCGCCGGCGGCGTACCGCGCACTGTGCACACCTTCGCCGGTGACGCGGCGCGGCCCCCGGCCGACGAGGGAGCGGCCGTCGGCGCGCACGACACCGTGGCACCGGCGCCCGGCGCGGGTCTCGTCAGCGGCGACGGGATCGCCGTCCGCCACGGCAGGCCCGTCCTGCTCACCCTCGGCGGACACCGGCGCCAGGTCCGGACGACGGTCCGTGCGCTGGACGGCGCACCGGCCCCAGGGGTGCGCGCCGGGAGCGCGGCCCTCTCCGTGTCGCGCTCCTCCGCGAGCCCGCGCCGGGCGCTCGCGCCGGAGGTACGGACCGGACGGGCCGTGACCTTCGCGGCCGACGCCCGCGAGCGGACCGTTCGTGCCCACGCGACCCACGCGACCCACGCGACGACCGTGGACGAGGCGCTCGCCGAGGCGGGCATCGCGCCGTACGAGGACGACACCACGTCCGTACCGGGCGACGGCCTCCCGGGCGACGGCCAGAGCGTCGGAGCGCAGCGCATCACCTCCCGTGAGCAGGTGCGCGAGGAGGCCGTCCCGTACGACACCGTGCGCACCGAGGACCCCGCTCTCTTCCGGGGCACGGAGGTCGTCGACCAGCAGGGCCGGCCGGGACTGCGCCGGGTCACCTACGGTCTGCGCACGGTCGACGGCGTCCAGCAGGAGCCGCGCGTACTCCACGAAGAGGTGGTGCGCGCGCCGGTCACCCATCGGGTCCGGGTCGGTACGAAGGCGCTGCCGACGTCCATGGCCGGAGTGGACGATCTGAACTGGAAGGGGCTCGCGGCCTGTGAGTCGAGCGGCCGGCCCGACGCGGTGGATCCGTCGGGCAAGTACGGCGGGCTCTACCAGTTCGACCTCGCGACCTGGCGCTCCGTCGGCGGCCGGGGCCGCCCGCAGGACGCCACGCCGGAGGAGCAGACGTATCGCGCGAAGAAGCTCTACATGCAGCGGGGGGCGAGTCCGTGGCCGTACTGCGGCCGTAGGCTGACCGGGTGAGCACCACTGAGCCCGACGCCCGACATGCCCCGCGCGCGCCCCATGTCCTGGACGACCCGGACGGCCTTGACGCCCTGGCCGACACAGATGTCCAGGACGACCCGGACGAGCCGGACGAGAGCCGCGGCGACGGCGACGGCGGCCCGGACGACGCAGAGCCCTTGGCCCCCGACGACTCCTCCGACACCTCTTCCGGGGTCTCCTCCGGCGCCCCCGACCCCCTTCTGGGGCCCGCGGACATCCGTGAGCTGGCCGCGGCCCTGGGCGTACGTCCCACCAAGCAGCGCGGGCAGAACTTCGTCATCGACGCCAACACCGTCCGCAGGATCGTCCGTACCGCCGAGGTGCGCCCGGACGACATCGTCGTGGAGGTCGGCCCCGGGCTCGGCTCGCTGACGCTGGCGCTGCTGGAGGCGGCGGACCGGGTGACCGCCGTGGAGATCGACGACATCCTGGCCGCCGCGCTGCCCGCGACGATCGAGGCCAGGCTGCCCGCGCGCGCCGGGCACTTCTCGCTGGTGCACTCGGACGCGCTGCGCGTGACGGAGCTGCCGGGTCCGGCGCCCACCGCGCTGGTCGCGAACCTCCCGTACAACATCGCCGTACCGGTCCTGCTGCACATGCTGGAGCGCTTCCCCACCATCGAGCGGACGCTGGTGATGGTCCAGTCCGAGGTCGCCGACCGGCTGGCCGCCGCGCCGGGGAACAAGGTGTACGGAGTGCCGTCGGTGAAGGCCAACTGGTACGCGGAGGTCAGACGGGCCGGAGCCATCGGCCGTACGGTCTTCTGGCCCGCGCCCAATGTGGACTCCGGGCTGGTCTCGCTGGTGCGCAGGGCGGAGCCGGTGCGGACGACGGCCTCCAGGGCCGAGGTCTTCGCGGTCGTGGACGCGGCCTTCGCGCAGCGCCGCAAGACCCTGCGGGCGGCGCTCGCGGGATGGGCGGGCTCGGCTCCGGCGGCGGAGGCGGCCCTGGTCGCGGCGGGGGTCTCGCCGCAGGCGCGCGGTGAGGCGCTGACAGTGGAAGAGTTCGCGCGGATCGCGGAGGCGAAGACCGCGGAAGCGAAGACCGCGGGGTCGAAGGGGGCGGGCGCGTGAGCGTCGAGGGACAGGTCGAGGGACAGGCTCGGACGTACCGGCGTACGGGGACCTCGGTACGCGTACGGGTACCGGCCAAGGTCAACGCGCAGCTCGCGGTGGGCGCCGCCCGTCCCGACGGCTTCCACGACCTGGCGAATGTCTTCCTGGCGGTGGGTCTCCACGACGAGATCACGGTGACGCACGCGGACGAACTGCGCGTCACCTGCTCGGGTCCGGACGCGGACCAGGTCCCGCTGGACACCACCAACCTCGCGGCGCGGGCCGCCCTCGCGCTGGCGGAACGGCACGGCATCGAGCCGCGCGTCCATATCCATATCGCCAAGGACATCCCGGTCGCGGGCGGGATGGCGGGCGGCAGCGCGGACGGCGCGGGCGCCCTGCTGGCCTGCGACACGCTCTGGTCGCTCGGCTCCTCGCGGGAGGAACTGCTGTCGATCTGCGCCGAGCTGGGCAGCGATGTGCCGTTCAGTCTGATCGGCGGCGCGGCGCTGGGCACCGGCCGGGGCGAGCGGCTCACACCTCTCGACGTCGGCGGTGTCTTCCACTGGGTGTTCGCGGTCGCCGACGGCGGACTGTCGACCCCGACGGTGTTCCGGGAGTTCGACCGGCTGGCCGAGGGCACGGACGTACCGGTCCCGCTCGCCGATCCCGCACTGCTGGAGGCCCTGCGCACGGGCGACACCGCGGCGCTCGCGAGCACCCTGGCCAACGACCTCCAGCCCGCGGCCCTCGCACTGCGCCCGTCCCTGACGGACACCCTGACGGCGGGCACGCAGGCCGGCGCCCTGGCCGCGCTGGTCTCCGGCTCGGGCCCGACGACGGCGTTCCTGGCGGCCGACCCGGCCGCGGCGTCCCGCATCGCGGCAACCCTCCTCGCCTCGGGCACCTGCCGCACCACCCGAGTAGCCACGTCCCCGTCCCCGGGCGCGACGGTCGTACACCACGACAAGGCAACCTGATCGGTCCCGGCCGACCTGCGCGACGAGTCATCCTGAGGTCGCGTGGGTCGGCAACACGGCAAAGGCTTTGTCCGTCAGTTGCGGATCGTTCAGCGTGAAGCGGCCGACGTGCAGCCGGTCGTGTCCGTACATCGGCTGTTTCAGCTCGGTGGTCCGGTCCAACTCCAGTGACCAGGACGCCGCGTGGCACTCCAGGGTGCGGGGTTTGGGTACGCTGCGTCCGCTCCAGCCGACACAGATCAGCCAGCAGGCTTCGGCGAAGGCGCTGCCACCGGAGGATCCGTACACACGGGTGGGCTGATGCCGGGCGGCGACGTCCATGAGCGCCACGTCCGGCAGTTGCGGCACCGGCAGCCGGCCGATGACTGCGGTCTGTCCGAAGTCCCCGGTGGTCGCGTATGCGATGACGTCGTACCGGTCCGGCCATGTGTGCAACAGCGGCAGCACCGTCACCCTGCTCTCGCCCCTCAAGGTTTTTGCCACGTTTCTGTTTTCCTTTCGGACGGGGTACGCCCCGCTCGGGTCAACTCCGAGCATGGCGGCCCGCGTTCCTGCTCAGGCGACGCAGCCGCCGTTGTCGCCGCAGCCGGTCGGGGGATTGGAGCCGCCGCCGTCTCCGTCTTCGATATCGGTGTTGTCCTCGTCTCCCTGGACAACCGCCCGACGTTGTGGATGGGTGCCGGCCATGTGCCATGCCCTTCTTCCTGACGGGGCGGTGCATGGACCCGCTTCGGCCGCTGTCCTGCCGGGGAATGGGCGGTCGGAGCGGGGATCAGTGGAGTCAGCCGGACCGTGCGCGAGCCGTGGGTGAGCAGCGGCGGCAGGCGCAGGGCGGAAACGCGAGCGACTCCGGAAGGCGTTCGGGATCGCCCGTGGGCACGGTGACCGTGGGCCGCACCGTCCGTCTCCGGCCCGTCGCGGTCGCGCGGTACACCTTGATCGTCATCACAGGTCTTCCCCTGCCGGGTGTGGTGCTTCGGTTCCACGACGCTAGGTGGCTCTCAGCACGCGCCACCATGAATGTGCAGATGTGTGCGTGACGGTCACATTGCCGGGTAATGGTCGGTTCACTCTCTTGACGTGAGAGGTCGGGATGGCCAACTGTGGTGCACATAGATGCACAAATCGCGACCGGAGGTGGCCATGTCGTTACTGTTCATCGGAATCGATCCCGAGACCGGCGACAAGCAGAGCCCTACCGTGTGGGTCGACCGCGACGCACAAGAACTCGTCCTGCAGGGTTGGAAGCCCAGCGCGGACCTCGAAGCCGAGTGTGCGGCGACCGAGGTTCCGGGACACGCGAAAGGGATCCCGGACGGCGAGGCAGTGATTCGAATTCCCGCCAGGATGGTGCACATGATCAGGGAGGCGTGCGATGCGGTCGAGCGTCCCGACGTTCGATGAGCTGATCGCCGGCTGCACGCGTTCCGCCGTACATCTGGAGATGCGTGACTCCTACGCGGTGGATTACGAGGAGGGACCGTTCGCGGACTGGCGTGCCGGCGTGCGTCTCGATGCGGCCGACCGGGCCTCCTGGTGGCGGCCCTGGCTCGACCTCGTCTCCGGGACGGTGGCGCGCGGTGTTGTCGTGCGTCGGGCACGGATCGTGTCGGAGCCTGTCAGCGACTACATTCGCTACGAGCACTCCGGTACGTTCACCAATGTGGCCGCCGGTGAGCAGGTCCGGTGGCTGCCCCGGCGTCAGGCCTCGGACGTCGCTCTGCCCGGCAATGACTTCTGGCTCTTCGACGACCGGTGGGTCCACTGGAATCACTTCGCGGGTGACGGCTCGTCCATGGGCGAAGAGATCACCGACGACCCGGCCGCCGCGAAGCTGTGTGCCGAGGCGTTCGAGGCGGTCTGGGCGCGAGGCGTTCCGCACGACCAGTACGAGATCCACTGACAGGAAGCACCGGTAACCCGCACATGCCCAGCTCTCCGTCGTCGTCCGCTCAGGCTGCCCGTGAAACGGTCGCGCGGCGGCTCGGTGACCTGCGGAAGGGGGCTGGGCTCACCGTCACCGAGCTGGGTGAGCGCTGCGGCTGGCATCACGCGAAGACATCCCGTATCGAGAACGCCCGCACCGCGCCTTCCGCCAAGGACATACGTCTGTGGTGCCGGGCGTGCGGCGCCGACAACCAGACGGGAGATCTCATCGCGCAGTCGCTCAGTGCGGAGTCGATGTACCGGGAGTGGCGTCTTCAGGTGCGCGGCGGGCTCAAGCGGTTGCAGGAGAGCTTGGTCCAGTTCTTCCACGAGACCGAGCTGTTCCGGGTGTACTCGTCCACCATGGTGCCGGGTCTGCTCCAGACCGAGGGATACGCGGCGGCACTGCTGACCGCCATCGCGGATTTCCGGGAGATCCCGGTGAACGACGGGCCGGAGGCGGCGGTGGCCCGGGTCGAGCGCTCCCGTGTCATCCATGAACCCGGGCACCGGTTCGTCTTCCTCGTCGAAGAGGCGGTGCTGTACTACCAGCTCGGGGACGCACAGGCCATGGCGGCTCAGCTCGGCCATCTGCTGACGGCGGGCGCCTTGCCTGCCGTTTCGCTGGGAATCATCCCGATGGCACGGCGTGAGCGCGGGATGTGGCCGCGTGAGACGTTCCATGTGTACGACGACACGCTCGTGTCGGTCGAGTTGACGTCGGCGCAGCTGCGCATCACGCAGCCCGGCGAGGTCGCCGTCTATCTGAAGGCCTTCGACGCGTTGCGGGGCATGGCCGTGTACGGCGGCGAGGCCCGTGCGTTGATCGTCAGGGCCATCGAGGCGCTCGGCTGACGGCAGCCCGGCCGGGCCGTCGCGTACCGGGCCGCAGGGGCGTTCCTGCTCGGGTGGTGGGCGGACCGTCGGGGGGCTGGGGTGGCGACTACGCTGGGACGGCGATCGATTCCCCCGGGTACAGGAGAAAAATGGCCGTCAATCTGGTCAATGTCGAGGCAGTCACCAAGGTGTACGGCACCCGTGCGCTGCTCGACGGTGTCTCTCTCGGCGTCTCCGAGGGAGACCGGATCGGCGTCGTGGGGCGCAACGGCGACGGTAAGACGACCCTGATCGGGGTGCTGAGCCGGCTGGAGGAGACCGATACGGGCCGGGTCACGCACAGTGGCGGGCTGCGGCTCGGGGTGCTCACCCAGCACGATTCGCTCGATCCCGGGGCCACGGTCCGGCACGAGGTGATCGGTGATCTCGCCGACCACGAGTGGGCGGGCAACGCGAAGATCCGCGATGTGCTCACCGGGCTCTTCGGCGGGCTCGACCTGCCCGGCTTCCCGCAGGGCCTCGACACCGTCATCGCGCCGCTCTCCGGTGGCGAGCGGCGCCGGATCGCGCTGGCCAAGCTGCTCATCGGCGAGCCCGATCTGATCGTGCTCGACGAGCCCACCAACCATCTCGATGTCGAAGGCATCGCCTGGCTCGCCCAGCATCTGCGGACCCGGCGCTCCGCGCTCGTCTGCGTCACCCACGACCGGTGGTTCCTGGACCAGGTCTGTACGCGGATGTGGGACGTCCAGCGCGGCGCGGTGCACGAGTACGAGGGCGGCTACTCCGACTACGTCTTCGCCCGCGCCGAGCGCGAGCGCATCGCGGCGACGGAGGAGGCCAAGCGGCAGAACCTGGTCCGCAAGGAGCTGGCCTGGCTGCGCCGCGGCGCTCCCGCCCGTACGTCCAAGCCCCGCTTCCGCGTCGAGGCGGCCAACGAGCTGATCGCGGACGTACCGCCGCCCCGTGACACCTCGGAGCTGATGAAGTTCGCCAACGCGCGGCTCGGCAGGACGGTCTTCGACCTGGAGGACGTGACGGTCCAGGCGGGCCCGAAGGTGCTGCTCCAGCACCTCACCTGGCAGCTCGGTCCCGGCGACCGGATCGGGCTGGTCGGGGTGAACGGCGCGGGCAAGACCTCGCTGCTGCGCGCGCTCGCCGAGGCCGCCCGCAGCCAGGGCGATGTCCAGCCGGCCGGCGGGAAGATCGTGGTCGGCAGGACCGTCAGGCTCGCGTACCTCTCCCAGGAGGTCACCGAACTCGATCCGGCGCTGCGCGTGCTGGAAGCGGTCCAGCGGGTACGGGACCGGGTCGATCTCGGCAAGGGCCGGGAGATGACCGCGGGCCAGCTCTGCGAGCAGTTCGGCTTCACCAAGGAGAAGCAGTGGACACCGGTCGGCGATCTCTCCGGCGGCGAGCGGCGGCGGCTCCAGCTGCTGCGGCTGCTGATGGACGAGCCGAACGTCCTCTTCCTCGACGAGCCCACCAACGATCTCGACATCGAGACGCTCAACCAGTTGGAGGACCTGCTCGACGGCTGGCCGGGGTCGATGGTGGTCATCTCGCACGACCGGTTCTTCATCGAGCGCACCACGGACAAGGTGATGGCGCTGCTCGGTGACGCGGCGCTGCGGATGCTGCCGCGGGGGATCGACGAGTATCTGGAGCGGCGGCGCAGGCTGGTGGAGTCGACGGTGTCGAAGCCCGCGGCGCCGAAGTCCGCGGCGAACGCCGCTCCCACGGCCACGACCACCGCCGCCGAGGAGCGGCTCCCGGCGGCCGTGTCGGCGAAGGACGGCCGCGCGGCGAAGAAGGAACTCCAGAGGATCGAGCGTCAGCTCGACAAGATCGCCGGCCGGGAGACCACACTCCATCAGCAGATCGCCGACAACGCCACGGACTTCGGGAAAGTGGCGAAACTCGATGCCGAACTGCGCGAACTCGGCAGCGAACGGGATGAGTTGGAAATGCGTTGGCTGGAGCTCGCGGAGGACGCGTAGAGGCGGTGTGCGGAGCGCGTAACGGGCGCATCACGGGCCGGTCCTCCCTTGGGAACAGGGGCAGGACCGGCCCGTCCCGTACGGGTGTCCGAGTGATAGAAAGAAGCCCCGCTCGACCGGTGTGACGATGCGGAATCCATACCCGAACCGCTCTGTACGACAGGGCCGGCCACCGGCATCGCGGGGGAGACCGACCGGGTAGCGGACCGTATGGATGTTCAAAGGGGGAAAGCGCTGATGAGCCAGCCACCCGGCCAGCAGCCGCCGCAGGGAGGCTTCGGCGCTCCGCAGGACCCGCAGCAGGAGGATCCGCAGCAGGAGGATGCGCAGCAGGCAGTCCCGCAGCAGGAGGCTCCGGGGCAGGGAGGCCCGCGACCGCCGGCGCCACCGCCCGTGCCGTCGCAGGCGCAGCCGCCGCAGTCGCCGCCCTCCGCGCCGCCCGGTTACGGCTATCCGCAGGGGCCCGGCCCGTACAACCCCGGTCCGGGGCCCTACGGTCAGCAGCCCGGCCCGTACAACTCCCCGCCTCAGCCCGGTGGATACGGCCGGCCCAACCCATACGTACAGCAGCCAGGATCGTACGGTCAGCAGCCAGGATCGTACGGTCAGCAGCCCGGACCGTACGGACAGCAGCCAGGGCCCTATCAGCCTCAGCCGGGGCCCTACGGCGGCTACCCGCCCCAGCAGTTCCCCGGAGCGCCCGTCCCGCCGCCCGGTGGCGGCGGTGGCGGTGGCCGTGGCGGCAGGAACTTCTTCAGGTCCACGCCCGGCATCATCACCGCCGCCGCGGTCGCGCTGCTGCTGATAGGCGGCGGCGCGTGGTTCGCCCTCGGCGGCGACGGCGGTGACGACGGCGGTGGCGCGAAGCCCACCGCGGGGAAGAGCGGGGACGCCCGGCCGAGCGCCTCGGAGAGCGTCGACCAGGGCGACGGTACCGGCGGAGGCCGCGAGGAGGAGGACGATCTCAACGCCGGGCGCAAGGACGGCGAGTCCAAGGTGCTCTGGCTCCGGACCAACGATGTGGATCTGCCGCGCAACGGCGCGGACGTCGAGGGTCCGTGGTTCGTCGGCGACACCGTCGTCAAGGCCATGTACCGGCAGATCGTGGGCTACTCCGTCGCCGACGGCAGGAAGAAGTGGACGCTTCCGCTGCCCGCCGAGGTGTGCTCCGCGCCCGTCGCGCCGACGGCCGACGGCAAGATCGTCATCGGGATCAAGAACGGCACGACCGACAGGAGCCTCTGCAACCAGCTCCAGATGGTCGATCTCAAGACCGGTGAGGGCGGCTGGAAGAAAGAGGTCCAGGAGTCCGGGACGTTCGACATCCTCACCGACATCACGCTGGCGATCAGCGGGAACACCGTCACCGCCGCACGCACCGGCAACGCCAACGCCTACCGGGTGAGCGACGGCAAGGAGCTGTTCGGCAGGCTGCCGGGCGAGTGCCAGCCGTACGCGTTCGCCGGCGGCGCCAAGCTGATCGCCGCCGAGAGCTGCCCGACCGGCGACTACGAGACCACGCAGAACCAGATCCAGGAGCTGGATCCGGCCACCGGCGCGGCCAGGTGGACCTACGAGCTCGCCAAGAACTGGGAGGTCGACAAGGTCTACTCGGTCGACCCCCTGGTCGTCTCCGCGAAGAACGACGACAAGAAGTCCTGGAGCGTCTTCGCGCTCCACGCGAACGGCACCCTGCGCTCGCAACTCGCGGGCGGGAAGGACAAGTTCGCGCCGCGCTGCGGCGGCGGTCTCGTCGTCTTCGGCAGCAATCTGGAGGGCTGTGTCGGAGTCGCCGCCGACGCGAGCACGTTCTACATGTCGACCGAACCCGACACGAGCGGCACCGGGCGCACCAATGAGGTCGTCGCCTTCAGCCTCGACACCGGCAAGGCCGCGTGGCGCGCCAAGGCGCCCGCCGGGCGGCAGATGACGCCGCTGCGGATGGAGGGCGGCAAGGTCCTGGTGTATCTGGACCCGACGTACGACGAGGGCGGCGCGGTCGCCACGATCGCGGCGGGCGGCGGCGCACCCACGATGCTTCAGCGGCACCCGGCGTCCACGGCCCGGATCGAGAGCTCCTTCTACTCGGCGGAGCTGGACTATGTGGGCGGCCGGTTCTTCGTGACCAGCGGCCGGGTCAGCGCGAGCGACGACGAAGAGGAAATGAAGACGTCGACCATGATGGCGTTCGGTGAGTGACGCCGGCCGGGCCCGCCGGAATCCGCGACTGACGCGTCCAGCTCCCTGGCACGCCACCGACTTTCCGACCGCCGAGCTTCCTTCCGACGAGGTATGTACTCCATGACGCAGCCGCCCCAGCCGCCTCAGCAGCCGCAGTCGTCCCAGCAGCCGCCCGACGAGCCGCCGCGGGGAGAGTTCGGAGCCCCGCAGGAGCCTTTGGCCGGCGGCTTCGGCGCTCCGCAGGAACCGCCGCCGGGCGGGTACGGGTACGGCGCTCCGCCGCCGCCCGCGCGGAACGTCTCCTACGGATACCCGCAGCCGCCCCAGCCGCCGCAGGGCGTTCCCGGAGCACCCGTGCCGGGCGCTCCGGCAGGCCCCGGCACCCCGCCGGGCTACGGCTACCCCGCGCCGCCGGGTTACGGCTATCCCGCCCAGCCGGCCGGGCCCGGTCAGCCCTCGTACGGCTATCCGGCACAGCCCACGGGACCGCACGGCCCGTACCAGCAGCAGCCACCGCGGGGCGGCGGTTTCGGCGACGGCGCGGGCGCGGGCGGCGACGGCAAGAAGAAGCTGTCCACCCAGACGCAGATCATCGTCGCCGCGGCCGTCGCCGTGGTGCTGATCGTCGGCGGTGGTATCTGGTTCGCCTCGTCCGGCGGTGACGGCACGGAGAACGAGTCCAAGGGCACCTCGTCCGGCGCCGCCGAGGGCGCGGGCGGCAAGGACGGCAAGGCCGGTGACGAGGCGGTCGGCGGCGGTGGCACGGAGAAGGTGCCGGACAACGTCAGGTCCAAGGCCGGGTTCCAGCTCCCGACCCCCAAGGTCACCGATGTCACCGGGGTCGGCGGCTCCTGGGTCACCGACACCGCCTATGTGAAGACGGGCATCAACCAGATCGTCGGTTACGACCTCGACACGGGCACCCGGATCTGGTCGATCCCGCTGCCCGGTCAGGTGTGCGCGGCGACCAGGCATGTCAGCGAGGACGGCAGGACCGCGATCGCCTTCGAGCCCGCCAAGCGCACCGCCGCGCAGAAGTACCAGAAGTGCACGGAGGTCGGCGCGATCGATCTGGCGGCCGGGGAACTCGTGTGGAGCAAGTCGGTCAAGGGCTCCAACGCCGGTGACGAGAAGGTCCGGTTCGACGAGATCACCCTCAGCGGCACGACGGTCGCGGCGGGCGGCACGGACGGCGGCGCGGCCTTCGACCTCGCCGACGGCGCGGTCCGCTGGAAGCCCGAGGTCAGCGCGGACGGCTGCTACGACATGGGGTACGGGGGCGGCGCCGGCCTGGTCGCCGCCCGTAAGTGCGGTTCGTACGACGATCCGCAGATCTCCATCGAGACCCTCGACCCGGTCACCGGCGCCCCGCTCTCCTCGTTCAAGATGCCCGCCGGTGTCGCCTACGCGAGTGTCGTCTCCACCAAGCCCTTGGTGGTGGCCGCCGACGTCGGTGACACGGCGGGTGACGGCAGCGGCATCTCGGACTTCTTCTCGATCGACGAGAGGAACGGCAAGCTGCTCGCCAGGATCCCGGCCGACGCCGACCGGTACGCGGCGCGCTGCGGTTCGACGGAGGTCGAGTCCTGCCAGAAGCTGGTGGTGGGCAACGGCAGGCTCTATCTGCCGACCGAGGGCCACGAGGGCGGCGGCGAGTACGGCGACACCAACGAGATCGTCTCCTTCGACCTCACCACCGGCAAGAGCACCTCGGACCGCGCGGACGCGGGCGACCGCTACACGATGTTCCCGCTGCGCATGGACGGCGGCGACATCATCGCCTACAAAGTGCCTCCGTACGACAAGGGCGGCCAGATCATCTCCATCGACGGCGGCACCTTCAAGGAGACGGTGCTGATGGAGAATCCGGCCGACGAGGGCGTCAGGGACGCGGAGACCAGCTTCTCCGCCGACTACGCCGAGATCCTCTACGGGGACGGCCGGATGTTCCTCGCCGAGACCATGCTGAGCAAGCCGTCGGCCTCGTCGCTGGACGACACCTCGTATCTGGCGGTCTCGTTCAGCACGAAGTGACCCGGCGCGCGGTGGCGCGGCGGGCCGCGCGGCGCTGCGCTGTGGTGGGCCCCGGCCCGTGGGCGGTACATGCCACGGGCCGGGGCCCGTTCTGTTCGGCCGTGGCGCGGTCCATAGCGGCCTTCACCGTCGACTAGTCCTGAATGGCCGGGAATTCGGCAATCCGAGGGGCTTCTGAACAGTAGGGGGCGCGCGATCTCGAACAAGCGTGTAGCTTGCCGGGTCAGGAGGCCGGGGGGCCAGTTTTCTGCGGTGATGGGGGCTTTCTCTATGGGCGTTCGGCTCATGGTGGTCGACGACCACCGACTGCTCGCCGAGGCGCTCGCCTCGGCATTGAAACTACGCGGGCACCGGGTGCTCGCGGCGGCGGCGCCCACGGCGGGCGTCGCCGATCTGGTGGTGAGCAGGGCGCCGGAAGTGTGCCTGCTGGGCACGGCGGCGCCGGCCGAGCCGGGCGCCTTCGACCCGATCGTACGGATCAAGCGGGACCGGCCGCAGGTGGCCGTGGTGGTGCTCGGTCCGGTACCGAGCCCGCGCGGGATCGCGGCGGCCTTCGCGGCCGGCGCCTCCGGCTATGTGCGCCACGACGAGCGCATCGAGGGTGTGGAACGCGCCATGATCAAGGCGCGGGCGGGCGAGGCGGCGGTGGCGCCGCAGTTGCTCCAGGGTGCCTTCACCGAGCTGCTCAACCCGGCGGCCCAGCCGGACGACGAGGGGCAGCGGCTGCTGCGGATGCTCACTCCGCGCGAGATCGAGGTGCTGGTGCGGGTCGCGGAGGGCGAGGACACCCGGCTGATCGCGGCCGGGATGGGCATCGCGCCGAGCACGGCCAGGACGCATGTGCAGCGGGTGCTGATGAAGCTGGGCGTGGGCTCCCGGCTGGAGGCGGCGGCGCTGGCGGCGCGTACGGGCCTGCTGGACCGTGCGACGCCGGGCGACCTGCGGCGGCCCGACGCCCACGACCACTGACGGCGCGCGGCACGCGGCGCACGAGGCGGGTGGCGCACGAGGCGGGTGGCGCACGAGGCGGGTGGCGCACGAGGCGGGTGGCGCGCCGCGAGCTGCGTACGAAGCGCGGCGTACAGGGTGCCGGGTACGGGCCACGGCGTACGGGTCGGCCTGCGAGGCACGGCGTAGGGAGCCGTCCGCCCATCACATCCGACTCAGGCCGCGGCCCACCCTGCTCACCCCTGCTCATGGCCCCTGCGCGTGCCTCACGTGTCCCTGACCAGCCGCTCACGCTCCTTCACCACATTGACGCTGCTGTTGGTTTGTGATTTGTTATGTTCGGTTCTGTTGGGCAGTGTGGGCCATGCCGTGCAGTGCGATGTGGACGACACGGGTGAGGGGCGACCGATGAAGAGGACGGTGACGCGGCTCGCCGACGGCCGTGAGCTGATCTACTACGACTCCCGCGACGACGCCGTGCGGGACGCCGTCGACCGCAGGCCCCTCGGTCCCGTCGCCACCGCCTCCGAGATCCGCCACGACCCGCTGCTCGGCGACTCGGTGGCCATCGCCTCGCACCGCCAGGACCGTACGTACCACCCGCCCGCCGACCAGTGCCCGCTCTGCCCCTCCCGGGACGGCCGGCTCAGCGAGATCCCGGACTCCGACTACGACGTCGCCGTCTTCGAGAACCGCTTCCCTTCCCTCGCGGGCGACTCAGGACGCTGCGAGGTCGTCTGTTTCACCGCCGACCACGACATGTCGTTCGCCGGTCTCTCCGAGGAACGGGTCGCGCTGGTGCTGGACGCCTGGACCGACCGTACGGCGGAGCTGGCCGCGCTGCCGCAGGTCGAACAGGTCTTCGCGTTCGAGAACCGGGGCGTGGAGATCGGGGTGACGCTCGGCCATCCGCACGGGCAGATCTACGCGTACCCGTTCGTCACCCCGCGCTCCACGCTGATGCTCCGCTCCGCCCGTGAGCACCGGGCCGCGACCGGCCGCAACCTCTTCGACGATCTCGTCGAGCGCGAGCGGACACGGCAGCCGGTGCGGCCAGGGCAGTCGGCGCAGCCGGGACGGACCGGCCACGGGAGCTCGCGGCGGACCGAGGGTGACCGGATGGTGCTGACGGGCGAGCACTGGGTGGCGTTCGTGCCCTACGCCGCGCACTGGCCGTACGAGGTGCATCTCTACCCGATCCGCCGGGTCCCGGACCTGCGGGCGCTGGACGACGCGGCCCGCGCGGAGTTCCCGCCGGTGTATCTGGAACTCTTGAAGCGCTTCGACCGGATCTTCGGCGAAGGTGAACCGCCCACGCCCTATGTCGCCGCCTGGCACCAGGCGCCGTTCCGGGCCGCCGGGCGCGAGGACTTCGCGCTCCACCTGGAGCTTTTCACCGTGCGCCGTACTTCCGGCAAGCTGAAGTTCCTCGCGGGCTCCGAATCCGGCATGAGCGTGTTCATCAATGACGTGCCACCGGAGGCCGCGGCCGAGCGACTGCGAGAGGTAGCGAGCGAGTGAGCAAGAAGTACCTGGTCACGGGCGGTGCGGGATATGTCGGCAGTGTGGTCGCGGCACATCTGCTGGAGGCCGGGCACGAGGTGACCGTGCTGGACGATCTGTCCACCGGCTTCCGGGAGGCGGTCCCGGCGGACGCCACGTTCGTCGAGGGCCGGGTCCAGGACTCCGCCGAGTGGCTGGACTCCTCGTACGACGCGGTGCTGCACTTCGCCGCGTCCTCACAGGTCGGCGAGTCCGTCGCCAGGCCCGAGAAGTACTGGGACAACAACGTCGGCGGCTCCATGGCGCTGCTCGCCGCGATGCGCGCGGCAGGGGTGCGCAAGCTGGTCTTCTCGTCCACCGCGGCGACCTACGGCGAGCCGGTCTCCACGCCGATCACCGAGTCCGACCCGACGGCCCCGACCAGTCCGTACGGCGCGACCAAGCTCGCCGTCGACCATATGATCGGCGGCGAGTGCGCGGCGCACGGTCTCGCGGCCGTCTCGCTGCGCTACTTCAATGTCGCGGGCGCGTACGGCGGTTGCGGTGAGCGCCACGATCCCGAGTCGCATCTCATCCCGCTCGTCCTCCAGGTCGCGCTCGGCCGGCGCGACGCGATCTCCGTCTTCGGCGAGGACTATCCGACGCCGGACGGCACCTGCGTACGCGACTACATCCATGTCGCGGATCTCGCCGAGGCGCATCTGCGCGCGCTGGACGCGGCGGCCGTGGGCGAGCATCTGATCTGCAACCTCGGCAACGGCAACGGCTTCTCGGTACGCGAGGTCATCGAGACCGTACGCAAGGTCACCAGACATCCGATCCCCGAGGTCGTGGCGGCGCGCCGGGGAGGCGACCCGGCCGTACTCGTCGCGTCCGCCGCGACGGCGCACGAGCGTCTCGGCTGGACCCCGAGCCGCGCCGATCTGGCGGGGATCGTGGCGGACGCGTGGGCGTTCGCGCGGCGGGGGGAGACCGAGGCGATCAAGGAGTGAGAGCGGGACCGGGCGGGGGAGACCCAGGAGTGGGCGGGAGCGGCGCCGCCGTCGGTACCGCGGCCGGGGAGGTCCGGGTGGCCGAGGGGTTCCGGAGGCTCTACGGAGCCGCGCCCGAGGGCGTGTGGGCGGCTCCGGGCCGGGTGAACCTGATCGGTGAGTACACCGACTTCAACGACGGTTTCGTGATGCCGCTGGCGCTGCCGCACCGGGCGGTCGCGGCGGTCTCCCGCCGTAGGGACCGGATCCTTCGGCTGCACTCCGCGGATGTCACCCAGGGCGTGGTCCAGCTCGACATCGCCGCTCTCGAACCGCGTTCGGTCACCGGCTGGGCCGCCTATCCGGCCGGTGTCGTCCAGGCGCTGCGCGAGGCCGGGCATCCGGTGACCGGCGCCGACGTCCATCTCGTCTCGACCGTGCCGTCCGGCGCGGGGCTGTCGTCCTCGGCCGCGCTGGAGGTCGTCGTCGCGCTCGCCCTGAACGATCTGTACGGACTCGGCCTGACGCGGCCCGAACTGGCGCTGCTCGCGCAGCGCGCCGAGAACGCGTTCGTGGGCGTGCCGTGCGGGATCATGGACCAGATGGCCGCGGCCTGCTGCACCGAGGGACACGCGCTGCATCTGGACACCCGCGACCTCTCCCAGCGCCAGGTGCCGTTCGACCCGGCCGCCCAGGGGCTCCGGCTGCTGGTGGTCGACACCCGCGTGAGGCACGCGCTCGGGGACGGCGCGTACGCCGCGCGGCGCGCGGCGTGCGAGGCGGGCGCGCGGGCGCTCGGGGTACGCGCGCTGCGCGACATCCCGTACGCGCGCCTGCCCGCGGCGCTGGAACGGCTGGCCGGAGCCGGACAGGGCGAGGAGGTCCGCCGCTGCGTCCGCCATGTGGTGAGCGACGACCACCGCGTCGAGCGGACCATCGCGCTGCTGGACGCGGACGACCTGCGCGCGGTCGGCCCCGTCCTGACCGAGGGCCACGCCTCGCTCCGCGACGACCTGCGGGTCTCCTGCCCGGAACTCGACCTGGCGGTCACCACCGCCGTCACCTCCGGCGCCCTGGGCGCCCGTATGACGGGCGGCGGTTTCGGCGGCTCCGCGGTGGTCCTGGCCGAGGAGCCCGACACGGAAGCCGTCACCGAGGCGATCACGGAAGCCTTCGCGGCGTCGGGCTTCACACCCCCACGCGTCTTCCCGGCCGCCCCCTCCACCGGAGCACGCCGACTGTCCTGACGTTCGGCCTCCGCTGGACTTAGTCCAGTGCTTAGTCCGCTTGTGAACGCCTTTGAGGCACCCGTGGAAGCAGCCCGTCAGTACAACGTGCACGAGGCGAAGACGCATTTCTCGCGCATCCTGGAGCAGGTCGCGACCGGCGAAGAGGTCGTGATCAGCAAGGCGGGGGTGCCGGTCGCGAAGGTCGTACCGCTGAGGCCCGAGGTACGGCGCACAGGGCGTGGCTCGCTCAAGGGGCGGATTCGCATCGCCGACGACTTCGACGAACTGCCCGACGGCATCGCCGACGAATTCGGGATGCGTCGATGAGGCTGCTGCTCGACACTCATGTGATCCTCTGGTGGCTCGACGACTCCCCGGAGCTCGCCGACGGCGTCAAGGATCTGCTCGACACGGAGCCGGCGGTGTATGCCGGCGCGGTGTCGCCGTGGGAGATCGCCGTCAAACAGTCGCTCGGCAAACTTGACGGGCCCGAGGACCTGGCAGAACGGGCTCGGGACAGTCAGTTCACACCGTTGCCGGTCACGGCGGGGCACGGCGTCCGCGCGGGCAGGCTGCCCGAGCACCACCGGGATCCGCTCGACCGGCTGCTCATCGCCCAGGCACAGATCGAGGGCATGACTCTTCTGACCCGGGACAAATGGATTCCGTACTACGACGTGCAGATCATGCCCGTGCAGAAGCCGCCCCGCGCCGTCCAGGGGCCGTTCCGCGGTGGCCGGCCGACGAGTTCTGTGAAATTCCTTCCACTCCGGGCCGACGGCCGTACGCTGATGCACAGCACCGGTGGGGGCCGGTGCTGATCAGGGGTGGAGTCAAGTCGGGTACGACGCCCGGGGTGGGGTAGCGGTCAACACACGGCGGCGGCCGTGCCACTGACGTACCACCGCACACCGGGCGCCGTGCCCGCGCTGTCCGCTCCCCGCCTTCAGGGGGTGTCCATTGGTACGTATCCGGGTTCTGGTGGTGGACGACCACCGCATCTTCGCCGAGTCGCTCGCCGCCGCGCTCGCGGCCGAGCCCGATGTGGACGTCGCGGCGGCAGGCAGTGGTCCTGCCGCGCTGCGCTGTCTGGATCGGGGAGCGGCCGAGGGGCGCAGATTCGATGTGATGCTCGTCGACGCCGACCTCGGCACGGTCGCGGGAGCGGCCGGGAGCACGGCGGCGGGACCGGTTCAGGTGCCGGTCGCGCGCGCCGTGCCGGACGACGGCGAGGCGGTGCCGGTCGACGGCATCTCGCTGGTCGCCGGAGTCCGCTCCGGCCAGCCGTCCGTCCGTACGGTCGTGCTCGCCGAGAAGGACGACCCGCGCCGCGCCGCGCTGGCGCTCCAGGCGGGCGCGTCCGGCTGGGTCGCGAAGGACTGCTCGCTCCAACGGCTGCTCGCCGTGATGCGTGGTGTCCTGCGGGACGAGACGCATCTGCCGCCCGCCCTGCTCACGGGCGTGCTGCGGGAGCTGACGGCCGCGCGCAAGCACCGTACGGAGAGCGAACGGCTGGTCGAGTCGCTCACACCGCGCGAGCGTGAGGTGCTGCGGTGCATGGTCGCCGGCCTGGGCCGCAAGGCCGTCGCCGAGCGGCTCTTCCTCTCTCCGCACACCGTGCGCACGCATATGCAGAACGTGCTGGGGAAGCTGGGCGTGCACTCGACGCTGGCCGCCGTGGCACTGGCGCGCAGGGCCGGAGTGGGTCCGGTGAGCCTGGCCGCCCAGCCCGCCACGTCAACGGGCTGACCGACGCCGCCGGACGGGCGAGGAAACCCGCCCGTCCGGCGAAGCGCGCGGGTGTCGGTGGCGGTGCGCCGGTGCCGGTGACCGGAGTGCGGGACCGGCGCGTACGGCCGGTGGCGAGGGGTACGTACCGGACCTGGCCGGGGCCTACGGACCGGTTCGGACCGGGGCTCGCTTCGCTATCCGTGTCCGGGGACCGCGCAACCGGTCCGACGGGACAACCCGGCCGTGAACACCATCCCGCGAACGCCCATCCACTGCGTTGTCGGCGAGCCGGAAGGCTTTGCCCGGCGACCCGTCCCCGCGATACAGCCGAACGGTGCGCCCGCACAGGTGTGGGAACTGGCGACCGGCCGCGACTGCATGATCACCCTGCCGACCGAGCTCGCCGGCCTCCTGCTCAAGCTCGGCCGAGCCGCTGAGCCGGCGTCGGCCGCACCGGTGGCGGGGGGCAGGGGCTGTTGACCGTTGCAGGAGGAGGCCGGACCGGGCCTAGCTGGGGATGTTGTCGAACGGCGCTGTCAACTGGCGGAGCAGTCCCGCCAGTTCGGCCCGCTGCGCCCGGGAGAGCTCCGCGAGGATCGCGCGTTCCTGGGCCAGCAGCCCGGCGAGCGCCTGGTCCGCTCGGTCGCGGCCCTCCGCGGTCAGCCGGACCAGCACCCCGCGCCGGTCGTTGGGGTCGGGCAGCCGCTCGACCAGGCCCTTCTGCGCCAGCCGGTCGATACGGTTCGTCATCGTGCCGGAGGTGACCAGGGTCTGGGTCAGCAACTGTCCGGGGGAGAGCTGATACGGGTCGCCGGCGCGCCGCAGCGAGGTCAGCACGTCGAACTCCCACGGCTCCAGAGCGTGCTCCGAGAACGCGATCCGGCGCGCGCGGTCGAGATGACGGGCCAGCCTGCTGACACGGCTGAGGACCTCGAGCGGTTCCACGTCGAGGTCGGGGCGCTCCCGGCGCCATGCCGCTGTCAGTCGGTCGACCTCGTCCTCCATGGCGATCAGTGTAAAGGGTCCCTCGATATGAAGTCTCTTGACGTCAAGATATCTCGCGGTGCAGGCTGGGACCGAACGGCCCGGACCGCTCCGGCAGGCCGGCCGACCCGTAATCGCGATGGGGGCTCGTCCATGCACTCCGTACCGTCCACACCCTCCGTGCCTTCCGCGCCGACCTGGGACCCGGCCCAGTACCTCCGGCACGCCGGCCACCGCAGCCGCCCGTTCCTGGACCTGCTGGCCCGCGTTCCCGAACCGCCCGGCGCCGGGTCCGCCGAGCCCGCCGGGTCCAGCGGATCCACCGGGCCTTCCGGGCCTTCCGGGCCGCTCAGGGTCGCCGACCTCGGCTGCGGCCCCGGCAATGTCACCGCGCTGATCGCCGACCGCTGGCCCACCGCCCGTATCACCGGCTTCGACAACTCCCCGGAGATGCTCGACCGGGCGAGGAGGGAGTACGCCGGACCCACGCCGGGCGGCGGAGCGATGGACTTCCGGAGCGCCGACCTCGCGCACTGGGCGCCCGCGGAACCGTACGGTCTGATCGTCTCCAACGCCGCCCTCCAGTGGGTCCCCGGCCACGCCGACTCCTTCGCCGGCTGGCTCGACGGCCTGGTGCCCGGTGGCGTCCTCGCCTTCCAGGTGCCCGGCAACTTCGGCGCGCCGAGCCACACGCTCCTCACCGAGCTGTGCGAGTCCCCGCGCTGGCGCGAGCGGCTGGCACACTCCGGCCGGCGTGTCGACACCGTGCCGGAACCCGCCGACTATCTCGCGCGCCTGACGGACCTGGGCTGCACGGCGGACGTCTGGGAGACCACCTACGTCCAGCGGCTCACCGGCGAGGACCCGGTCCTCGACTGGGTGAAGGGGACGGCGCTGCGGCCCGTCCTCACCGCACTCGCCGACGACGCGCGGGCGGCGGCGGAATTCACCGACGAGTACCGCGCCCTGCTCCACGAGGCCTACCCGCCGGGCCCCCACGGCACGGTCTTCCCCTTCCGCCGCGTCTTCGCCGTCGCCCACAAGAGGCCCTGAGGCGGTACGCGCTCCATGCCGCGCCCGCGGCGTCGCGCGCCGCCTGCCATGACCGGGGACCCCCCTGTCATGACCGGGGTCCCCTGCCAGGACGGGGGAGTCATGACCCGAGGCCGACGGGTCCCGGACGCCGCGAACGCCGTACAGCCGTACAGACGCCGCGAACGCCGTACGGGTGGCGTCTCCCGTACGGCGTTCGCGCACCTCGCTCCGCCGCCGCGCTCACGCGGATCAGATCTTGCGGTGGCCTATCAGCCGGGGCTTCGGCTCCAGCCCCTCCAGGCCGTGCCAGGCCAGATTCACCAGATGCGCCGCGACCTCGGCCTTCTTCGGCCGCCGGGTGTCCACCCACCACTGGCCGGTCAGCGCCACCATGCCCACCAGCGCCTGCGCGTACAGCGGCGCCAGCTTCGGATCGAAGCCGCGCGCCTTGAACTCCATCCCGAGAATGTCCTCGACCTGGGTGGCGATGTCGCTGATCAGCGAAGCGAAGGTACCCGTGGACTGCGCGACCGGGGAGTCACGCACCAGGATGCGGAAACCGTCCGTATACGTCTCGATGTAGTCGAGCAGCGCGAACGCGGCCTGTTCCAGCAGCTCACGAGGGTGCCCGGCGGTCAGCGCACCCGTGACCATGTCCAGGAGCTGACGCATCTCGCGGTCCACGACCACCGCGTACAGCCCTTCCTTGCCGCCGAAGTGCTCGTACACGACGGGCTTGGACACCCCGGCCTTCGCCGCGATCTCCTCCACCGACGTGGCCTCGAAGCCCTTCTCGGCGAAGACCGTACGGCCGATGTCCAGCAGCTGCTCACGGCGTTCCGCACCGGTCATCCGGACCCGGCGGGCGCGTCGGCTCCCGGTGGTCCGGCCCTTCTCGGGACTGCCCTGCTTGCTGGTACTGCCGTCGATCGCCACGGTGCCCATCATGCCTTGGCAGGTGCGCTCTTGCGCCGGGCGTCCACGCGGGAAGCGCTGGGCCAGCGCACGTCGGAGGCCCATCCGAGCAGCTCGAACCAGCGGATGATCCTGGCGCTGGAATCGATCTGGCCCCTGAGCACGCCGTGCCGCGCGCTGGTCGGGTCCGCGTGGTGCAGGTTGTGCCACGACTCGCCGCAGGAGAGGACCGCGAGCCACCACACATTGCCCGAACGGTCACGCGACTTGAAGGGACGCTTGCCGACCGCGTGGCAGATCGAGTTGATCGACCAGGTGACATGGTGCAGCAGCGCCACCCGGACCAGCGAGCCCCAGAAGAACGCCGTGAAGGCACCCCACCAGGACATCGTCACCAGCCCGCCGACCAGCGGCGGAAGCGCCAGCGAGACGACCGTCCACAGCGCGAACTGCCGGGAGATCGAGCGGATGGCGGGATCCTTGATCAGATCCGGCGCGTACTTGTGCTGCGGTGTCTGCTCCTCGTCGAACAGCCAGCCGATATGCGCCCACCACAGCCCCTTCAGCAGGGCCGGCAGCGTCTCGCCGAAGCGCCAGGGCGAGTGGGGGTCACCCTCGGCGTCCGAATACTTGTGATGCTTGCGGTGGTCCGCCACCCAGCGGACCAGCGGGCCCTCCACGGCGAGCGAACCGGCCACGGCGAGCGCGATCCGCAGCGGGCGGCTCGCCTTGAAGGAACCATGCGTGAAGTAACGGTGATAGCCGATCGTGACGCCATGGCAGCCGATGTAGTACATCGCCACCATCAGGCCCAGATCGAGCCAGCTCACCCCTCCCCACATCCAGGCCAGCGGCACCGCCGCGAGCAGGGCGAGGAAGGGGATGGCGATGAAGAGCAGCAGAGCGACCTGCTCGATGGTCCCCTTGCTGTCCCCGCCGAGCGTGGCGGAGGGAAGCGGCTCGCCGTCGGCGGGCTGGGGAGGAAGGGAGGAATCTTCGATCACATCGGGGGGTGTGGTCATTGGGGGTCCCCTGGGGTGAGGAATGGGCCTGGGGTGAGAAATGGGGCGGAACTGGAGCGGAAACCTCGATACGGGTGCGTAACCTACGGCATCGTAAGTATGGCAGCGCCGAACGCCGCGACAAGAGGCCTGTGGATAACACCAGGCGAAGGACACCTATCCTTGTGGTCGTCGGACAGCGCGGTCCGCGAAGTCTCCAGAACCCTCCAGACGTGCTCTAACACTGCAAGGAGCCGCACCTGTGAGCAGTGCCGACCAGACCCCATCCGCCAGCGCGGAACTGCGCTCAGACATCCGCCGTCTAGGTGACCTGCTGGGCGAGACACTCGTACGCCAGGAAGGCCCGGAGCTCCTCGACCTGGTCGAGCGCGTCCGCGCGTTGACGCGCGAGAACGGCGAGGCCGCGGCCGAACTCCTCGGCGACACCGACCTGGAGACCGCCGCCAAACTGGTGCGCGCGTTCTCCACCTACTTCCATCTCGCCAACGTCACCGAACAGGTGCACCGCGGCCGGGAGATGCGCGAACGGCGCGCGGCCGAGGGCGGGCTGCTCGCCCGTACCGCCGACCGGCTCAAGGACGCCGACCCGGAGCATCTGCGCGAAACCGTCAAGAACCTCAACGTACGGCCCGTGTTCACCGCGCACCCCACCGAGGCCGCGCGCCGCTCGGTGCTGAACAAGCTCCGCCGGGTCGCCGAACTGCTGGAAGCACCGGTCATCGCCTCCGACCGGCGCCGCCACGACCTGCGGCTCGCCGAGTCCATCGACCTGATCTGGCAGACCGACGAACTGCGCGTCGTACGGCCCGAGCCCGTCGACGAGGCGCGCAACGCCATCTACTACCTGGACGAACTGCACGTCGGCGCCGTCGGCGACGTGCTGGAGGACCTCGTCGGCGAGCTGGAGCGCGTCGGCGTCGAACTGCCCTCGGGCACCAGGCCGCTCACCTTCGGCACCTGGATCGGCGGCGACCGCGACGGCAACCCCAACGTCACCCCGCAGGTCACCCGCGAGGTGCTGATCCTCCAGCACGAGCACGGCATCACCGACGCGCTGGGACTGATCGACCAGCTCCGCGGCCAGCTCTCCAACTCCATCCGCTACACCGGCGCCACCGAGGAACTGCTCGCCTCCCTGCGGACCGACCTGGAGCGGCTCCCCGAGATCAGCCCCCGCTACAAGCGGCTCAACGCCGAGGAGCCCTACCGCCTCAAGGCGACCTGCATCCGCCAGAAGCTCGTCAACACCCGCGAGCGCCTGGCCAAGGGCACCCCGCACGACGAGGGCCGCGACTACCTCGGCACCGCCGAACTGCTCGACGACCTCACCCTCATCCAGACCTCCCTGCGCGAGCACCGCGGGGGCCTCTTCGCCGACGGCCGCATGGACCGTACGATCCGTACGCTCGCCGCCTTCGGCCTCCAGCTCGCCACCATGGACGTACGGGAACACGCCGACGCCCACCACCACGCGCTCGGACAGCTCTTCGACCGGCTCGGCGAGGAGTCCTGGCGCTACAGCGACATGCCGCGCGACTACCGGCAGAAGCTGCTCGCCAAGGAACTGCGCTCCCGCCGGCCGCTCGCACCGAGCCCGGCGCCCCTCGACGCGGCGGGACACAAGACCCTCGGCGTCTTCCTCACCGTCAAGGAGGCCTTCGAGCGCTTCGGCCCCGAGGTCATCGAGTCGTACATCATCTCCATGTGCCAGGGCGCCGACGACGTCTTCGCCGCCGCCGTACTGGCCCGCGAGGCCGGACTGATCGATCTGCACGGCGGCTGGGCCAAGATCGGCATCGTGCCGCTGCTGGAGACCACCGACGAGCTGCGCGCCGCCGACGTCATCCTCGACGAGATGCTCGCCGATCCCTCCTACCGCAGACTCGTCTCACTGCGCGGCGACGTCCAGGAGGTCATGCTCGGGTACTCCGACTCCTCCAAGTTCGGCGGCATCACCACCTCCCAGTGGGAGATCCACCGCGCCCAGCGCCGGCTGCGCGACGTGGCCCACCGCCATGGCGTACGGCTGCGGCTCTTCCACGGCCGCGGCGGCACCGTCGGCCGCGGCGGCGGGCCCTCGCACGACGCGATCCTCGCCCAGCCCTGGGGCACGCTGGAGGGCGAGATCAAGGTGACCGAACAGGGCGAGGTCATCTCCGACAAGTATCTGATCCCCTCCCTGGCCAGGGAGAACCTGGAACTGACCGTCGCCGCCACCCTCCAGGCCTCGGCCCTGCACACCGCGCCGCGCCAGTCGGGCGAGGCACTGGCCCGCTGGGACGCGGCGATGGACATCGTCTCCGACGCCGCACACGCCGCCTACCGCGGGCTCGTCGAGGACCCCGACCTGCCCTCGTACTTCTTCGCTTCCACACCCGTCGACCAGCTCGCCGACCTGCACCTCGGCTCCCGTCCCTCCCGCCGGCCCGACTCCGGGGCCGGACTCGACGGGCTGCGGGCCATCCCGTGGGTCTTCGGCTGGACCCAGTCGCGGCAGATCGTGCCCGGCTGGTACGGCGTCGGCTCCGGCCTGAAGGCACTGCGCGAGGCCGGGTCCGACACGGTCCTGGACGAGATGTACGAGCAGTGGCACTTCTTCCGCAACTTCCTCTCCAACGTCGAGATGACACTCGCCAAGACCGACCTGCGCATCGCCCGCCACTATGTGGACACGCTGGTGCCGGACGAGCTGAAGCACGTCTTCGTGGACATCGAGACGGAGCACGCGCTCACCGTGGCGGAGGTGCTGCGGATCACCGGCGGCCACAAGCTCCTCGACTCCAACCCGGCGCTCCAGCAGACCTTCGCGATCCGGGACGCCTATCTCGACCCGATCTCCTACCTCCAGGTCTCGCTGCTGGCACGCCAGCGCGCGGCGGCCGAGCGCCAGGAGAGCCCCGACCCGCTGCTCGCGCGGGCGCTGCTGCTGACGGTCAACGGAGTCGCGGCGGGGCTGCGCAACACCGGCTGACGGGTTTCCCGCCGTTTTCCCGCCCGCCGTTTCCCGCCGTACGTAGCGACACCGTTACCGGCACCGCCCCGCTCCGGGCTTCCGGAGCGGGGCGGTGCCATGAGGTATGTGCGGTGCGGTGCGCTCGTGCGTCGCGCGGTACGGGCGGCTTCCTGCGGTACGGGCGCCGCGTACGGTGCCCGGTCCGGGAGGCGCTCGCGCGGTACGCGCCGCCGGTCAGACCGCGAAGAACGCGGCCAGCAGCAGCGCCCCGCCCGCCAGCGCCGTCCCCCACGCCGTCCGGGTCAGTCCCAGCCCGCCGCCGACGATCAGAGAGGCCAGCAGCAGCGCCCCGCCGAGCGGAACCCACGCGTACAGCAGACCGGGCGTACCCGTACGCACCAGCTCGTCCGTGTCGGGCTTCACCACGACCGGGAACCGCTCGCCCTTCTTCACGGCCACCGACTGCCCGATCCTCATTCCGGCGCGCGGCCCCTGCGGTCCGTCCGGGTCGTAGGGCCCGGTGCAGCTCTGGTCCACGCAGCGCTCCACCGTCAGCGTGCCGTGCTCACGGCCCTTGGCGAGCACCACGTGCTGGGCCGAGGTCCAGGACGACCAGACGCCGGCGACCAGCAGCAGCAGGGCCACACAGGCCATCGCCGCCCGGCGGCCGAACGACAGCACGCGGTCGGAATTGCTCCGCTTCCCCTTCATAGGGCGGGATCCTTGGCCATGGGCGCACGCCCGGTCAACTTCCGGCCGCGGAACGACGGCGTATGCGGAGGTTGTCAGGAGTTGTACGTGCTCTGGGCCCGCTCCAGGCCCTCCAGCACCAGCGCCTCCACCGCGTCCGCCGCCCGGTCCACGAAGTAGTCCAGCTCCTTGCGCTCCGCAGGCGAGAAGTCCTTCAGCACGAAGTCGGCCACCTGCATCCGGCCCGGCGGCCGGCCGATCCCGAAGCGCACCCGGTGGTAGCCGGGACCCATCGCCTTCGTCATCGACTTCAGCCCGTTGTGGCCGTTGTCCCCGCCGCCCAGCTTCAGCCGCAGCGTGCCGTAGTCGATGTCCAGCTCGTCATGGACCGCGACGATCCGCTCGATCGGCACCTTGTAGAAGTCACGCAGCCCGACGACCGGGCCGCCGGAGAGATTCATGTACGAGGTGGGCCTGGCCAGCACGACACGGCGGTTCGCGGGACCGGGCGGACCGATGCGGCCCTCGACCACCGTGGCCTGCGCCTTCTGCGCCCGCCGGAACGAGCCGCCGATACGGGCCGCCAGCAGATCGGCCACCATGAACCCGACGTTGTGCCGGTTGGCCGCATAGCCCGGCCCCGGGTTCCCCAGCCCCACGATCAGCCAGGGGGCCTGGGGGGCGTTGGCATCTGTCGTCATCCGCGCTGCGTCTCCTCGCATACGTATACGGGTGCGGAACGAACGTACGGGTGGTGTGCCCGCGCCCGGCGCTCCGCCCGGTGCCTCGTACAGGCGAACGGGGTGGCAGGGCCGCCGACGGCCCTGCCACCCCGTGGGGCACAGCGTACGGATCAGGCCTCGGCGCCCTCGGCGGCGCCCTCGCCCTCCGCGGCCGGCTCCTCGGCCTGCGCGGCCAGGATCTGGATGACGACCGCGTCCTCGTCCGTGACGAGCGTCGTGCCCGACGGCAGCGGGACATCCTTGGCCACGATCGAGTCACCGGCGTCCAGGCCCGCGACGGAGACCGTGACGGACTCCGGGATGTGGGTGGCCTCGGCCTCGACGGTCAGGGTGTTGAGCACGTTCTCCAGCAGGTTGGCGCCCGGCGCCAGGTCGCCCTCGGTGTGCACCGCGACCTCGACGGTGACCTTCTCGCCGCGCTTCACCGCGAGCAGGTCGACATGCTCGATGAAGCCCTTGATCGCGTTGCGCTGCACGGCCTTCGGGATCACCAGCTCCTTGCGGCCCTCGATGTCCAGACCGAGCAGCGCGTTCGCGGTCTTCAGCGCCATCATCAGGTCATGGCCCGGCAGGGTCACGTGGACGGTGTCGGCGCCGTGGCCGTAGATGACCGCGGGAACCCTGTTGGCGCGACGGGTACGGCGGGCGGCGCCCTTGCCGAACTCGGTACGGATCTCGGCGCTGATCTTGACTTCAGCCATGGCTGCACTCCTCGTAGAAACGGGCGGAAGGTGACCGGAATCGGCCGTCACCCGGCCCCGACAGGCCTGCTACGAAGAGCGCGTCGATAACGGACCGCCGCACCGGAACAGTGCGGCCTCCCCTCGCCGAGCAACTCGCCGAGTCTACCCGGCGGGGAGGCCGCCTCAGAAATCGATCAACCGGCTACCGGCCGAAGAGCCGGCACGGGGGGCGCCGATGCCCGCCGTGCCACGCCTGCGTACCTGCCCGCCGTGCCACGCCTGCCTGCCGTACTACGCGTGCCCGGCCGTGCCCGCCGGGCCGGCCTGCCTGGCGTGCCGAAACACGCCCGCACGCCGTACTACGCCTGCTCCTCGAAGAGACTCGTCACGGAACCGTCCTCGAAGACCTCACGGACCGCGCGGGCGATCGTCGGCGAGATCGACAGAACCGTGATCTTGTCCAGATCCAGATTGCCCGGATCCGGCAGCGAATTCGTGAACACGAACTCACTCACCTGCGAGTTCTTCAGCCGGTCGGCCGCCGGACCCGACAGCACACCGTGCGTCGCCGTCACGATCACATCCTCCGCGCCATGCGCGAACAGCGCCTCCGCCGCGGCGCAGATCGTGCCACCCGTGTCGATCATGTCGTCGACCAGGACACAGACCCGGCCCGCCACATTGCCGACCACCTCGTGGACCGTCACCTGGTTCGCGACATCCTTGTCCCGGCGCTTGTGGACGATCGCCAGCGGCGCGCCCAGCCGGTCGCACCAGCGGTCCGCGACCCGCACCCGGCCCGCGTCCGGAGAGACCACCGTCAGCTTGGTCCGGTCCACCTTCCCCGCCACATAGTCCGCGAGGACCGGCAGCGCGAAGAGATGGTCCACCGGACCGTCGAAGAAACCCTGGATCTGGTCCGTGTGCAGATCCACGGTCAGGATCCGGTCGGCACCGGCGGTCTTCATCAGATCCGCCACCAGCCTGGCCGAGATCGGCTCCCGGCCGCGGTGCTTCTTGTCCTGACGGGCATAGCCGTAGAAGGGAACGATCACCGTGATGCTCCGGGCCGAGGCCCGCTTCAGCGCATCGATCATGATGAGCTGTTCCATGATCCACTTGTTGATCGGAGCCGTGTGGCTCTGAATCAGGAAGCAGTCCGCACCGCGCGCCGACTCCTGGTACCGGACATAGATCTCACCGTTGGCGAAATCGAATGCCTTGGTGGGGACGATCCCCACACCCAGTTGATGGGCGACCTCCTCGGCCAGCTCGGGGTGGGCGCGGCCGGAAAAGAGCATCAGCTTCTTCTCGCCGGTCGTCTTGATCCCGGTCACAGCACTGTCTCCTCAGACGTGTTGATGGCCGCTGTGCCCGCGTGTCGCCTTGCGAGCCAGCCGAATCGTGCAGATATCACGGTACGCCGACTATGGCGCATCTGTTTCCGGTCAGCTTCCGCTCAGCTCTCGTTCCCGGCGCTCCCCGGTGTCGTAAGGGCCGCGTCGGCCGCCTGCGCCGCCGCGCTCCCCGGGCGCTTCCTGGCCACCCAGCCCTCGATATTCCGCTGCTGGCCCCGGGCGACGGCCAGCGCACCGGCCGGCACGTCCTTCGTGATCACCGAACCGGCCGCGGTGTACACCCCGTCCCCGACCGTGACGGGCGCCACAAACATATTGTCCGACCCGGTCCGGCAGTGAGAGCCGATCGTGGTGTGGTGCTTGCGCACCCCGTCGTAGTTCACGAAGACACTCGCGGCACCGATGTTCGTGTGCTCACCGATCGTCGCGTCCCCCACGTACGACAGATGCGGCACCTTCGTGCCCTCGCCGATCGTCGCGTTCTTCATCTCCACATACGTACCGGCCTTCGACCGCACGCCCAGCCGCGTACCCGGCCGCAGATAGGCGTACGGGCCGACCGTCGCCGCCTCGCCCACCACCGCGCCGTCCGCGACCGTGTTGTCCACCCGGGCGCCCGCGCCGACCTGCGTGTCCCTCAGGCGCGAATTCGGCCCCACCTCGGCGCCCTCGGCCAGATGCGTCGACCCGAGAAGCTGCGTGCCCGGATGCACCACCGCGTCCGGCTCGAACGTGACCGTCACATCCACGAACACCGACGCCGGATCGACCACCGTCACCCCCGCCAGCATCGCCCGCTCCAGCAGCCGTTCGTTCAGCAGCCGACGCGCCTCCGCGAGCTGCACCCGGTTGTTGATCCCCAGGATCTCCCGGTGATCGACCGCGACCGACGCGCCCACCCGGTGCCCGGCCTCCCGCAGAATGCCCAGCACATCCGTGAGGTACTCCTCGCCCTGGCTGTTGTCCGTACGGACCTTGCCCAGCGCGTCCGCGAGCAGCTGCCCGTCGAAGGCGAAGACACCCGAATTGATCTCGCGGATCGCACGCTGCGCCTCGGTGGCGTCCTTGTGCTCCACGATCGCCCTGACCGCGCCGCCGGCGCCGTCCCGGACGATCCGCCCGTACCCGGTCGAGTCCGGGACCTCGGCGGTCAGCACGGTCACGGCGTTGCCGTCGGCGGCATGGGCCGCGGCGAGCGCCCTGAGGGTCTCGCCGGTCAGCAGCGGGGTGTCACCGCATACGACGACCACCGTCCCGTCGGGCGTCCCGCCCAGCTCCTGGAGCCCGATCCGCACGGCGTGCCCGGTGCCGTTCTGTTCGGCCTGATAGGCGGTGCGCACGCCCTCGTACGCGGCGGAGAGATGCCCCTCGACCTGCTCCCGCGCGTGCCCCACGACGACGACGAGCTGCTCGGGCCCCAGCTCACGGGCCGCGGCGACGACATGTCCGACGAGCGAGCGCCCGCAGACCTCATGCAGAACCTTGGGGGTCTTCGACTTCATGCGGGTCCCTTCACCCGCTGCGAGAACGACGACGGCTGCCGGGCGGTTGGCGCTCACGGGAATGCCCTTCGGCTTTCGGGTGGTGGACAACCGCAGGATACCGGGGGGTTTCGCCCCGGAAACGAGGACGGGTCCCGACCGGTGAGGTCGGGACCCGAACTGAGCAGCTCCCGGGGAAGGACTCGAACCCTCATGATCAGATCCAAAATCTGACGTCTTGCCCTTAGACGACCCGGGATTACCGCTATGTCCGATTTGCTGGATCGGCTTACGGTGCGGCTCCTACTATGCCGTACCACCAGCCCTCGATGCGACGGTACAACTCGGCGCTTTGCAGTACCCGAATGGTGAGGCACCCGTTGTAGCTGTCGCCGATATTCCTGCGGTTCGTCTTCGGGTTGTGCCTCTTGAGTGTGGTCTTGCCGAATGCGTCGATATCGATGCCGACGACACCTGCCCAGAAGCGCTCGGCTGTCGGCACGTCGGCGGACTCGTGGATCTGTATGTGGCACCGCAGCCGGTCAGTGCCGATGCCCAGCAGGCTGAGCCATTTCAAGAAGACCGCAACCATGTGCGGATCGCTGTTGGTGAAGATCACCCGCTCCTGACGTCGGTGAGGCTTGGCTTTGGCTCCTTCGGACCAGTACAAGCCGACGCCGAGCAGAAACAGCTCGCGGTCGGACATCGCACCGATGTCCTGTGCGGCCGTTTGCCGGGTTCGCTGTCGCTCGGCCTCGCGCCGTTCCATGGTCGGTTCCCAGCCGCGCCTGGCAATTGCGGACGCTTGCTCGGGAGTGCGCTTCGGCGGCTTCGGCAGGTCCCGTACCCACAGGGAGATCGAACTCTTCGAGCAGCCCAGCTCAAGCTGTATCTGGTCGTACGTGAGGCCCTTCAGGCGCAGCTCCCGCGCCTTCTCGCGGAGGTCGTCCTTCGCGTTCGGGCGCTTCGTCCAGTCCGGGGGCGGCTCGCCCTCCAGGAGGCGGTTGAGGATGTCGTTGTTGTCGACATGGAGACGGTCCCGGATCTGGCGGCGGCTCAGGCTCTCGCGGCGCAGTGCCACCGCCTGTGCGCGGAGTCCCTCGAAGTCGGCATATTTGCTGTGGATTGCTGTCATAGAGGTGATCGTCGTCCGGATTTCGGACGCTCGGATCGAATGCGGGGGTGATTCACCAGTTCGAGGTATCGACGCGCGTTCCCGGCGTGTTCGGTCGCGTTCTGTGGTGGGGCGGTCGCCGGAAAATGGGATGCGGGCGCCCGTAGGGTGGGAGACATGACCACAACGGGGGCGCATCAGGACGCCGCGGGAGTGACTCCCCGCGGTCTGTGGTGGTGGGGGCGGTGGCGGAGTGCCGTGCTGGATGTGGGGCTGGCGCTGGTGTCGGCGCTGGAGTGCGCGCTGGAGGGCGTCCGGTTCGCGGACACCGCCGCGCTGCCGGTGCCGCTGGGGGTGCTGTTCGGGCTGATCGCCGGGGCGGTGCTGCTGGTGCGGCGGCGGTGGCCGTTCGCCGTGGTGCTGGTCTCGATCGCGATCACGCCGGCGGAGATGGGCTATCTGATGGGGCTGGTCGGGCTGTACACGCTCGCCGCCTCGGAGGCACCGCGGCGGATCATCGGCGCGCTGGCCGGGATGTCGCTCGTGGGCACGCTGATCGTCACCTTCGTACGGACCCGGCAGAACGTGGTGGACACGGCGTTCGGCTCGACGGGCTGGTACGTGCCCGTGGTCGCGATCCTGATGTCGGTGGGGCTGACCGCGCCGCCGGTGCTGTTCGGGCTCTACGTCGGGGCGAGACGGCGGCTGATGGAGAGCCTGCGGGAGCGGGCGGACAGTCTGGAGCAGGAGCTTTCGCTGCTCGCCGACCGTGCCGAGCAGCGCGCGGAGTGGGCGCGTACGGAGGAGCGCACGCGGATCGCGCGGGAGATGCATGACGTGGTGGCGCACCGGGTGAGCCTGATGGTGGTGCACGCGGCGGCGTTGCAGGCGGTGGCGTTGAAGGATCCGCCGAAGGCGGTGAAGAACGCCGCGCTGGTGGGTGACATGGGGCGGCAGGCGCTGACGGAGCTGCGGGAGATGCTCGGGGTGCTGCGGGCCGGTGAGCAGGTGGCGGCGCGCAAGGCGGCGGACGGTTCGCCGGGGGAGTCGTTCTCGCCGGCGGTTCCGCTGGCGGCCGTGGGGCGGGCGGCTGCCGCGGCTGCCGCCGCTGCGGCAGCG
>NZ_MAUD01000148.1:0-10909 GCF_001700515.1 Streptomyces lushanensis
ACCGGAACCTCCGGGACCGGAGCCCCCCACCCCCGGACCGCCACCGCCTCCGAGGCCGGGGAGCCCGAGACCGGACCGCCTTCCGGGGACACCGTCACCGCCCTGGACGAGCCCCTTCCCGATCAGGTCGCCGCCGCGCTCGACGCCGGGGGCACCGCCGTCCACCGCCCGGAGCTCGGTTCGCTCGTCGCCGCCGTACCGGCCGACGCGGACGCCCGGGAACGGGCCGGGACCGCTGTCGCGGCCGTGGACGACGAGGCCGTACGGCTGCGCTCCGCCGTGAAGGCGCGCGACGGCTTCTTCACCACCTTCTGCATCAGCCCGTACTCCCGCCATCTGGCCCGCTGGTGCGCGCGCCGGGGCCTGACTCCCAACCAGGTCACCACCGCGTCCCTGATCACCGCGCTGATCGCGGCGGCCTGCGCGGCCACCGGCACCCGCGGCGGCTATGTGGCGGCCGGCGCGCTGCTGCTCCTCTCCTTCGTGCTGGACTGCACCGACGGGCAGCTCGCGCGCTACTCGCTCCAGTACTCCACGATGGGCGCCTGGCTGGACGCGACGTTCGACCGCGCCAAGGAGTACGCGTACTACGCGGGCCTCGCGCTCGGCGCGGCCCGGGGCGGCGACGACGTATGGGCGCTCGCGCTGGCCGCGATGGTCCTCCAGACCTGCCGGCATGTCGTGGACTTCGCCTTCAACGAGGCGAACGCCGACTCCACCGCCGCCCATGCCACCGGGAAGGCCGTGGTGGGCACTCCCACCACGGCGCTCTCCAGCAGGCTCGACAGCGTCGGCTGGACGGTGTGGGTACGCCGGATGATCGTGCTGCCGATCGGCGAGCGCTGGGCGATGATCGCCGTGCTCACCGCCCTGACCACGCCTCGGACCGTCTTCTGCGCGCTGCTCGTCGGCTGTGCCTTCGCCGCCTGCTACACCACCGCCGGCCGGGTGCTGCGCTCGGTGACCCGCGAGGCCGTCCGTACCGGACGCGCCGCGCGGGCCCTCGCCGATCTCGCCGACTCGGGCCCGCTCGCCGAGGGGACCGCCCGGCTGCTGCGGCGCCCGGTCCGCCGGCTCCCCGGCGCGTCACCGTTCCTGGCCGCGTTTCTCGGCGGGGCCGCGGTCGTCGCCACCGCCTCCTTCGCGCCCCTCGACAGCGTCTGGCCGGTCCTCGCCGCTGTGCTGTACGTACTGACCTCGGGCCTCGCCGTGGCCCGCCCGCTCGGCGGCGCGCTGGACTGGCTCGTACCGCCGGTGTTCCGGGCGGCGGAGTACGGCACGGTCCTGGTGCTCGCCGCCCGCTCCGAGGTGAACGGAGCATTGCCCGCGGCTTTCGGTCTGGTGGCGGCCGTCGCCTACCATCACTACGACACGGTGTACCGCATCCGCGGCGGCTCCGGCGCGCCGCCCGGATGGCTCGTCCGCTCGGTCGGCGGGCACGAGGGACGCACGCTCGTGGTGACCGCTCTCACCGCGGTTCTCGTGACCGGGCGCACCGGCCTTCCCCTGGCCCTGACGGCGCTCGCGGCTGCCGTGGCGCTGGTCGTGCTCGCGGAGTCCATCCGGTTCTGGGTGTCGTCCGGAGCCCCCGCCGTACATGACGAAGGAGAACCCGCATGATCGGCCTCGTACTGGCCGCCGGTGCCGGACGGCGTCTGCGTCCCTACACCGACACGCTTCCGAAGGCCCTCGTGCCGGTGGACCCGGCGGGGGAAGGGACCACCACGGTCCTCGATCTGACGCTGGGCAACTTCGCCGAGGTCGGCCTGACCGAGGCCGCGATCGTCGTCGGCTACCGCAAGGAGGCCGTCTACGAACGCCGCGCCGCGCTGGAGCGCGCGTACGGTCTCAAGCTCACCCTCGTCGACAACGACAAGGCCGAGGAGTGGAACAACGCCTACTCCCTCTGGTGCGCCCGTGACGTCCTGACGAGCGGTGTGATCCTCGCCAACGGCGACACCGTCCATCCGGTCTCCGTCGAGGAGACGCTGCTCGCCGCCCGTGGCGCCGAGCGCCGGATCATCCTCGCCCTCGACACGGTCAAGCGTCTCGCCGACGAGGAGATGAAGGTCATCGCGGACGGCACCAAGGGAGTGCGCAGGATCACCAAGCTGATGGACCCGGCCGCCGCCACCGGCGAGTACATCGGAGTCACCCTGATCGAGCCCGAGGCCGCCGCGGATCTCGCCGACGCCCTGCGGACCACCTTCGAACGGGACCCGGACCTCTACTACGAGGACGGCTACCAGGAACTGGTGAACCGCGGCTTCACCCTCGACGTGGCGCCCATCGGCGACATCCCGTGGGTGGAGATCGACAACCACGACGACCTCGCGAAGGGCCGTGAGATCGCGTGCCGGTACTGACCAGGCTCATCCCGTCCCCGGTCGTGGTCGACATCAGGCCCGGCGCCCTGGAGGATCTCGCCGGTCTCCTCGCCGACCAGCGGATCTCCAGCTCGGGCCGGGTCGCCATCGCGGTCAGCGGCGGTTCGGGGCAGGCGCTGCGCGGCCGGCTGGAGCCGGTGCTCACCGCCGCCGACTGGTATCTGGTGGCCGACGGCACCATCGACTCCGCGGTCCGGCTCGCCGACGGCATCAAGGGCAAGCGCTACGACGCGGTGGTCGGCCTCGGCGGCGGCAAGATCATCGATGTGGCGAAGTACGCGGCGGCCCGGGTGGGCCTGCCGCTGGTCGCCGTCGCCACCAACCTCGCGCACGACGGGCTCTGCTCCCCGGTGTCCACCCTGGACAACGACAACGGCCGCGGCTCCTACGGTGTCCCCACACCCATCGCGATCGTTGTCGACCTCGATGTCATCCGCGACGCCCCGGTCCGGTTCATCCGCTCCGGCATCGGCGACGCGGTCTCCAACATCTCCGCCATCGCGGACTGGGAGCTCTCGCACGGGATCCACGGCGAGCCGGTCGACGGACTGGCCGCCGCCATGGCCCGTACCGCGGGCGAGGCCGTGCTGCGCCACCCCGGCGGCGCCGGGGACGACGAGTTCCTCACCGTCCTCGCCGAGGCACTGGTCCTCACCGGCATCGCCATGTCGATCAGCGGAGACACCCGTCCCTCGTCGGGCGCCTGCCACGAGATCAGCCATGCCTTCGACCTGCTCCATCCCGAGCGCCGCGCGCTCCACGGCGAGCAGGTCGGCCTCGGCGCCGCCTTCGCCATGTATCTGCGCGGCGCCCACGAGGAGTCGCAGCTCATCACCGAGGTGCTGCACCGGCACGGGCTGCCCGTACTGCCCGAGGAGATCGGCTTCTCCCCGGAGGAGTTCGTACGGGCCGTCGCCTACGCGCCGCAGACCCGTCCCGGCCGCTTCACCATCCTCGAACACCTCGACCTGTCCACCGACCAGATCAGGGACGCGTACGCCGACTATGCCAAGACCATCAGTAGCTGAACTCCGCCCGGTCGTTCACCCGGAGGGAATCAAGGACCGGCGCAGCGGAGAGCACTGGGCCGGGCGACTGTACATGCGGGAGATCTCGCTGCACATCGATCCGTACCTGGTGAACACCCGGATCACGCCCAACCAGCTCACCTGTCTCATGGTGGTGGTGGGGGTCGCCGGCGGTGCCGTGCTGCTCGTACCGGGACTGACCGGCGCGATTCTCGCGGCGGTCCTGTTCCAGATCTATCTGCTGCTCGACTGTGTCGACGGCGAGGTGGCCCGCTGGCGCAGACAGACCTCCGTCACCGGGGTCTATCTGGACCGGATAGGCCACTATCTCTGCGAGGCCGCCCTGCTGATCGGCTTCGGTGTGCGCGGCGCGGACGTCTTCCACCGTGACGGCGCGACCACGCACTGGCAGTGGGCCTTCCTCGGCACGCTCGCCGCCCTCGGCGCGATCCTGATCAAGGCCGAGACCGATCTGGTGGATGTGGCCCGGCAGCGCAGTGGTCTGCCCGCCGTCAGGGACGAGGCCTCCGTGCCCCGCTCCTCGGGTCTGGCACTGGCGCGCAGGGCCGCGGCCATGCTCAAGTTCCACCGGCTCGTCGGCGGCATCGAGGCCAGTCTCCTCATCCTCGTGGCGGCCGTCCTCGACACGCTGCGGGGAGACCTGCTCTTCACCCGGCTCGGTATCGCGGTCCTCGCCGGTGTCGCCGTCGTCCAGACCGTGCTGCACCTCATCTCCATCCTGGCGTCGAGCCGGCTGAGGTGAGCACTGTGCGGATCGGCGCGATGATCATCACGCAGAAGGCCCGGCTGGGCCCACCGGCTGTCATCTGACAAGCTTCGGATCTGAGAGCATCGGGGCTACTCCCAACTCCCGGGGCCTGGCCTTCCGTGCTTGTGCCCGTCCGGCTGCGCATCTTGAAGACGAAAGTTTCAACTTGTGAGTGACACAACCCAAGAGGGCGCGATCGCCGTGAGCGCCCCGCCGTCGTCCGACGACGGTCTGACCCCGGCGGAGCTCGCCGCCAAGTACGGCCTGGCCGTGAGCGGCGCCCGGCCCGGTCTGCGGGACTATGTCCGGCAGCTCTGGGGCCGGCGCCACTTCATCCTGGCCTTCTCGCAGGCGAAGCTCACGGCCCAGTACAGCCAGGCCAAGCTCGGCCAGCTCTGGCAGGTGGCGACACCCCTGCTGAACGCCCTGGTCTACTACCTGATCTTCGGGCTGATCCTGGGCACCAGGAAGGGCATCCCCCAGGAAGTCTTCATTCCCTTCCTGGTCACCGGTGTCTTTGTCTTCACCTTCACCCAGAGCTCGGTGATGGCGGGGGTCCGCGCGATCTCCGGCAATCTGGGGCTCGTACGGGCCCTGCACTTCCCCCGGGCCTCGCTGCCGATCTCCTTCTCGCTCCAGCAGCTCCAGCAGCTCCTGTACTCGATGATCGTTCTGATCGCGGTGGCGGTTGCCTTCGGCAGCTATCCGAAGCTGAGCTGGGTCCTGGTGATCCCGGCGCTGGTGCTCCAGTTCTTCTTCAACACCGGTCTCGCGCTGATCATGGCGAGGCTGGGCAGCAAGACCCCGGACCTCGCGCAGCTCATGCCGTTCGTGATGCGTACGTGGATGTACGCCTCGGGCGTGATGTTCTCCATCCCGGTGATGCTCAAGGACAAGCCGGCCTGGATCGCGGACATCCTCCAGTACAACCCCGCCGCCATCTACATGGACCTCGTCCGGCACGCGCTGATCGACGGGTACGGCTCGTCGAACCTCCCCGCGCACGTCTGGTTCGCCGCGCTGGTGTGGGCCGTGCTGCTCGGAGTCGCCGGCTTCGTGTACTTCTGGAAGGCCGAGGAACGGTACGGGCGTGGCTGACGACAACAAGCAGGGACGCATCCCCACGGTCATCGCCGACGAGGTGCACATCGTGTACCGCGTCAACGGCGGAGGCGGCGGGAAGGGCAGTGCCACCGCCGCGCTCAGCCGTATGCTCCGCCGGGGCAAGGGAGAGGCGCGCGGAGTCCGCAAGGTCCATGCCGTCCGGGGAGTCTCCTTCACCGCCTACCGCGGCGAGGCGATCGGTCTGATCGGCACCAACGGATCAGGCAAGTCCACGCTGCTGCGTGCCATCGCCGGGCTGCTGCCCACCGAGAGCGGCAAGGTCTACACCGACGGCCAGCCCTCGCTGCTGGGTGTGAACGCGGCACTGATGAACGACCTGACCGGCGAGCGCAACATCATTCTCGGCGGGCTGGCCATGGGCATGACGCGCGAGCAGATCCGGGACCGGTACCAGGGCATCGTGGACTTCTCCGGCATCAACGAGAAGGGCGACTTCATCACGCTCCCGATGCGGACGTACTCCTCCGGCATGGCCGCGAGGCTCCGCTTCTCCATCGCCGCCGCCAAGGACCATGACGTCCTGATGATCGACGAGGCGCTGGCCACCGGCGACCGCAAGTTCCAGATCCGCTCCGAGGAGCGCATCCGTGAACTGCGCAAGGAGGCCGGCACGGTCTTCCTCGTCAGCCACAGCAACAAGTCGATCAAGGACACGTGCGACCGCGTGCTCTGGCTGGAGAAGGGCGAGCTCCTGATGGACGGCCCGACGGACGAGGTCATCAAGGCGTACGAGAAGGAGACGGGCAAGTAGCCCGGCGGGGATCCGGACGACGGGCCCCGGGCCTCCGCCGGACGGCTCCGGCGGAGGCCCGCTCGCGCGCCACGGCCCGCTCGCGACGTGCGGCAATAGGCCGCCGATCGCCCAAGGACGGTCAAGTCGCGTGCCCACGGGGAAGGTTGGTCCGCATTGCAGCGTTCTTGTAATGCGCGCAACACCCCGAAGTGGTCCTCTTAGTTGTACAACGTAAGCTGTGCTGGTGCTGATTCGCAGCAAGTGGGGCGATACCCGCTGGGCACCTTGTCCGCGAGACGGCGGCCTTCTTTACTCGGAAGGACGGGCGGCGTGTCCGAAATAGGATGTATTGGGTCGGCAGTGTAGAACGGGAGATGTGACGGCAATGACGGGAAATCTCCAGCTCTGTGAGGGTTCCGCCGTCCCCGTGCCGGGCAGCCGGCAGTGATGGGCACTTCCCGGGCGCGCTCCGACGCCACCACACGCTCCACACTGGACAAGGCCACCGACGAGAACTTTCCGGTGGCGCCCTTCTTCCTGCCACGCGCCTGGCGCGACGATCTGATGGCCGTTTACGGTTTCGCCCGGCTCGTCGACGACATCGGCGACGGCGACCTCGCTCCCGGCGGCGCCGATCTCCGCCATCTGGGGGTCCGCCCCGAGCGGGCCGACGACCGCCTCGCCGTCCTCGACGCGTTCGAGACCGATCTGCGACGGGTCTTCGACCCCGCGGGCCCGGCTCCGGGCCATCCTCTGCTGCGCGCGCTGATCCCGACCGTACGCAGCCGCGGGCTCACTCCCGAACCGTTCCTCGGGCTGGTCGGGGCGAACCGGCAGGACCAGTTGGTGCGGCGGTACGAGACCTATGACGACCTCCTCGCCTACTGCGAGCTGTCCGCCAATCCCGTCGGACGGCTCGTCCTGCGCATCACCGGGACCGACTCTCCCGAGCGCGTCCGTCTCTCGGACGCCGTCTGCACGGCGCTCCAGATCGTCGAACACCTCCAGGACGTGACCGAGGACCTCGGCCGCGACCGGATCTATCTGCCCGCCGAGGACATGAAGCGCTTCCATGTCACCGAGGCCGACCTGGCCGCCCCCACCGGGAACGCCTCGGTGCGCACCCTGGTCGCGTACGAGGCGGAACGCGCGCGGCAGCTTCTGAATGAAGGCACCCCGCTGGTGGGTAGCGTCCACGGCAGGCTCCGGCTGCTGCTCGCCGGATTTGTGGCCGGAGGGCGCGCCGCCCTCGCTTCGATCGCGGCTGCCGGGCACGATGTGCTCCCCGGACCGCCCAAACCCACCAAGCCACGTCTGCTGCGCGAAGTGGGAGCTGTCTTGCGAAGAGCGCACAGAGAGGGGTGAGCCGGAACGTGGAGGGACAGACACCCATGTCCGCGCCGGTACTGGCGGCCTACAGCTACTGCGAGGCCGTCACCGGGCAGCAGGCCCGTAACTTCGCCTACGGCATCAGACTGCTGCCGACCGAGAAGCGGCAGGCCATGTCCGCGATGTACGCGTTCGCCCGGCGGGTGGACGACATCGGCGACGGCACGCTCGCCCCCGAGGCCAAGCAGAGACGGCTCGAGGAGACCCGGGCCCTGCTCGGCAGAGTCAGGGCGGGCGAGGTGGCCGAGGACGACACGGACCCCGTCGCGGTCGCCGTCGCCGACGCGAGCCGCCGCTTCCCGGTACCGCTCGGCGGGCTGGACGAGCTGATCGACGGCGTCCTGATGGACGTACGGGGCGACACCTACGAGACGTGGGACGACCTCAAGGTCTACTGCCGGTGTGTCGCGGGTGCCATCGGCCGGGTGTCGCTCGGCGTGTTCGGCCCCGGCCCCGACGCGCCGGGAGCGGAGCGCGCCGTCGAGTACGCCGACACGCTGGGACTCGCCCTCCAGCTCACGAACATCCTCCGGGACCTACGCGAGGACGCGGCCAACGGCCGTACGTATCTGCCCTCCGACGATCTCGCCAAGTTCGGCTGCTCCACCGGTTTCCACAGTGCGACGCCGCCCCCGGGCTCCGACTTCACCGGTCTGGTGCACTTCGAGGTCCGCCGCGCCCGCGCCCTGTTCGCCGAGGGCTACCGTCTCCTGCCGATGCTCGACCGGCGCAGCGGCGCCTGTGTCGCGGCCATGGCTGGCATCTACCGCCGGCTGCTCGACCGTATCGAACGCGACCCCGAGGCCGTGCTGCGCGGCCGGGTCTCGCTGCCCGGACACGAGAAGGCGTATGTCGCCGTGCGCGGACTCTCCGGCCTCGACGCCCGGCACATCTCACGGCAGAGCGTCAGGAGGCGCGGCTGATGCGGCGGATCGCACGGCTCCCCCTCTTCCTCGTCCCCGCACATCCGTGCCGGGTTCTCGCAACCCCGGGTCGGGATGACGCGTCCCTGACTGCGACGGCCGGAGGGGGACGCGCATGACCACAGCGGACGACGCGCGGCCCCGCCACGCCGTGGTGGTGGGCGCGGGGCTCGCCGGCACCACCGCCGCGCTCCAGCTCGCCGACGCCGGAGTGCGGGTCACGCTCGTCGAGGGGCGCCCACGGCTCGGCGGTCTCGCCTTCTCCTTCCGGCGCGGCGATCTCACCGTGGACAACGGCCAGCATGTGTATCTGCGCTGCTGCACGGCCTATCAGTGGTTCCTCGACCGGGTGGACGGCGCCGCGCTCGCACCGCTCCAGCGCCGGCTGGACGTGCCCGTCCTCGATGTCGGCGGCCCGCGCGGCCCCCGGCTGGGACGGCTGCGGCGCAACGCGCTGCCCGTACCGCTGCATCTGGCCGCGGGACTGGCGGCCTATCCGCATCTCTCGCTCGCCGAACGCGCCTCCGTCGGGCGTGCCGCGCTCGCCCTCAAGCGGCTCGATCCCGCCGATCCGGCCCTGGACGGCATCGACTTCGCCACCTGGCTGGGCCGGCACGGACAGTCGGCCAGGACCATCGAGGCCCTCTGGGACCTCGTCGGCGTGGCGACGCTCAACGCCACCGCGCCGCACGCCTCCATGGGACTGGCCGCGATGGTCTTCAAGACCGGGCTGCTCTCCGAGCCCGGCGCCGCCGACATCGGCTGGGCGGGTGTCCCGCTGGGCGACATCCACGACACGCTGGCACGCAAGGCCCTCGACTCCGCGGGGGTGAGGACCGAGCTGCGCACCCGCGTCGGCGCGGTCACCCGCGCGGCGGACGGCGGCTGGCGTGTCGACGCGGACGGCGAACCGCTCGACGCGGACGCTGTCGTCCTCGCCGTACCGCAGCGCGAGGCCCACGGCCTGCTGCCCCACGGAGCGCTGGAGGATCCCGACCGGCTGCTCGACATCGGCACCGCGCCGATCCTCAACGTCCATGTCGTGTACGACCGCAAGGTGCTGCGCCGGCCGTTCTTCGCCGCGCTGGGCAGTCCCGTCCAGTGGGTCTTCGACCGCACCGACGCCTCCGGACTCCCCGACGGCCAGTATCTGGCGCTCTCCCAGTCGGCCGCCCAGGACGAGATCGACACGCCCGTGGCGGAGCTGCGCGCACGCTATCTCCCCGAGCTGGAACGCCTGCTGCCCGCCGCGCGCGGCGCGGAGGTACGGGACTTCTTCGTCACCCGGGAACGGACGGCGACGTTCGCGCCCACCCCCGGTGTGGGCAGACTCCGTCCCGGCGCCCGAACCCGCGCACCCGGCCTGTACCTGGCCGGAGCATGGACCGCCACCGGCTGGCCCGCGACGATGGAGGGTGCCGTACGGAGCGGCTTCAGCGCCGCGGGAGCCGCTCTCGCCCAGCTCGGCCGCCCCTATCGACACCCCTTGCAGGAGGCGGCATGAGCCCGAGTACTGCACCTACGAGTACTGGAACAAGAGGAGAGACCGTGCCGACCGTGCCCCCGGTGAATCCGGCTGTCGACACCGCGGACGTCTACGCGCTGCTGGAGCGGGGACGGAGCCTGTCCGCTCCGGTGCTGCGCGCCGCTGTCGGCCGGCTCGCCACGCCGATGGACACCGTCGCCGCCTACCACTTCGGCTGGATCGACGCCGAGGGCAGGCCCGCCGACGGCGACGGCGGCAAGGCGGTGCGCCCTGCACTCGCGCTGCTCTCCGCCGAAGCGGCGGGCGCGGCGCCCGAGACGGGGATCCCCGGCGCGGTCGCCGTCGAACTGGTCCACAACTTCTCGCTGCTGCACGACGACCTGATGGACGGCGACGAGCAGCGCCGCCACCGCGACACGGTCTGGAAGGTGCACGGGCCCGCGCAGGCGATCCTCGTCGGCGACGCGCTCTTCGCGCTCGCCAACGAGGTGCTGCTGGAGATCGGCACCGCGGAGGCGGGACGGGCCACCCGCAGGCTGACCACCGCCACCCGCAAGCTGATCGACGGTCAGGCCCAGGACATCTCCTACGAGCACCGCGAGCGGGTCACCGTTGAGGAGTGCCTGGAGATGGAGGGCAACAAGACGGGCGCCCTGCTCGCCTGCGCCGTCTCCATCGGCGCGGTCCTCGGCGGCGCCGACGACCGTACGGCCGACACGCTGGAGGCGTACGGCCACCATCTCGGCCTGGCCTTCCAGGCGGTGGACGATCTGCTCGGCATCTGGGGCGATCCCGAGGCCACCGGCAAGCAGACCTGGAGCGATCTGCGCCAGCGCAAGAAGTCCCTGCCGGTCGTCGCCGCGCTCGCCGCGGGCGGTCCCGCCTCGGCCCGGCTCGGCCAACTGCTCGCCGCCGACGCGAAAAGCAATGATTTCGAGACCTTCTCGGAGGAAGAGTTCGCGACCAGGGCGGCGTTGATCGAGGAGGCGGGCGGCCGGGAGTGGACCTCGCAAGAGGCCCGCAGGCAGCACGCCGTCGCCGTCGAGGCCCTCGACGGCGTCGATATGCC
>NZ_MAUD01000148.1:10964-11481 GCF_001700515.1 Streptomyces lushanensis
GGCTGGTGGAAGGGCGACCTGGAGACCAATGTGACCATGGACGCGGAGGATCTGCTGCTGCGGCAGTTCCTCGGCGTCCAGGACGCCCGTACCACCGAGGCCGCGGCCCTCTTCATCCGCGGTGAACAGCGGGCGGACGGTACCTGGGCCACCTTCCACGGCGGTCCCGGTGAACTCTCCGCCACCATCGAGGCCTATGTCGCGCTGCGGCTGGCCGGGGACAGTCCGGAAGCCCCGCACATGGCGCGCGCCTCCCAATGGGTGCGTGAGCAGGGCGGAATCGCCGGGAGCCGGGTCTTCACCCGTATCTGGCTCGCCCTGTTCGGCTGGTGGAAGTGGGACGACCTGCCCGAGCTGCCGCCCGAAATGATCTATCTGCCCAAGTGGTTCCCGCTCAACATCTACGACTTCGGCTGCTGGGCCCGGCAGACCATCGTGCCGCTGACCGTCGTCTCGGCGCAGCGCCCCGTACGGCCGGCTCCCTTCCCCCTGGACGAGCTGCACACCGATCCCGCCC
>NZ_MAUD01000149.1 GCF_001700515.1 Streptomyces lushanensis
TGTCATTCCCGTACCGTCATGACCGTATGACGGTACGGGAATGACACATGCCCTCCCCCGGCGCTACCTTCATGGCGGAACGACGCGGAACGGCGCCGGACGGCGCGGGGCCGGCGGAGCAGGTCGGGGCAGGCGGGGAGGGCCAGTGAAGGCGGACAGCGAGCAGCGGAGCGGACTGCTGTACGGGATCGGCGCCTACGGGATGTGGGGGCTGGTCCCGCTCTTCTGGCCGCTGCTCGAACCGGCCGGAGCGACGGAGATCCTCGCCCACCGGATGGTCTGGTCGCTGGGCGTGGTCGCGATCTGGCTGCTGGCGCTGCGCCGCTGGGCCTGGACGGCCGAGCTGATACGTCAGCCCCGCAAGCTGGGGCTCATCGCCGTGGCCGCCGTCACGATCTCCCTCAACTGGGGTTTCTACATCTGGGCGGTCAACAGCGGCCGGGTCGTGGAGGCGTCCCTGGGCTATTTCATCAATCCGCTCGTGACGATCGCCATGGGTGTTCTGCTGCTCAAGGAACGGCTGCGGCCGGCCCAGTGGACGGCGGTCTTCATCGCCTTCGCCGCCGTGCTGGTCCTGGCCGTGGGATACGGGCAGCCGCCGTGGATCTCGCTGGTGCTGGCCTTCTCGTTCGCGACATACGGTCTGATCAAGAAGAAGATCAATCTCGGGGGTCTGGAGTCGCTGGCGGCGGAGACCGCGGTGCTCTTCCTGCCCGCGCTCGGCTATCTGGTGTGGCTGGGCGCGTCCGGCTCGGCCACCTTCGGCAGCGAGGGCGCGGGCCAGATGGCCCTGCTCGCCGGGACGGGTGTGGTCACCGCCCTGCCGCTGGTCTGCTTCGGCGCGGCGGCGATCCGGGTGCCGCTGTCGACGCTGGGCCTGCTCCAGTATCTGGCCCCGGTCTTCCAGTTCCTGCTGGGCGTCCTGTACTTCCATGAGGCGATGCCCCCGGAGCGGTGGGCGGGCTTCTCCCTGGTCTGGCTGGCGCTGGCGATCCTGACCTGGGACGCGCTGCGCAACGCCCGGCGCACCCGGGCGGAGGCTCTGCGGCTGGTGGCCGCCGCGGCGGCGACACCCGCCCCGGAGCCGGCGCCCTCCCCGGGCCGCCACGAGCCCGCGACCTGACCTGCGCCTACGGCCTCTTCTCCACCCGTTCCGTTACGCGTCCCCTCGCGCAACCACTGTGAGGTACTCCGCGGCCGGGCGACGCGCCGCCGAGGCCGGCCGGCTGGAGGCGCTCGGTGCGACGGTGCTCCACGGGACGAGGGAGCCCTCCGGGCAGTGGACCGTCATGGCCGATCCCGAAGGCAAGGGATTCCGTGTTCACCAGGACACGGCATACGGCCGCTTCCTGGCGGTCACCTCTCGGCGGTCACTTCTTGGCGACGGGCCGCCGCGGCGCGGAGCGGGGCGTGCTGGTGTGGCGCGGCTCGGGAAAACGAGTCAGGGCGATCTGCCGGATGAACTGATAAAGGCACGCGCAGGCCGAGATGGGAGGCAGCGCGGCCACCGCGATACCGGGAAGTGTCTTGGGCGCGGCGCTCACGCACAAGGTCACCGCGACGGAGGAGAAGAGCAGCAGGATCAGCCAGGGGTGCGTGATCCTGCGGCGGTGCAGCGCGGAGCGCAGGATGGAGAACGTCGCCACCAGCCAGGGACCGAAGACCAGCAGCGGCCACCACCGGGCCAGTCCCGGCGGCGCGACGGTGAGCGCCATGTCTTCGAGCGGGTGGTACGACACGCTCGCGCCCAGGGCGCTGATCACCGTGACGGCGGCGGCCGTCAGCGCGGACAGCAGCAGACTGCACACTCTCACCCAGGTGCCCGCCCGCCATCGCGGCTCCTTGGGCTTGCGCCGGTTGCGGGAGCGCGGGCGCGGTACGGCCATCGGAGGCGGCGGGACGGCGGGCGCGCCGTCCGGGGCCGACGCGCGCAGGAGCTGGGCGAGACCCTCCTCCAGACTGACCGTGTCCAGTACCGGATCAAAACCGTGCTCCTGATAGGGGCCGGACTCCGGATAGGCGTCGGGGTGGTTCGGATACCCGCCGGATTCCCTGTGGACACCGGGATCCGGATAGCCGACCGGCTCCTGCGGAAAATCGTTCCCTTCCGACAGGTCCGTTCCGTAGGGCTCTCTGGTCTCGGCGAAGCGAATGTAGTGCGGATCATGGAAATCGGCGTGATCATGCATGGCACACCTGTCCCGGCCCGCTGTCGGAACCGACAGCGGCGGCCCGAGGCGCCGGCATACCGATATGGCCGTGGAATCCGTCCTCGATACGGTCCATGACGCGCATGAACTCGTCCAGCAGATCCGCACACTGGTCCGGTTCCACCAGGTGGGCGCCACGGACCGGCGGTCCCGCGTCACCACCCCGCTCCGCGTTCGCCGGGGATCCGGCCACGCCGGCGGTGGCGCCCAAGCTCCAACCAATGGGCCGAGAATGCGAATTCGGTGACGTCATACGCGGTAAACGAACGAACACCTTCCGACAGTTGCCCGGCAATAGAGTGACCCACCAACAGATGACCATACTGTTGCCGATCACACGCCGGAGCGCGCGGGAATGACCATCGGTCTAATTGCTCACCCGTATCGATATCGCCCTGTGGACGGCCGGTCGCGGTCGCATCCGGTCATACGGCTCACTCGATCCGACAGGAACCGAACACCGCCCCTGACCCGGCGGCGCTCCCGGCGGAGGCGGTTCGATTCCGGCGTAACGCGCCTGTGACGCACTTCACCCGCACGGTGGTCATCGCGTCCGGCACGGTCAAGGCACGGCCACACCTCCGAACGGCTGACCGCAGAATCGATTCATCGACGGCCATTCGTGCGACGGCGGCGTGCGGGCACGCGGCGGCGCGGACATTGCTGGTTCTCTTCCACCCGCCCCACGCACCGACGCCGGACCGGTGCCCCGGCTCGTCGCACCGGTCAGGAGACAAGGCATGCAGTACGAAATGCGCGCGCAGTACGCGGACGGCTCGTCGCCCCACGACCGGTACCCCCGGCTGGAGGTGTGGCACATGACGCGGCTGGACGAGTCGACCGCGCTGTGCGGACGGGATCTGGACGAGGACGCCCTCACGCAGTCGGCGGAGGCGTGGGGCACACCCGCCGGCCGGCCTCTCTGCCACGCCTGCGGCGCTCTCTACATTCACCAGGTCCCCTGAGGGGCACCCGGCCCCGAGGTCGTTCGCCGGTTTCCCGGCCCGCGCGGTCCGCTCAGCGAACACCCATGACCGATTTGTGCTCTTGACGGTAAGTCAAGCTCTCACTCACCATTCAGCACGCACAGCACACGAACAGCTCCAACGCCCCGCGTCGCAGTCGCCGTGGGGCGTCTTGCACGTTCCGTCCTTGTCCCCGTACGGAATCCGGAGCCCCCACATGAAACTCTCCGTTCCCGGAGTGCGCCGAATACCGGCCATACGCACCATTCCCGCGATATCGGCCAGAGTCGCCCTGCCCGTCGGGCTGGCCCTCGCCGGGCTGGTCGCCACCACCGCGCCGAGTGCGACCGCGGCCCCCGTCACCTCGCTCAGACCCGCGCAGTCCGCGTCCGCGGCCGTCCTCGCCGCCCCGGACATCCCGCTCGCCAACGTCAAGGCGCATCTCACCCAGCTCTCGTCGATCGCCGCCGCCAACGGCGGCAACCGCGCCCACGGCCGCGCCGGTTATCTGGCGTCGGTCAACTATGTGAAGGGCAAGCTGGACGCGGCCGGATTCACCACCACCGTCCAGCAGTTCACCTCCAGCGGTGCCACCGGCTACAACCTGATAGCCGACTGGCCCGGCGGTGATCCGAATCAGGTCATCATGTCGGGCTCGCACCTCGACTCCGTCACCGCGGGCGCCGGCATGAACGACAACGGTTCGGGGTCCTCGGCCATTCTGGAGACCGCGCTCGCCGTCTCCCGCGCTCAGCTCCAGCCGGAGAAGCACCTCCGCTTCGCCTGGTGGGGCGCCGAGGAGCTGGGGCTGGTCGGGTCCAAGTACTACGTCAACAACCTGCCGACCGCCGACCGTGCGAAGATCAGCGGCTATCTGAACTTCGACATGATCGGCTCCCCGAACCCCGGATACTTCGTCTACGACGACGATCCGACGATCGAGCAGACCTTCAAGAACTACTACGCGGGCCTCGGTGTCCCGACCGAGATCGAGACCGAGGGCGACGGCCGCTCCGACCACGCCCCGTTCAAGAACGTGGGCATCCCGGTCGGCGGGCTCTTCAGCGGCGCCGACTACATCAAGACCTCGGCCCAGGCGCAGAAGTGGGGCGGCACCTCCGGGCAGGCCTTCGACCGCTGCTACCACTCCTCCTGCGACACGACGGCGAACATCAACGACACCGCGCTCGACCGCAACAGCGACGCCGTGGCCTACGCGGTCTGGACCCTGTCGGCCGCCACCGTCCCGCCGCCCACCGGTACGGTCTTCGAGACCCTCACCGACGTCACCATCCCGGACAACGGCGCGGCCGTCACCTCGTCGCTGAACGTCACGGGCATCGCGGGCAACGCTCCTCCGACGCTGCGGGTGGGCGTGGACATCAAGCACACCTGGCGCGGTGACGTGGTCATCGATCTGGTCGGCCCGAGCGGTACGGCCTACCGGCTGAAGAACTCCAGCAGCAGCGACTCGGCGGACAACGTGATCGCCACCTACACGGTGAACGCCTCGGCCGAGGTCGCCAGTGGGCTCTGGAGACTGCGGGTCCAGGATGTCGCGTCCCAGGACACGGGATACATCGACAGCTGGCGGCTCACCTTCTGACGCCGTCCGGCGCCCTCTGAGCCGCTGACGCAGTCCGGCGCACTCTGACGCACGTCCGCACCACCGCTGTCGGCCTGGGCACCTCTGCCACCGTGCCCAGGCCGACAACGGCCATCCGACAGCGACCTCCCGGCGGCAGCCGCCCGGCGGCGCCGTGTCCGGCTCAGGCCGTGATGTCCTTCGCCGTGAACCGCGCCCAGGCCGCCGAGCCGAACACGGCCGCGTACAGCGCCTGGAGACCGAGGTTCTTGACGATCTCGTCCCAGTGGACCGGCTCACGCAGCAGATCCGCGAACGACAGCCAGTAGTGCGGGAAGAGATACGGCTGTATCGCGTGCAACTGCGGGATCGTGTCCAGGATCTGCACCGTGATCAGCAGCCCCACGGTCGCCGCCATCGCCGCGATCCCGCTGTTGGTCAGGGTGGAGACGAACAGGCCCAGCGCCGCGAGTCCGATCAGCGAGGCGGCCACGATCACGGCGATCAGCAGGGCCCGTATCAGACCGTCCCCGAAGGAGATACGGGTGCCCGAGATGGTGGTGACCTCGCCCAGCGGGAAGAGCAGCGCGCCGACGGCGAGCGCCGAGGCCGCCACGACCAGTGTGGCGACCAGACAGAAGGCCATCGTCGAGGCGTACTTGGCGAGCAGCAGCCGGGTACGGCCGGCCGGCGCGACCAGGAGATAGCGCAGCGTGCCGCCATGGGCCTCGCCCGCGACGGCGTCGCCCGCCACGACCCCGACCGCCATCGGCAGGAAGACGGGCAGAGTGGCGGCGAGCGCGGCGAAGACCAGGAAGAGGCCGTTGTTGGTGATCTGGGTGAGAAAGGCCGGGCCGCCCTCGGGGCCACCGCCCATGCCTCCGCCGTCACCCGTCTGGATCTTCACGGCGATACCGATGAGAACGGGAACGGCCGCCAGCACACCGAGCAGCGCGAGCGTCCGCGAGCGCCGGAACGTCGTGGTCAGCTCGGAGCGGAACAGTCCGAGCGTCCACCACGGCCTGGGCCCGCGCGCCCCGGCCGCGCCGGGCGGTCCGCCCACCACGGCCGGCACCCCGGCCTCCGCACCGACGCCGGTCCCGGCACCCGCCCCGGTCCCGCTCGTGGTCCCAGCCGCCGCCCCTGTTCCGGCACCGGAGCCCGTCCCGCCGTCAGCCCGCGACATCGAAGCCCTCCCCGGTCAGCGCCACAAAGGCGTCCTCCAGCGAGACACGCTCGACACCGAAGGAGCGCACCCGCACCCCGGCCCGTACGAGCGCGGCGTTCACCTCCGCCGGATCCACCGGCTCGCCCTCACCCGTGGGCAGCTCCCCGCTCACCCGGTCGTCCCGCACGGTCAGATCGACCACGCCCAGGCCCTTCAGCACCCGGGCGGCCTCACCCTGGTCGGGTGTGGTGACGGCCAGCCTGCCCCGGGTCCCGGCCGCCAGCTCGGCGACCGTGCCCTGGACGATCAGCCGTCCCCGGGTCATCACGGCGGCATGCGTGCACACCTGCTCGATCTCGTCGAGCAGGTGGGAGGAGAGGAAGACGGTCGTGCCGTCGGCGGCCAGCTCCCGCACCAGGGCCCTGATCTCCCGCATGCCCTGCGGATCGAGCCCGTTCGTGGGCTCGTCGAGCACCAGCAGCCGGCGCGGGCGCAGCAGGGCGGCGGCAAGCCCGAGCCGCTGCTTCATCCCGAGGGAGTACGCCTTGGCCTTCTTGCCCGACGCGGCGGTCAGCCCGACCCGGTCCAGCGCCTCGCCCACCCGGGCACGGCGGGTGCGGGGGTCGGCCGTCGGATCCGCCGAGTCGTACCGTACGAGATTGTCTCGGGCGGTCAGATGACCGTACAGCGCGGGCCCCTCGATCAGCGCGCCCACCTGCGGCAGTACGGCGTGTGCGGCGCGCGGCACAGGGCGGCCGAGGAGCGTGGCCGAGCCCGCCGTCGGCTGGATCAGCCCCACTAGCATCCGGATGGTGGTGGTCTTGCCCGACCCGTTGGGACCGAGGAAGCCGAAGACACTGCCGGCGGGGACGGTCAGATCGAGACGGTCGACCGCGAGCTGTCCGCCGCGGAAGCGCTTGGTGAGCCCGCGTGTCTCGATCACAGGGGGCACATCGGAAGCACCGGACGCACCCGGTCCGCCGGGCGCTGCCTCGGTGACGGCTGTCATCCCGCTCCCCCGTTCTCGTTCTCGTCGGGCACCCTTCCGAGAACGGACCGGCCCCGGTCAGCGTTCCGCCCCGCCGCACATGACGTACGACGGGGCGGTCGGCTACCAGGTCACTTGGCCTCGTTGGCTGCCTTGACCAGCACGTCCTTCGTCACCGCGCCGACATAGACCTTTCCGTCGTCCGTCAGCAGAGCATTGACGAGACGGGTCTTGTAGACGGTGCCGGAACCGAACTTGCCCGTGGCCTTGTCGCCCAGCGCGTCGAGGAACGACTGCGCCTCGGCCGGCAGGTCGCCCGACGTCGCCGACGGCACATCCGCACCGTCCGGAGTCGTCAGCTCGTAGACGGCGTTCCAGCCCTTGCCGATGACCTTCTGGCCGCCGGACTCCGTGAAGGCACCCGTGTCCGCCCGCGGGATCTCCGGCGCCTCGTGGTCCTCGGCCTGTGTGACCTTCGTGCCCTTGGGAGGCGTGAAGTCGAAGGTCGAGGCGGCGGGCCTGGCGAAGTCGACCTTGGTGAAGCCGACGTCGATCACGGCCTTGCCACCGCTGCTCGGCGTGAGCGTGAACTTGAGCGGAGTGCCGGTCTCCGCGTCGACCGCGATCTTGATCGAGCCGACCGTCGAACCGGCCTGCCTGGGCTTGATCAGCAGCTGGTAGGCGTCCCGCCCGGCGATCCGGGACGTGCCGTCGACCGTGACCGAGGTGGTGTCGGCCGAGGCCTTCAGCGCCTCCTCGGCGAAGTCCTGAGGCGTGGCCGGCGCGCCCTTGGCCCCGGCACCCTCCTCGGTCCGCTGGTGCTTGCCCTTCGCGCCCTTCGCACCGTCCTTCGGGGAGGCCGCGTGGTACGCCTCGTTGGTGGCGCTGTCGTACGCCCAGACCTCGTCGCCGTTGTGGATCAGGCTGTACTCGGCAGCGTCGTCCTGGATCGAGACCTTCTGCTTGTCGGGGCCGTCGGTCGCGACCCGCAGCGTGTGCGAGCCCGAGGTCAGCTCCATCAGCTTGGCGTTGGGGTCCGCGGTGGAACCGCCGGCGCTCGGGCCGCCCTGGGGGACGAGCGCGCCGCCCGCCGCGCCGCCGAGGCCGCCCAGCGAGGGAAGCCCCAGATCCGTGGTGATCTTCACCGAGCCCGAGAGCTGCTCGGTGTCCGACGCGGCGATCTTCTCGATGAGCTCCTGCGCGCTGATCTTCGGCAGTTCGGGGTCTCCGGTCGCGGCCAGTGCCGGGACGAGCCCGATGGTCGCCGCAGCCACTCCCGCCACCGCGACAGGGACCGCGTAACGCGTCGCCATGCGGCGGCCCGCACGCGGCTCCCTGCCCTCCTCGGTGGTCTGTGCGCTGTCGTTCGGTGCCATGTGTGCCCTACCTCCGTGGTCGGCGGCCTTCCGTCCTCTGCACGTGTCCACTCCGCGCCGCCATTCTCACCCGAATTGGTCAGGAGTGGTGTTGTCCATCTGACCAAATCGGCCCGGGGTAAGCGTCAGTCCCCGGGTGCAACTTGCCGTACTGCTCTGGGATGACATTCGGACGAGATGCCTCCCCTGCCCAGTAGGGGACGCCCCGGCAGCGGCGGTCACGGCCACCACATGAGTGATGACGGGCCGTCAGCCCATCCGGGGGACGGCCGTGAAGAAGGCCGGCCCGCGCGCGGCGGACCTGCGGCGGAGGCCGTCAGCCCGCGCGGTGGACCACCGCGTCGCAGAGCTCCACCAGCGCCGACTTCGCGTAGCACTCCGGCAGCGGCGTCAGCGTGGAGCGCGCCTCCTCCGCGTACCGCACGGTGTCGCGGCGCGCCTGCTCCAGCGCCGGATGGACCCGCAGCCGGCGCAGCGCCTCCGCGTGCCGCTCGTCGTCCGCCAGATCGCCGTCCAGCAGCTCGACCAGCGCCAGATCGTCCGGGAGTCCCTGGGCCTCGGCCCGCGCGCGCAGCAGCAGCACCGGCAGCGTCGGGATGCCCTCGCGCAGATCCGTACCGGGGGTCTTGCCCGACTCGTGCGAGTCACTGGCGATGTCGAGGACGTCGTCGGCGAGCTGGAAGGCGACGCCGAGCCGCTCCCCGTACTGCGTCAGGATGTCGACAACGGTCTCGTCCGCGCCGGACATCATCGCGCCGAACCGGCCGGAGACGGCGATCAGTGAGCCCGTCTTGCCGCCGATGACATCGAGATAGTGGTCGACCGGATCGCGTCCGTCACGCGGTCCCGCCGTCTCCAGGATCTGGCCCGTCACCAGCCGTTCGAACGCCTCCGCCTGGATACGGACCGCCTCGGGTCCCAGATCCGCCAGGATGTGCGAGGCGCGCGCGAAGAGGAAGTCGCCCGTCAGGACGGCAACCGAGTTGCCCCAGCGGGCATTGGCGCTGTCCACCCCGCGGCGGACCTCCGCCTCGTCCATCACGTCGTCGTGGTAGAGCGTCGCGAGATGGGTCAGCTCGACGACCACGGCCGCGGGCACGATCCCGGGCGCGTACGGATCGCCGAACTGGGCCGCGAGCATCACCAGCAGCGGCCTGAACCGTTTGCCGCCGGCCCGGACCAGATGCTGAGCGGCCTCCGTGATGAAGGGCACCTCGCTCTTGGTGGCTTCGAGCAGCCCCGCCTCGACAGCCGCCAGTCCGGTCTGGACATCGGCCTCAAGAGCCTGGTCCCGCACGCTCAGCCCGAACGGCCCGACGACGGTCACGAGAGGTACTCCTGTCTGCTGACGATCACACGGATTGTCGATGTGTCGCTGTCATCACTCAAGTCAGCGTATCCGGTCGCCTTTCGATCACCATGGGCGCCTTCCCGGCACCGCCGGTATGTTCGGGATCAGTCATACGACCGGGAGCAGTCGTTTTGTCCGGAACGGTGACCGACACCCGGGCGAACTCGGGGCAGCCGCCATCTGGCGACGAGCGCCCGCCCCCGCCCCGGATGGACGCCGGAACGGCGCCGGGCGGCCGGCGGGCCGGGGCTACCGCCGGTACGGCCGCCGGGCCGTCCGGCACACCCTGCACTTTTGGTTCGAATCGGGCTTTTCGTCACTGCCATGGCGGGGCAACGTCGACGTAACGTGTCCTGCATCGATCCGGAAAGCGAGGCGGCACCCATGCCCGAGCAGAGCCCGCTCGTACCGGCCGAGGGCGATCCCTTCGGCCCGCACAACCTGCCGTACGGAGTCTTCTCCACGGCCGACGAGCCCGACCGCCGTCGGCTGGGCGTCCGTATCGGCGATCAGGTGCTCGACGCGGGGGCCGCGGCGAACGCCCTGGGCTCCCCGTACGCGGCGCTGCTCGACCGGCCGAGCCTCAACCCGCTGATGGCCGCCGGACGCACGGCCTGGCGCGATGTACGCCGGGCCCTGACCGCGTGGGTCACCGTCCCCGCGCACCGGGCGGACATAGAGCCTCTGCTCCACCCGCTCACCGCCGTCACCCTGCATCTGCCGTACGAGGTCGCGGACTACGTGGACTTCTACGCGAGCGAGCACCACGCCACCAACGTGGGCCGCATCTTCCGGCCCGACGGCGCCGCGCTGACGCCCAACTGGAAGCATCTGCCGATCGGTTACCACGGCCGGGCCGGCACGATCGTGGTCTCCGGCACGGACGTGGTGCGCCCGTCGGGCCAGCGCAAGGCGCCCGCCGACCCGGCACCCGTCTTCGGGCCCTCCGGCAAGCTCGACATCGAGGCCGAGGTCGGCTTTGTCGTCGGTACGCCCTCGGCGCGGGGCACGGCGGTGGAGTCGGCCTCCTTCCGCGACCATGTCTTCGGGCTCTGCCTCCTCAACGACTGGTCGGCGCGTGACATCCAGGCGTGGGAGTACGTACCGCTCGGCCCGTTCCTCGGGAAGTCCTTCGCCACCTCCGTCTCGGCCTGGGTCACTCCGCTGGAGGCCCTGGACGCGGCCCGGGTGGCGCCTCCGGCCCGTACGGACGCGCTGCTCCCGTATCTGGACGACGCGGACGACGAGGAGCCGGGCGGCTTCGATCTGCGGATCACGGTCTCCCTCAACGGCCAGGTGATCTCCGAGCCGCCGTTCTCGTCGATGTACTGGACGGCGGCCCAGCAGCTGGCCCATATGACGGTCAACGGCGCCTCGCTGCGTACGGGCGACCTCTTCGCGTCCGGCACGGTCAGCGGCCCGGCCCGCGAGGAGCGCGGTTCCCTCCTCGAACTCACCTGGAACGGCACCGAGCCGCTCGAACTGCCCGACGGCAAGCGGACGTTCCTGGAGGACGGCGACGAGGTCACCCTGACGGCCTGGGCGCCGGGCCCCGACGGCACCCGGGTCGGACTCGGCGAGGTGACGGGCCGGATCGTCTCCGGCTGAGGCACACACAGGGCCCGGCACCTTGCGACGAGGTGCCGGGCCCTGCTGTCCGTACGGAGGCACAGACGGCCGTACGGGGATGTCCTGGGCCGAGGGGCCGTGGCCGCCGGGAGGGCTCAGCGAACGAAGCCCCCGGCCTGGCTCGCCAGATCCAGGAAGTACTGCGGAGCCACGCCCAGCACCAGGGTGACCACCACACCGATACCGATCGCCATCGTCGTCAGCGCCGAGGGCACCGCGACCGTCGGGCCCTCGGGCCTCGGCTCGCTGAAGAACATCAGCACGATCACCCGGATGTAGAAGAACGCCGCGATCGCCGAAGCGATCACACCGACCACCACCAGCGCGCCCGCGCCACCGTCGGCCGCCGCCTTGAAGACCGCGAACTTCCCGGAGAAGCCCGAGGTCAGCGGGATACCGGCGAAGGCGAGCAGAAAGACCGCGAAGACCGCCGCCACCAGCGGTGAACGCCGCCCGAGCCCGGCCCACTTGGACAGATGCGTCGCCTCGCCGCCCGCGTCCCGTACGAGCGTGACGACCGCGAACGCGCCGATCGTGACGAAGGAGTACGCCCCCAGGTAGAAGAGGACGGACGAGATGCCCTCGGGCGTCGCGGCGATCACACCGGCCAGGATGAAGCCCGCGTGCGCGATCGAGGAGTACGCCAGCAGCCGCTTTATGTCGGTCTGCGTGATCGCGACGATCGCACCGCCCAGCATGGTGACGATGACAACGGCCCACATGACCGGCCGCCAGTCCCAGCGCAGCCCCGGCAGGACGACGTACAGCAGCCGCAGCAGCGCGCCGAAGGCCGCCACCTTGGTCGCCGCGGCCATGAAGCCGGTGACGGGTGTGGGCGCGCCCTGGTAGACGTCCGGCGTCCACATGTGGAACGGCACCGCGCCGACCTTGAAGAGCAGTCCCATCAGGATCAGCGCGCCGCCGATCAGCAGCAGCGCGTCATTGCCCATGGTGTCCGCGAGCGTCGGGCTGACGTTCTGGACGGTGCCGTCGACGACCTCCGCGATCCGCGCGTACGACACGGAGCCCGCGTACCCGTAGAGCAGTGCGATCCCGAAGAGCAGGAACGCCGACGAGAAGGCGCCCAGCAGGAAGTACTTGACCGCGGCCTCCTGCGACATCAGCCGCTTGCGGCGGGCGAGGGCGCACAGAAGATAGAGCGGCAGCGAGAAGACCTCCAGCGCGATGAAGAGCGTCAGCAGATCGTTGGCCGCCGGGAAGACCAGCATGCCCGCGACCGCGAACAGGGCCAGCGGGAACACCTCGGTGGTGGTGAACCCGGCCCTGACCGCGTCCTTCTCACCCTCGCTGCCGGGCACGGCCGCGGCCTGCGCGGCGAAGGAGTCGATCCGGTTGCCGTGGGACTCCGGGTCGAGCCGGCGCTCGGCGAAGGTGAACACGGCGACGACCGAGGCCAGCAGGATCGTGCCCTGGAGGAAGAGCGTCGGGCCGTCGATGGCGATGGCGCCCATGGCCGCGATGTGCTTCTTCGACGTGCCGTACCCGCCGGCCGCCAGGGCGACCACCGCCGCGAAGGCGGCGGCCAGGGCGACGACGGAGAGGAAGAGCTGCGCGTGATAGCGCGCCTTGCGCGGAAGGAACGCCTCGATCAGGATCCCGAGGACGGCGGCGCCCGCCACGATCAGGGTCGGCGCCAGCTGCGCGTATTCGATGTTCGGGGCCGGGATCTTGTCGATCCCGCCGGCCGCCGTCGTTGTCCACAGGCTGTGGACGGCTGTCGCACTCACGGGGCGGCCTCCACCTCGGGCTTGGGGTCGGTCTGCTGTACGTCGGACAACGTATGCTCCACCGCCGGATTGACGATCTCGGTGAGCGGCTTCGGATACACGCCCAGGAAGAGGAGCAGCGCGATCAGCGGAGCGACGACCACCAGCTCCCGGACACTCAGATCGGGCATGGCCCTGACCTCGGCCTTCACCGGTCCGGTCATCGTGCGCTGGTAGAGCACGAGGACATAGAGCGCGGCGAGCACGATGCCGATGGTGGCGATGATGCCGACCACCGGATATCTGCTGAAGGTGCCGACCAGGACCAGGAACTCACTGACGAACGGCGAGAGCCCCGGCAGCGAGAGCGTGGCCAGACCGCCGATCAGGAAGGTGCCCGCGAGAACCGGCGCGACCTTCTGCACACCGCCGTAGTCCGCGATGAGCCGCGAGCCGCGCCGGGTGATCAGGAAGCCGGCCACCAGCATCAGCGCGGCCGTCGAGATCCCGTGGTTGACCATGTAGAGCGTGGCGCCCGACTGGCCCTGGCTGGTCATCGCGAAGATGCCCATGATGATGAAGCCGAAGTGCGAGATCGACGCGTACGCGATCAGCCGCTTCATGTCGCGCTGGCCGACGGCGAGCAGTGCTCCGTAGACGATGCTGATCAGCGCCAGCACCAGGATCGCCGGTGTGGCCCACTTGGACGCCTCGGGGAAGAGCTGGAGGCAGAAGCGCAGCATCGCGAAGGTGCCGACCTTGTCGACCACCGCGGTGATCAGTACGGCGACGGGCGCGGTGGACTCACCCATGGCGTTGGGCAGCCAGGTGTGCAGCGGCCACAGCGGCGCCTTCACCGCGAACGCGAAGAAGAAGCCGAGGAAGAGCCAGCGCTCGGTGCCGGTCGCGATCGACAGCGAGCCGTTGGCCCGTGCCTCGGCGATCTCGGAGAGCGAGAAGGTCCCCGCGACCGTATAGAGCCCGATGACGGCGGCCAGCATGATCAGGCCGCCGACCAGGTTGTAGAGGAGGAACTTGACCGCCGCGTACGAGCGCTGCGTCGCCGCCGCCTCGTCCCCGCCCGCGTGGGCGCGGTCCCCGAAGCCGCCGATGAGGAAGTACATCGGGATGAGCATGGCTTCGAAGAGGATGTAGAAGAGGAAGACGTCGGTGGCCTCGAAGGAGAGGATCACCATCGCCTCGACCATCAGGATCAGCGCGAAGAAGCCCTGGGTCGGCCGCCAGCGGCGGTTCGGCCGGGTGTCCTCCAGCGGGTCGGCGTCGTGCCAGCCGGCCAGGATCACGAACGGGATCAGCAGCGCGGTCAGCGCGAGGAGCGCCACCCCGATACCGTCCACGCCCAGTTCGTACCGCACGCCGAAGTCGGAGATCCAGGCGTGCGACTCGGTGATCTGATACCGGGCACCGCCCGGTTCGAAGCGGACCACGACCAGGGCGGCCAGCACCAGGGTGGCGAGCGAGAAGACCAGCGCCAGCCACTTGGCGGCGGTGCGCCGGGCGGCCGGGACGGCCGCCGTGGCGATCGCGCCGAGCGCGGGCAGCGCCGCCGTGGCTGTCAGAAGGGGGAACGACATTTCCGGTTACACCGCCCTCATCAGCAGGGTCGCGGCGATGAGCACTGCCGTACCTCCGAACATCGAGACCGCATAGGTGCGGGCGTAGCCGTTCTGCAGCTTGCGCAGCCGGCCGGAGAGCCCGCCGAACGACGCCGCGGTGCCGTTGACCACTCCGTCGACCAGGGTGTGGTCGACATAGACCAGGGAGCGGGTGAGGTGCTCGCCGCCGCGGACCAGGACCACGTGGTTGAAGTCGTCCTGGAGCAGATCGCGGCGGGCGGCCCGGGTGAGCAGCGAGCCGCGCGGCGCGGTCACCGGGACCGGCCGGCGTCCGTACATCAGCCAGGCCAGCGCCGCGCCGAGCACCAGGACGACCATGGTGGCGCCGGTGACGGTGGCCGCGCTGATCGGCGCTTCCCCGTGGTGGTATCCGGTGACCGGCTCCAGCCAGTGCACGAACCGTTCCCCGATGGCGAAGAAACCGCCCGCGAAGACCGAGCCGAAGGCCAGGATGATCATCGGGATGGTCATGGACTTCGGGGACTCGTGCGGATGCGGCTGGTGCCCGTGCTCGTCGGGCTGCCAGCGCTTCTCGCCGAAGAAGGTCATCAGCATCACCCGGGTCATGTAGAACGCGGTGATCGCCGCGCCGAGCAGCGTGACGGAGCCGAGGATCCAGCCCTGTGTGCCGCCCTTGGCGAAGGCCGCCTCGATGATCAGGTCCTTGGAGAAGAAACCGGAGAGACCCGGGAAGCCGATGATCGCCAGATAGCCGAGCCCGAAGGTGACGAAGGTGACGGGCATGTGCTTCCGCAGACCCCCGTACTTCCGCATGTCGACCTCGTCGTTCATGCCGTGCATGACCGAACCGGCCCCGAGGAAGAGCCCGGCCTTGAAGAAGCCGTGCGTGACCAGGTGCATGATCGCGAAGACATAGCCGATCGGGCCGAGGCCCGCCGCCAGGATCATGTAGCCGATCTGCGACATCGTCGAGCCCGCGAGGGCCTTCTTGATGTCGTCCTTCGCGCAACCGACGACCGCACCGAACAGGAGCGTCACCGCGCCGACCACCACGACCACCAGCTGGGCGTCCGGAGCGGCGTTGAAGATGGCACCGGAGCGGGTGATCAGATACACGCCCGCGGTCACCATCGTGGCCGCGTGGATCAGGGCCGAGACCGGGGTCGGGCCCTCCATCGCGTCACCGAGCCAGGACTGGAGCGGCACCTGCGCCGACTTGCCGCACGCGGCGAGCAGCAGCATCAGCCCGATCGCCGTCATCTTCCCCTCGGTGGCGTCCCCGGTGGAGCCGAGGACCGGACCGAAGGCGAAGGTCCCGAAGGTGGTGAACATCAGCATGACCGCGATCGACAGGCCCATGTCACCGACGCGGTTGACCAGGAAGGCCTTCTTGGCGGCGGTGGCCGCGCTGGGCTTGTGCTGCCAGAAGCCGATGAGCAGGTACGAGGCGAGACCGACGCCCTCCCAGCCGAAGTACAGCAGGAGGTAGTTGTCGGCGAGGACCAGCAGGAGCATCGCCGCCAGGAACAGGTTCAGATAGCCGAAGAAGCGGCGGCGCCGCTCGTCGTGCTCCATGTACCCGATCGAGTAGATGTGGATCAGCGTGCCCACACCGGTGATCAGCAGGACGAAGGTCATCGACAACTGGTCGAGCTGGAAGGCGACATCCGCCTGGAAGCTCTCGACGGGAATCCAGCTGAAGAGATGCTGGTGCAGCGTGCGTCCGTCGCCGCTCCTGCCGAGCATGTCGCTGAAGAGCACCACGCCGATCACGAACGACGCCGCGGCCAGCAGTGTGCCGAGCCAGTGGCCCACACGGTCGAGCCGGCGGCCCCCGCAGAGGAGGACCGCAGCTCCCAGTAGAGGCGCCGCGATGAGCAGCGCGATCAAGTTCTCCACGATTCAGCGACCCCTCAGAGCTTCATCAGACTGGCGTCGTCGACCGAGGCCGAGTGGCGGGAACGGAACACGGACACGATGATCGCCAGTCCGACCACGACCTCCGCGGCGGCGACGACCATGGTGAAGAAGGCGATGATCTGGCCGTCGAGATTGCCGTGCATCCGGGAGAAGGTCACGAACGCGAGATTGCAGGCGTTGAGCATGAGCTCGACGCACATGAAGACCACGATCGCGTTCCGCCGGATCAGCACACCGGCGGCGCCGATGGTGAACAGCAGGGAGGCGAGATAGAGGTAGTACACCGGGTTCATGAGTTGACCTCTTCCTCGTCCCGGCCGAGCCGCTCCGCGGAGCTCCGCTCCAGCGCCTTCAGGTCCGCGATCGCCTCGTTCGACACGTCGCGGATCTGGCCGCGTGCCTTCAGCGTCTTGTTGACCGTCAGCTCGGAGGCCGTGCCGTCCGGCAGCAGACCGGCGATGTCCACCGCGTTGTGCCGGGCGTAGACACCGGGCGCGGGCAGCGGCGGAAGCTGTGTGCCCTTGCGCACCCGCTCCTCGGCCATCTCCCGCTGCGTCTTGGCCCGCTCGGTGCGCTCCCGGTGCGTCAGCAGCATCGCGCCGACGGACGCGGTGATCAGCAGCGCGCCGGTGATCTCGAAGGCGAAGACGTACTTGGTGAAGAGCAGGGCGGCCAGTCCTTCGACATTGCCGCCGGCGTTGGCCTGGCCGAGTCCCGTGAAGGAGTCCAGCGAGGCATTGCCGATTCCCGCGATCAGCAGCACACCGAAGCCGAGCCCGCAGAGGGCGGCCAGCCAGCGCTGGCCCTTGAGCGTCTCCTTGAGGGAGTCGGCGGCGGTGACACCGACCAGCATGACCACGAAGAGGAACAGCATCATGATCGCGCCGGTGTAGACGATGATCTGGACGACGCCGAGGAAGTACGCCCCGTTGGCCAGGTAGAAGACCGCCAGGACGATCATCGTCGCGGCCAGACTCAGCGCGCTGTGCACGGCCTTCTTCATCAGGATCGTCGAGAGCGCGCCGATCACCGCGACGGTGCCGAGGACCCAGAACTGCACGGCCTCACCGGTCGAGGTGGTGGAGGCCGCGGCGGCGACGGACGTCAGCGAGCCGGCGGAGGCGGCGAGCGTGCTCATGCGCCGGCCCCCTCGCCGGACGGAGTCTCGCCCTTGCTCACCGCGACCTGCCGGACCGTGCCGGGCGCGGCCTCGGTGACCAGACCGCGGTAGTAGTCCTGCTCGTCCGTGCCGGGGAAGATCGAGTGCGGTGACTCGACCATGCCTTCCTCGAGCCCCGCGAGGAGCTGCTCCTTCGTATAGATCAGGTTCTCGCGGGAGCTGTCGGCCAGCTCGAAGTCATTGGTCATCGTGAGCGCCCGGGTGGGGCACGCCTCGATGCACAGACCGCAGAGGATGCAGCGCGCGTAGTTGATCTGGTAGACGCGGCCGTACCGCTCGCCCGGGGAGTAGCGCTCCTCCTCGGTGTTGTCCGCGCCCTCCACATAGATCGCGTCCGCCGGGCAGGCCCAGGCGCACAGCTCGCAGCCGATGCACTTCTCCAGGCCGTCCGGATGCCGGTTGAGCTGGTGCCGGCCGTGGAAGCGCGGAGCCGTCACCTTCTGCTGTTCCGGATACTGCTCGGTCAGCCGCTTCTTGAACATGGCCTTGAAGGTCACGCCGAAGCCGGCCACCGGATTCCGGGGAGGACGGGGGATGTCCCCGTGCGAAGAATCAGACACCGTCAGCCTCCTTTCCGTCACTCTCGGTTCCGTCACTCACAGTATTGGCCCCACCACTGACAATCAGCTCCCGCTCCCGCCTCGGCCGCCTGCGCGGTACGGGCGGCAGCGTCTGTCCGGGCAGTGGCGGTACGGGGAATCCGCCCGCCATCGGGTCGAAGGCCGGTGGCTCGGGCTCCCTCGCCGCCGCGGCCCTGTCCTGCTTGTCGCGGAAGATGTCCACGACGAAGGAGAGCAGCAGCAGCGCGATGACCGCTCCGCCGACGTACAGCAGGATCGACTGGAAGTCGTAGTTCTCGTTCCGCAGCGCGCGTACGGTCGCCACGAGCATCAGCCAGACCACCGAGACCGGGATCAGGACCTTCCAGCCGAGCTTCATGAGCTGGTCGTAGCGGACGCGGGGCAGCGTGCCGCGCAGCCAGATGAAGAAGAAGAGCAGAAGCTGCACCTTGACGACGAACCAGAGCATCGGCCACCAGCCGTGGTTCGCGCCCTCCCAGAACGTGGAGATCGGCCACGGTGCGCGCCAGCCGCCGAGGAAGAGGGTGGTCGCGACGGCCGAGACGGTGACCATGTTGACGTACTCGGCGAGCATGAACATCGCGAACTTGATCGACGAGTACTCGGTGTTGAAACCGCCGACGAGGTCGCCCTCGGACTCCGGCATGTCGAAGGGCGCGCGGTTGGTCTCGCCCACCATCGTGACGATGTAGATGATGAAGGAGACCGGCAGCAGGACGATGTACCAGCGGTCGGCCTGCGCCTCGACGATCGCCGAGGTCGACATCGAGCCCGAGTAGAGGAAGACCGAGGCGAACGCGGCGCCCATGGCGATCTCGTAGGAGATCATCTGCGCGCAGGAGCGCAGACCGCCGAGCAGCGGATACGTCGAGCCCGACGACCAGCCCGCGAGGACGATGCCGTAGATCCCGACCGAGGCGACGGCGAGGACGTAGAGCATCGCGATCGGCAGGTCGGTGAGCTGCATCGTGGTGCGCTGGCCGAAGATCGAGACCTCGTTGCCGGCCGGACCGAACGGGATCACGGCGATCGCCATGAAGGCCGGCACCGCGGCGATGATCGGTGCGAGGACATAGACGACCTTGTCCGCGCGCTTGACGATCACGTCTTCCTTGAGCATCAGCTTGATGCCGTCGGCGAGCGACTGGAGCATGCCCCAGGGACCGTGCCGGTTGGGCCCGATCCGCAGCTGCATCCAGGCGACGACCTTGCGCTCCCACACGATGGAGAAGAGCACGGTCACCATCAGGAACGCGAAGCAGAAGACGGCCTTGACGGCCACCAGCCACCATGGGTCGCGGCCGAACATCGACAGGTCCTCGGCGGCGAGGACCGTCTGCGGAGCCGTCACGAAGTGGGCGAGGGCGGTCATGCGCGCACCTCCGGTGCCGGGTTGGCCGGGCCGATACGGACCAGCGTGCCGGGGCGTGACCCGGTGTCCGCGAGAACACCGCCGCCCGTGGAGTTCAGCGGCAGCCACACGACCCGGTCGGGCATCTCCGTCACCAGCAGCGGCAGAGTGACCGTGCCCACGGGCCCGGTGACGGCCAGTTCGTCGCCGTCCTTGACGCCTGTCTCGGCGGCCGTCGTGGCGGAGAGCCGGGCGACCGCGGCATGGCGAGTACCCGCCAGCGCCTCGTCGCCCTCCTGGAGCCTGCCCTGGTCGAGCAGCAGACGGTGGCCCGCGAGGACCGCCTCGCCGTCGCCGGGACGCGGCACCGGACGGGACGACTCCAGCGGCTCGTCGGCGCGCTCCCCGTCCCAGCCGGAGAGCCGGTCGAGTTCCGCGCGTACGGCCCTCAGGTCCGGCAGCGCGAGATGCGCGTCCATCGCGTCGGCGAGCATGTGCAGCACCCGCGCGTCGCTCGGTGCGAGGCGCCGGGTCATCTGTTCGGGCTTGAGCGAGGCCTCGAAGGTCCGCGCCCGGCCCTCCCAGTTGAGGAAGGTGCCCGGCTTCTCCGCGACGGCGGCGACCGGGAAGACCACGTCCGCCCGCTCGGTGACCTCGCTGGGCCGCAGCTCCAGCGAGACCAGGAAGCCGACCGAGTCCAGCGCGGCCAGCGCGGCCGCCGGATCGGGCAGGTCCGCGACCTCGACGCCCGCGACGAGCAGGGCGCCCAGCTCGCCGGTGGCTGCGGCCTCGACGATCCGGCCGGTGTCACGGCCGTAGCGGTGCGGCAGTTCGCGTACGCCCCAGACCGCCGCGGTCTCCTCACGGGCCCGCGGATCGACGGCGGGCCGGCCGCCGGGCAGCAGCGTCGGGAGCGCGCCCGCCTCGATCGCGCCGCGCTCGCCGGCCCGCCGGGGGATCCACACCAGCCGGGCGCCGGTCGCGGTGGCGGCCCGCGCCGCGGCGGTGAGTCCGCCGGGGACCGCGGCCAGCCGCTCGCCGACGATGATCACCGCGCCGGGGACGCGCAGCGCCTCGGCGGCGCGTGCCCCGTCCCCGTCCAGTCCCGTCGCGGAGGTGAGCGCGTCCAGCCACTCGGTCTCGGTACCCGGGGCGGCCGGCAGCAGGATGCCTCCGGCCTTCTCCAGACCCCGGGTGGCGTGGGTGGCGAGCGAGAAGGTGCGCTGACCGCGCTTGCGCCGCGCCTTCCGCAGCCGCAGGAAGACGCCGGGCGCCTCCTCCTCGGACTCGAAGCCCACGAGCAGAACCGTCGGGGCCTTCTCCAGCGTGGTGTAGGTCAGGCCCGTGCCGTCCAGGTCCCGGCCGCGTCCGGCGACATGGGCGGCGAGGAAGTCGGCCTCCTCGGTGCTGTGCACGCGCGCGCGGAAGTCGATGTCATTGGTGTCGAGGACGACCCGGGCGAACTTGGCGTACGCGTAGGAGTCCTCGACGGTGAGCCGGCCGCCCGCCAGCACACCGGCCCGGCCGCGGGCCGCGCCCAGACCGCGGGCCGCCGCCGCCAGCGCCTCGGGCCAGCTCGCCGGTTCGAGGACGCCGTCCTCGTTCCGTACGAGCGGAGTGGTGAGCCGGTCGGGCTTCTGCGCGTATCGGAAGCCGAACCGTCCCTTGTCGCAGACCCACTCCTCATTGACCTCGGGGTCGTTCGCCGCCAGCCGCCGCATGACCTTGCCGCGCCGGTGGTCGGTACGGGTCGCGCAGCCGCCCGCGCAGTGCTCGCAGACGCTCGGCGAGGACACCAGGTCGAACGGGCGGGAGCGGAAGCGGTACGCAGCCGAGGTCAGCGCGCCGACCGGACAGATCTGGATGGTGTTGCCGGAGAAGTACGACTCGAACGGGTCGCCCTCGCCGGTGCCGACCTGCTGGAGCGCGCCACGCTCCAGCAGCTCGATCATCGGGTCGCCCGCGATCTCGTTGGAGAACCGCGTGCAGCGGGCGCAGAGCACACACCGCTCACGGTCGAGCAGCACCTGGGTGGAGATCGGGACGGGCTTCTCGAAGGTGCGCTTCCTGCCCTCGAAGCGGGTGTCCGGGTCGCCGACCTGCATCGCCTGGTTCTGGAGCGGGCACTCGCCGCCCTTGTCGCAGACCGGGCAGTCCAGCGGGTGGTTGATGAGCAGCAGCTCCATCACTCCGCGCTGGGCCTTCTCGGCGACCGGCGAGGTGAGCTGCGACTTGACCACCATCCCGTCGGTGCAGGTGATGGTGCAGGACGCCATGGGCTTGCGCTGGCCCTCGACCTCGACGATGCACTGCCGGCAGGCACCGGCCGGATCGAGCAGCGGATGGTCGCAGAAGCGCGGGATCTCGATGCCGAGCAGCTCGGCGGCGCGGATCACCAGGGTCCCCTTGGGGACGGAGATCTCGATGCCGTCGATGGTCAGCGAGACGAGGTCCTCGGGCGGGACCGGGGCCTCACCGCTCCCGGAGCCGGCGGCCGACGTGGTGACGGTCATGCGTTCACCTCCAGGTGGTTGTCGGCCCAGGCGGTCGACCTGGACGGGTCGAGGGGGCAGCCCTTGCCGGTGATGTGCTGCTCGTACTCCTCGCGGAAGTACTTGAGCGAGGAGAAGATCGGGGCGGCGGCGCCGTCGCCGAGCGCGCAGAACGACTTGCCGTTGATGTTGTCGGCGATGTCGCCCAGCTTGTCGAGATCGGACATCTGTCCCTTGCCGGCCTCGATGTCGCGCAGCAACTGGACCAGCCAGTAGGTGCCTTCACGGCACGGTGTGCACTTGCCGCAGGACTCGTGCGCGTAGAACTCGGTCCAGCGGGTGACGGCCCGTACGACACAGGTGGTCTCGTCGAAGCACTGGAGTGCCTTCGTGCCGAGCATGGAGCCCGCGGCGCCCACGCCCTCGTAGTCCAGCGGGACATCGAGGTGCTCGTCGGTGAACATCGGTGTCGAGGAGCCGCCGGGCGTCCAGAACTTGAGCCGGTGGCCCTTGCGGATACCGCCGCCCATGTCGAGGAGCTGGCGCAGGGTGAGGCCGAGGGGGCCCTCGTACTGGCCGGGGTTGGTGACATGCCCGCTGAGCGAGTAGAGCGTGAAGCCCGGGGACTTCTCGCTGCCCATGGACCTGAACCAGTCCTTGCCCCGGTGCAGGATCGCGGGAACCGACGCGATGGACTCGACGTTGTTCACCACAGTGGGGCACGCGTACAGACCCGCGACCGCCGGGAAGGGGGGACGGAGCCTGGGCTGGCCGCGACGGCCCTCCAGCGAGTCGAGCAGCGCGGTCTCCTCGCCGCAGATGTACGCGCCCGCGCCCGCGTGCACGGTGACATCGAGATCGAGTCCGCTGCCCAGGATGTTCTTGCCGAGATAGCCCGCCGCGTAGGCCTCGCGGACCGCTTCGTGCAGCCTGCGCAGTACGGGCACGACCTCGCCGCGCAGATAGATGAAGGCGTGCTGCGAGCGGATCGCGTAGCAGGCGATCACGATGCCCTCGATGAGGGAGTGCGGATTGGCGAAGAGAAGGGGGATGTCCTTGCAGGTGCCCGGTTCCGACTCGTCCGCGTTGACGACGAGATAGTGCGGCTTGCCGTCGCCCTGCGGAATGAACTGCCACTTCATTCCGGTGGGGAAGCCCGCGCCGCCGCGTCCGCGCAGCCCGGATTCCTTGACGTACGCGATGAGATCGTCCGGCGCCATCGCGAAGGCCTTCTTGAGCCCTTCGTATCCGTCGTGCCGCTCATAGGTCGCCAGGGTCCAGGATTCCGGCTGGTCCCAGAAGGCGGACAGGACGGGTGCGAGGAGCTTCTCGGGACTCGTCCCGTTCTCGTCCAGCTCGGCTGTCATGGTCATCACTCCCCCTCCTCAGCTTCGGGTCCGGCCGGGCCGGCAGGGTCGGAGGCCGACGTCTGCTGTGGTGCGTCGTGCGAACTGAGGTGCTGCGAGCCCGGCTGCGGTGCGTCGTGCGGTGCCCCGGAGTCACGCGGGCGCACCACCCGAGGCGCGGGCGCCTCACCCTTGGCCAGCCGCAGACCGATCAGCGAGGCGGGACCGGCGCCGCCCGTGGCGCCGACGGCGCCCGGGCGCTCGTCGGGGAAGCCGGCGAGGATGCGCGCGGTCTCCTTGTACGTGCACAGCGGCGCGCCCCGGGTGGGCTCGACGGGACGGCCGCCGCGGAGATCGTCGACGAGCCGCTTGGCGCTGTCGGGCGTCTGGTTGTCGAAGAACTCCCAGTTGACCATCACCACGGGAGCGAAGTCGCAGGCCGCGTTGCACTCGATGTGTTCGAGCGTGACCTTGCCGTCCTCGGTCGTCTCGTCGTTGCCGACGCCGAGGTGCTCCTTCAGCTCGTCGAAGATGGCGTCGCCGCCCATCACCGCGCAGAGCGTGTTCGTACAGACGCCGACCTGGTAGTCGCCGCCCGGCTTGCGCCGGTACATCGAGTAGAAGGTCGCGACGGCGGTGACCTCGGCGGTGGTGAGTTCGAGCAGCTCGGCGCAGAAGGCCATGCCCGTACGGGACACATAGCCCTCCTCCGACTGCACCAGGTGCAGCAGGGGGAGCAGTGCGGAGCGTGCCCCGGGGTAGCGGGCGATGATCTCCTTGGCGTCCGCTTCGAGCCTGGCCCGTACGTCGGCCGGGTAGTCGGGCGCGGGGAGCTGGGGCATGCCCAGGCTGACCTCGGAGTTGGGCGGTGTGGCGGTCACCGGTCGACGCCTCCCATCACGGGGTCGATGGACGCGACGGCGACGATGACATCGGCGACCTGGCCGCCCTCGCACATGGCCGCCATGGCCTGGAGATTGGTGAAGGACGGGTCGCGGAAGTGGACCCGGTAGGGACGTGTGCCTCCGTCGGAGACGACATGCGCGCCCAGCTCGCCCTTGGGCGACTCGACAGCCGCGTACGCCTGTCCCGGCGGCACCCGGAAGCCCTCCGTCACCAGCTTGAAGTGATGGATCAGAGCCTCCATGGACGTGCCCATGATGTTCTTGATGTGGTCCAGCGAGTTGCCCAGACCGTCGGGGCCGAGCGCGAGCTGGGCGGGCCAGGCGATCTTCTTGTCGGCGACCATCACCGGTCCCGGCTCCAGCCGGTCCAGGCACTGCTCGACGATGCGGAGCGACTGGCGCATCTCCTCCAGCCGGATCAGGAAGCGGCCGTAGGAGTCGCACGAGTCGGCCGTCGGAACGTCGAACTCGAAGGTCTCGTATCCGCAGTACGGGTCCGACCTGCGCAGATCGTGCGGGAGCCCGGCGGAGCGGAGGATCGGTCCGGTGGCGCCCAGCGCCATGCAGCCGGCCAGGTCGAGATAGCCGACGTCCTGCATCCGGGCCTTGAAGATCGGGTTGCCGGTGGCGAGCTTGTCGTACTCCGGCAGGTTCTTCCGCAGCGTCCTGACCAGCTCGCGCAGATGGTCGACGGCGCCCGGCGGCAGATCCTGGGCGAGTCCGCCGGGCCGGATGAACGCGTGGTTCATCCGCAGTCCGGTGATCAGCTCATAGGCATCGAGAATCAGTTCACGATCACGGAAGCCGTAGATCATGATCGTCGTCGCGCCCAGCTCCATACCGCCGGTGGCGATACAGACCAGATGCGAGGAGAGCCGGTTCAGCTCCATCAGCAGGACGCGCAGCAGTGTGGCACGGTCCGGGATGTCGTCCTCGATGCCGAGCAGCTTCTCCACACCGAGGCAGTACGCCGTCTCGTTGAAGAACGACGTCAGATAATCCATCCGCGTGACAAAGGTGGTGCCCTGCGTCCAGTTGCGGAATTCGAGGTTCTTCTCGATACCGGTGTGGAGATAGCCGATGCCGCAGCGGGCCTCGGTGACGGTCTCGCCCTCGATCTCCAGAATCAGCCGGAGCACTCCATGGGTGGACGGGTGCTGGGGACCCATGTTGACGACGATCCGCTCGTCGTCCGCCTTGGCGGCGGACTGGACGACCTCGTCCCAGTCACCGCCGGTGACGGTGTAGACGGTGCCCTCGGTCGTCGCGCGGGCGGTGGCGTGCGGGGTTTCGTGAGGAGCAGACATCAGGAGTACGACCTCCGCTGGTCCGGAGCCGGGATCTGGGCGCCCTTGTACTCGACGGGGATACCGCCGAGGGGATAGTCCTTGCGCTGCGGGAAGCCCTGCCAGTCGTCCGGCATCATGATCCGGGTCAGCGCGGGGTGGCCGTCGAAGATCAGGCCGAAGAAGTCGTACGTCTCACGCTCGTGCCAGTCGTTGGTCGGATAGACCGCGACCAGGGACGGGACATGCGGATCGGCGTCGGGGGCGGACACCTCCAGCCGGATCAGCCGGCCGTGGGTGAGCGAGCGCAGATGGTAGACGGCGTGCAGCTCACGGCCCTTGTCACCGGGGAAGTGGACGCCCGAGACACCGGTGCAGAGCTCGAAGCGGAGCGCCGGATCGTCACGGAGCGTACGCGCCACCTGTACGAGGTGTTCCCGGGCGACATGGAAGGTGATCTCGCCCCGGTCGACGACCGTCTTCACGAGGGCGTTCCCGGGAGCGATCCCCTGCTCCTCCAGCGCGCCCTCGAGCTCGTCGGCGATCTCGTCGAAGACACCGCCGGGACCGCCGTACGGCCGGGCCGAGGCACCGGGCAGCGTCACGGTCCGTACGAGACCGCCGTAACCGGAGGTGTCGCCGCCGTTGTTGGCGCCGAACATCCCCTTCCGTACGCCGATGACCTCACCGGTGTCGTCCCGGGGGGACGGAACGTTATTTCCGGATTGCTGCTCGTCGCTCACCGCAGCAGCCCCTTCATCTCGATCGTCGGGAGCGCCTTGAGAGCCGCTTCCTCCGCCTCACGGGCCGCTTCCTCCGCGTTGACCCCGAGCTTGGAGCCCTGGATCTTCTGGTGAAGCTTGAGGATGGCGTCCATCAGCATCTCGGGGCGCGGCGGGCAGCCGGGCAAATAGATGTCGACAGGGACGATGTGATCAACACCCTGGACAATCGCGTAATTATTGAACATCCCGCCCGATGACGCACAAACCCCCATGGAGATCACCCACTTGGGATTGGGCATCTGGTCATAGACCTGCCTCAGCACGGGCGCCATCTTCTGGCTCACTCGCCCGGCCACGATCATCAGATCGGCCTGCCGCGGCGAGCCGCGGAAGACCTCCATGCCGAACCGCGCCAGGTCGTAGCGACCCGCGCCGGTCGTCATCATCTCGATCGCGCAGCAGGCGAGGCCGAAGGTGGCGGGGAAGACGGACGACTTCCGCACCCAGCCCGATGCCTGCTCGACGGTGGTGAGCAGAAAACCGCTCGGCAGCTTCTCTTCGAGTCCCATTGGTGCCCCCTTGGCCCCTTTAGTCCCATTCTAGGCCGCCGCGCCGCCATACATAGGCGTAGGCGACGAAGACGGTGAGCACGAAGAGCAGCATCTCCACGAGCCCGAAAATCCCCAGCGCGTCGAAGGTGACGGCCCAGGGGTAAAGGAAGACGATCTCGATGTCGAAGACGATGAAGAGCATCGCCGTCAGGTAGTACTTGATCGGGAAACGGCCACCTCCGGCCGGCGTGGGCGTGGGCTCGATGCCGCACTCGTACGCCTCAAGTTTCGCCCGGTTGTACCGTTTTGGGCCGATAAGCGTGGCCATGACCACGGAGAAGATGGCAAACCCAGCCCCGAGGGCGCCGAGCGCGAGGATCGGCGCGTAGGAATTCACGCTCCTCAGCTCCTTCCAGTCGTCCTTGACCGTTGGACCGCACCGGGCATCCACCTCGCCGCCCCACCGCGATCACCGAAGATCGCGTACATGTGAGGCAGTTCACAAGCCCGACTGCCACGCATCCTATGCCTGGTGGTCTGTGATCTGCGACACGGGGTACGGCAACACCTTTGTGATCTCCACCACCTGACGAACGATCATGAAGTCGGATGAGCGGTGATCTTCATACGCGAAGCGGCCGGGCCATCACCAGATGTGACATCCGACTCCGTTCCCGCTGGTCGGAGGCGTGCCGCTGTACCAAGAGATGCACCGTACAGGCAAATTGGCAATGGGACGGCCGGGAGTGATAAGGCGCCGGGGCTCACCCGGGCGAGGGGAAGGCGAGGACGGAAGTGGACACGTGCACGCGTTCACGAGCGAGGGGGGGCGGCACCGGGGACGCACCGGTTCACCCTCGATTCACCCTCGCGAATCCTCCGGCCGGACTCCGTGATCGTTCCGGCCGCCGAGCGGTGACCATCCTGTGACCTGTACCACATCACTCAACCTTCGAGAGAAGCGGGCTTGGCCATGAGTGTGAAGGGATGGTAAGCGGTGGGCAATTCGGGCCTTTCCTCAAAAGGCCATGATCAAGGCCATGATCACTCGTGCCCGTTTTGCCCGGTACGGCGTCAATAAGAGTGACAACTAAGCGGATTCAAATATTCCGGACGTAACTGTGTCGCAATACACGATGCTTGACGGGAACCAGGTACCTGCTGATACCGGTGTACCCATGTCCCACACCGCTCACATACCCAGCCACCGGAAACCCCGCCGCGGCGCGTCGAAAGTCGCCATCCGTGCCGGAGTCGCCGGTGGCGTCCTCAGCACGATCGCGGTGGCCGGTGCCGCCGGACCGGCGAACGCCGCCGAGCCGGTGACCGAGACCATCGAAATGCCCACGCTCACATCCGGGCTCGCAGGCGCCGTCGCACAGTCCGCGGACGCCACCCAGAGGGTCGCTCTCAGCCTTGAGCTGAACGCCCAGGAGAACGCCGCGGCCACCAAGGCCGCCCAGGCCGCCAGGAAGGCCAAGGCCGAGGCGGAGCGCAAGGCGGAGGCCCGGAGGGCCGAGGCGAAGAAGAAGGCCGAGGCCGCCGCCCGCGCCGAGGCCGAGGCGACGGCACGCGCCTCCCGTACCTCCGAGCGCACGACGCTCGCCCCGACGTCCGCGAGCAGCGACTCGGGCTCCGGTACGGCCGCCGCTCCCAAGGCCACCTCGCAGGCGAGCGGCTCCGCGGGCGCGCTCATCGCGTTCGCCCAGGCCCAGCTCGGTGACGCGTACGTGATGGGCTCCACGGGCCCCAACGCCTGGGACTGCTCCGGTCTGGTCCAGGCCGCGTACCGGCAGATCGGTGTCGACCTCCCGCGCGTCTCGCAGGACCAGTCGACAGCCGGCACGCAGGTCTCCCTGAGCAACCTCCAGCCGGGCGACATCCTGTACTGGGGCGGTGCGGGCAGCGCGTACCACACGGCGATCTACATCGGCGGCGGCGAGTTCATCGGCGCGCAGAACCCGAGCTCCGGCGTGGTCCAGAAGTCCCTGGACTGGGACCCGCCGAGCGGCGCGGTCCGCGTCCTCTGACGTCCCGCCTGATAGGTGTTACCGAGGGCCCGCACCCCGCTCGGGGGGATGCGGGCCTTCGCTGTCCCCCGATCGAGTGACAGCACGGGCGATCGCTTCTGGGTAGGAACCAAGGAGACCAGGTCATGTCCGGCGGATCCTCGTGGATCGGCCCGGGGCGTCCGGCAAAGGGGGCACCTCCCGTGCCGTTCAGGCCACGGGGGAGCGTCGCGAGGCGGAGGACCGGCGTCGTCGACGGACTGGACGTACTCGGACGGCTCCGACAACGCGGCGAGGTGCCGTGCCAGGCGTTCCGGGTCCACGTGGATCCGCCGGACAGGGCCTTGAGCGCACCACCCCAGGAGGTACCGCACATGACCGTTCGCGGGATCGACGTTTCCTCGCACCAGAATTCCACGTTCAGCACGAACGGGCTCTCGTTCGTCTTCGTGAAGGCCACCGAAGGCGTCTCGTACATCAATCCGAAGATGACCGCGCAGGCCGCGCACGGGCGGGCCGCCGGGCTGGTGGTGGGCTTCTATCACTTTCTGCGGCCCGGAAGCATGAAGGCGCAGGCCAGATATTTCGTGGAGGAGTGCGCGAGCATCGAGGGCGATCCGCTTTTCGCGGACTGGGAGGACGAGGGAGTCTCCTGCGCCGAGAAGGACGCCTTCCTCGCCGAGGTGAAGCGGCTCCGAGGCGCGACGCACCGCGTCGGGCTCTACTGCGGGCAGTACTACTGGCTCAACCGGGACACCACCAGCAACGCGGGCGACGCGCTGTGGATCGCGGACTACGTGACGCCCGGAGAGCCCCGGATCAAGGCCAGATGGAGGTTCCACCAGTACACGGACACCCCGGTCGACACCAACGTGGGAGCGTTCGCCGACCGGGCGGCACTGCGGAAGTGGGCGGACGGCTAGACCCTCGTCCAGATCCTGCCGCGCCGGATGTCCGCGCCCTCGGGGCTCACGCCTTGGGGGCGACCTTCGACAGGCCGTTGATGATCCGGTCCATCGCGTCGCCGCCCGTCGGGTCCGTCAGGTTCGCCAGCATCTTCAGCGTGAACTTCATCAGCAGCGGATGCGTCAGACCGCGCTGGGCCGCCAGCTTCATGATCTTCGGGTTGCCGATCAGCTTCACGAACGCGCGGCCCAGCGTGTAGTAGCCGCCGTAGGTGTCCTTGAGGACCTTCGGATAGTGGTGCAGGGCCAGTTCGCGCTGGGCGGGCGTGGCGCGGGCATGCGCCTGGACGATCACGTCGGCGGCGATCCGGCCCGATTCCATGGCGTACGCGATGCCCTCGCCGTTGAACGGGTTGACCAGACCGCCCGCGTCGCCCACCAGCAGCAGGCCCTTGGTGTAGTGCGGCTGGCGGTTGAACGCCATCGGCAGGGCGGCGCCGCGGATGGGCATCGTCATGTTCTCCGGCGTGTAGCCCCAGTCCTCCGGCATCGACGCGCACCACGCCTTGAGCACCTCGCGCCAGTCCAGCTCCTTGAACGAGTCGGAGGTGTTGAGGACGCCGAGACCGACATTGGACGTGCCGTCGCCCATCCCGAAGATCCAGCCGTATCCGGGCAGCAGCCGGTCCTCACCGGGCCCCCGCCGGTCCCAGAGCTCCAGCCAGGACTCCAGGTAGTCGTCGTCGTGGCGCGGCGAGGTGAAGTACGTACGGACGGCCACCCCCATCGGCCGGTCCTCGCGCCGGTGCAGCCCCATCGCGAGCGACAGCCGCGTCGAGTTGCCGTCGGCCGCGACGACGAGCGGCGCGTGGAAGGTGACCGGTGTCTTCTCCTCGCCCAGCTTGGCGTGCACGCCGGTGATGCGGCCGGTGCGCTCGTCGGTGATCGGAGCGCCGGCGTTGCAGCGCTCGTACAGCCGCGCGCCCGCCTTCTGCGCCTGCCGTGCGAGCTGCTCGTCAAAGTCGTCCCGCTTGCGGACCAGTCCGTAGTCCGGGTAGGAGGCCAGATCCGGCCAGTCGAGCTGGAGCCGTACACCGCCGCCGATGATCCGCAGGCCCTTGTTGCGCAGCCAGCCCGCCTCCTCGGAGATGTCGATGCCCATCGACACCAACTGCTTGGTGGCACGCGGGGTGAGCCCGTCACCGCAGACCTTCTCGCGCGGGAACGCCGTCTTCTCCAGCAGCAGTACGTCCAGGCCCGCCTTGGCCAGGTAGTACGCGGTCGTGGAACCGGCGGGGCCTGCGCCGACGACGATCACATCCGCGGTGCTTTCGGAGCGGGGCTCGGTCACGGCGGGTTCTCCCGAAGACTCGAAATTGCGTACCGGACGGCACTGGACATGTGCAGTCTATGGGGGCGCATCGACGCCTCCGCTGAAGGGCTGCCCCCGTGACCGACATGACCACGCCGCTCCCCTCCCCCGTGGTGCGGCTCCGCGTCCCCACCGACGAGGACGCGCTCGACTGGCACCGGGTGTTCAACGATCCCGAGGTGATGGAGTTCCACGGCGGTACGCCCGCGGAACGCTCGGTGTACGAGGAGTTGACCGCCCGTCAGCGCAGGCACGACGCCGAGCGCGGCTTCTGCTTCTGGACGCTGCTGGACCAGGACGGCGAGGTGATCGGCTTCACCGGCGCGCAGCCCTGGCCGCACGCGTCGTTCGGGCCGGTCGGCGAGATCGAGATCGGCTGGCGCCTCGGCCGGGCGCACTGGGGCCGCGGTTACGCGACGGCCGCCGCGCGGGCCACGCTGGAGCGGGTACGGGCGGCGGGCGTCGCGTAACCG
>NZ_MAUD01000015.1 GCF_001700515.1 Streptomyces lushanensis
GCGGGCCCGGTCGTGGCGGTCGCGGACACGGGCGGGGCCGGTGACCCGGCCGGAAGGGCCGCCTTCCCGGCGGCCGTGCCGACGGACGCGGGGCCCGCGGAATCCACGGAATCCGGAACCGTGGCCCCGCCCTCGGCGGACCCGTCCGGGGCGGACTCGCCCTCGGCGCACGCGTCGGCGGCGGACCCGTCGCCGGACGCGGACACGGCGACCGCGGCGGGACGGCGTCTCAGAAAGGGACGACGGCGCCGTGCGGCCGACGAAGGGCCACTCTCCGTCACCGCGGCGGACGTGTCACTGGTCGCGTCCTCGGGACTCTCCGGGAGCTTCACCCGGGCCGTACCTTTCGTCTCGGAACCGTCCTGGGGCGCCTTCACGGCGGCCTGCCTGGACCGGCGGCCACGCCGCCTGCCCGAGGGACGATCGGATTCGTTCACCGCTGCGGCGTCCGGCTCCGCGTCGGTGGAGCCGCCGCTCTTCCCCGTGGCGCCCGTACGGCCGGAGCCGCCCACATCCACCGCCTGATCCGTCACGGGCCACGCTCCGTCCGCCTGCGCACGAGCCGAGCCCGGCGGATCTCCGCACGGGCGGTTCGAGCGTAGTTCACTCTCTGCGACGGAAGCGGTGGAGCGCGGCCGACCGATCCCCCGATCGGATCAGTCGTATCGTCAGATCGAGTGACCGCGATTCAGGACACGCACGCCGGGCTCGCGACGCGCCGCCGGGCCCGGTATTCAAGCCGGTCGGGCTCAGGATGTCGACAAGCCCGTCGGGCTCAGGATTCAAACGGACGGGCGGGCCACGGCGCGTCCGCCGGCCGCAGCGCCTCGACGCCGTCGCCCGCCAGCACCGCGCCGAGCGCGAGAACGCCCACGACCAGACAGTTGTTGTGCAGCTCGCCCGCGAGCACACCCCGGGTCAGCTCCCCGAGGTCCACCCGCGCCAGCTCCATGTCCGCCTCCTCGTCGGAGACCTCGAAGCGCTCGCCCTGCGCCTCGGACAGATCGCGCGCGAGGAAGATCCGTACCGCCTCGTCACAGCCGCCGGGAGTGGTGTAGAGGTCCGTCAGCACCCGCCAGTCCTCCGCCTTGACATGCGCCTCCTCGTACAGCTCGCGCTGCGCCGCGTGCAGCGGATTCTCGCCCGGTACGTCGAGCAGACCGGCCGGGATCTCCCAGAGCTTCTGGCGTACCGGGTGGCGGTACTGGCGCAGGACGAGCACCCGGCCCTCGTCGTCCAGCGCGAGGATCGCCACGGAGCCCGGGTGGACCTGGTAGTCACGTGAGACGACCGTGCCGTCGGGCATGACCACATCATCCGTACGGACACTGGTCTTGTTGCCGCGGAAGGGCGTCCTGGTGGCGGTGATCCGCCACTCCTCGGGGGCGTCCTTGATGGTCATGAAAAGCGTCCTTCCACACAGCGCGCGCACGCGGAGGACGCGCACGCGGAAAACCGGGGCAGGAATGCTGGAAGACCCCCGTCGCCCCGGCTCCACCGTATCGCCTACGCGCCGGCGGCCACGCGCTCCGGTGAGCCGGGCCGCCCGCCCCGGCGGCGGTCCACCGCGGCCTTCACCAGACCGGTGAAGAGAGGGTGCGGCCTGGTCGGGCGGGACCTCAGCTCCGGGTGGGCCTGGGTGGCGACCAGATAGGGATGCGTGGTGCGGGCGTACTCGACGTACTCGACCAGCTTGTTGTCGGGCGAGGTGCCCGAGAAGACCAGACCGGCCTTCTTCTCCAGCTCCGCGCGGTAGGCGTTGTTGACCTCGTAGCGGTGCCGGTGGCGCTCCTCCACGTACGGCTGGTCGTCGTAGACCTCGCGCACGATCGAGCCCTCGGCGAGCTTCGCCGGGTAGAGACCGAGCCGCATCGTGCCGCCCAGATCGCCCGCGCCCTCGACGTAGGCGAGCTGCTCCTCCATCGTCGAGATCACCGGGTGCGCGGTGCCGGAGTCGAACTCGGTGGAGTTGGCGTCGGGGATGCCCGCCACATTGCGCGCGGCCTCGATCACGATGCACTGGAGTCCCAGACAGATTCCCAGCAGCGGGACGCCGTTCTCCCGCGCGTACTGGATCGCACCGACCTTGCCGGTGACCCCGCGCTCCCCGAAGCCGCCCGGGATCAGGATCCCGTCGACATCGGCGAGCTGCCGTGCCGCGCCGACCGGAGTTTTGCAGTCGTCCGATGTGACCCACTTCACTTTGACGCGTGCCTTGTTGGCGAACCCGCCGGCGCGCAGCGCCTCGGTCACCGACAGATAGGCGTCGGGCAGATCGATGTACTTGCCGACCAGCGCGACGGTCACCTCGTGGTCCGGATTGTGGACCCGGTCCAGCAGATCGTCCCAGACCGTCCAGTCCACATCGCGGAACGGCAGATCCAGTTTCCTTACGACATAGGCGTCCAGGCCCTCGGTGTGGAGCACCTTGGGGATGTCGTAGATCGACTTGGCGTCCACACAGGCCACCACGGCCGCCTCGTCCACATCGCACATCAGCGAGATCTTGCGCTTGATCGGAAGCGGGACATCCCGGTCGGCGCGGAGCACGATCGCATCCGGCTGAATTCCGATGTTGCGCAGAGCCGCCACCGAGTGCTGTGTCGGCTTGGTCTTCAGCTCTCCGGACGGGCCGATGTAGGGCAGCAGCGAGATGTGCACGACGAAGACGTTGTCGCGGCCGACCTCGTGGCGTACCTGGCGGACGGTCTCCAGGAAGGGCAGCGACTCGATGTCGCCGACCGTGCCGCCGACCTCCGTGATGACGACGTCGACGTCGTCGGTCGCCATCCGCCGGATACGGTGCTTGATCTCGTTGGTGATGTGCGGAATGACCTGAACCGTGTCGCCCAGGTACTCGCCGCGCCGCTCCTTGGCGATGACCTGGGAGTAGATCTGGCCGGTGGTGACATTGGCGGAGCCGTCGAGATCCACGTCGAGGAAGCGCTCGTAGTGGCCGATGTCCAGATCGGTCTCGGCGCCGTCGTTGGTGACGAACACCTCACCGTGCTGGAACGGGTTCATGGTGCCGGGATCGACGTTGAGGTACGGGTCGAGCTTCTGCATGGTGACCCGCAGACCACGCGCCTTGAGCAGCGCACCCAGACTGGAGGCGGTCAGGCCCTTGCCGAGGGAGGACGCGACGCCCCCGGTGACGAAGATGTGCTTGGTCGTCGAGGATGTCGAGGATCGGGTCGGCATGGCCAAGAGGGGGCTCCCGTGGTCGCGGTCTGAGGTGCGTACCGGTGTCCCTGCCGAAGCGGTGAGGGACTTCCGTCGCTGCGGGTTCGGGGCCCCTTCGCGTTGCTGGGAGTCCACCGGTCCACGGGCTACCAGGGTATCAGCGACGCGACGAGGCCGGTTCCGGCCACGCGTCCCACTCCCTTCGCAGGTGTCACCCTTTGTCCCCGGAGTCACCCTTGGCCACGATGTTCGTCGGACCGATGTTGCCGGGACCGTGGCGCAGAAGTCCCAGGTGCGTCGTATCCTGCTCGGACGTTCGCTGCCGAGTCCGGCCGGCATCGGCACACCCCGCCCGATTTCCCGGAAGATGAGCTCGTCAACGACTCTTGACCGAAGTACGCGCCCCGCGGGGCGGACATGGCCGTTCGACTGGAGATGCACGTGGCCGGGCGCATCGAGGATTACGCACTCATCGGAGACATGCAGACCGCTGCCCTGGTCTGCCGGGACGGCACAGTCGACTGGCTGTGCCTGCCCCGCTTCGATTCGCATGCCGTGTTCGCGGCACTGCTCGGCACCGATGAGCACGGCTTCTGGCGGCTGGGGCCGGCGCATCCCGCCGGCTCCGTGCCGCCGCGGGCGGCCAGGCGCCGCTACCGCGGAGACTCACTCATCCTGGAATCCGAGTGGGACACCCCGCGCGGCACGGTGCGCGTGACGGACTTCATGCCGCCGCGCGACGGCGCTCCGCAGGTCATCCGGATCGTGGAGGGCATCAGCGGCCGGGTGCCCATGCGCTCCGCGCTGCGGATGCGGTTCAGTTACGGACGCGTGGTGCCGTGGGTGCACAAGGTCGACAACCGCACGGTCGCCGTCGCCGGACCCGACTCGGTCTGGCTGGACACCACGGCGGAGACCTACGGCAAGGACCTCACCACCTACTCCGACTTCACCGTGGCGCCGGGCGACCGGATCGCCTTCACGATCAGCTGGCAGCCCTCGCACCGGCAGCCGCCCGCGCTGCCCGATCCCGAGGGCTCGCTGGAGGCGACCTCCGACTTCTGGCGCGAGTGGGTCGAGCACTGCACGTACCACGGGCCCTACCGCGAGGCGGTGGTCCGTTCCCTGATCACGCTCAAGGCCCTGACGTACGCGCCGACGGGCGGCATCGTCGCCGCGCCGACCACCTCGCTGCCGGAGGAGATCGGCGGCGTACGGAACTGGGACTACCGCTACACCTGGCTGCGCGACGCCGCGATCACGCTCTCCTCGCTGCTGCGCACCGGCTACCGCGAGGAGGCCCGCGCCTGGCGCGAGTGGCTGCTGCGCGCCGTCGCCGGCGATCCGGAGAACCTCCAGATCATGTACGGGATCGCGGGCGAACGGGAGCTGGGCGAGGCCGAGCTGGACTGGCTGCCCGGCTACGAGCGCTCGGGCCCGGTCCGGGTCGGCAACGGCGCCGCGCACCAGCTCCAGCTCGACGTCTACGGCGAGGTCACCGAGGCGCTGCATCTCGCGCACATGACGGGCCTGGCCCGTAACGACTACGCGTCGGTGCTCCAGCTCAAGCTGATCCGCTATCTGGAGAAGCACTGGGACCAGCCGGACGAGGGCATCTGGGAGGTGCGCGGGCCGCGCAGGCACTTCGTGCACTCCAAGGTGATGGCCTGGGTCGCGGTCGACCGGACGATCAAGCTGATCGAGTCCGGCGAGGCGGACGGGCCGCTGGAGCGCTGGCGCGAGATGCGGGACGACATCCACCGCGATGTCTGCGAGAAGGGGTACGACAAGGAGCGGAACACCTTCACGCAGTCGTACGGCTCCAAGGAGCTGGACGCCTCGCTGCTGCTCATCCCGCAGATGGGCTTCCTGCCGCCGGACGACAAGCGGGTCATCGGCACGATCGAGGCGATCCAGCGCGAGCTGTCCACGGAGGACGGCTTCGTGATGCGCTATCCGACCTCCGGCGACCAGGCGGGCGTCGACGGGCTGGAGGGCGACGAGGGTGCCTTCCTCGCCTGCTCGTTCTGGCTGGCCGACGATCTCGCGATGATCGGGCGGGTGGACGAGGCGCGGAAGCTCTTCGAGAAGCTGCTGGCGCTCAGGAACGACCTGGGGCTGCTGGCCGAGGAGTGGGACCCGCGGTTGCAGCGTCAGGTCGGGAACTTCCCGCAGGCGTTCAGCCATGTGCCGCTGATCGACACGGCGCTGCGGCTGACGGCCTCGGGAGCCTACGGAGGCTGAGGACGGTCCGGAGGCCGGGACGGAGGGCGCTCCTCCGTCCCGGCCTCGGGCTTTCCCGCCCCCCGCTCGCCCTTCCGCCCCCGCTCGCGTCCCGTCGGTGCCGGCGTTTCCCGTCGGCCGTAACCGCGGGTAGCCTCCGGCTTCATGGACAGTCAGGGCGGAATCACCGTACGGCGGGCGCTTGAGCTGCCAGGACTGCGCGGTGGTCTCCCCGAGGTCGTCGCCTGCGCGGACCGGCTGGACCGTACGGTCCGCTGGGTGCACGCGGGCGAGGTGCCCAACATCGCCTCGCTGCTCAAGGGCGGCGAGCTGCTGCTCACCACCGGGCTCGGTCTGGGCACCCGCTCCGCCGACCAGCGCGCCTTCGTGCACCGGCTCGCCGACCGGGGGATCGCGGCGCTGGTGGTGGAGCTGGGGCCGCGCTTCGACCGGCTGCCTGCGGCGCTGGTGGAGACGGCGCGGGCGGCCGGGCTGCCGCTCGTGCAGCTCCACCGTGAGGTGCCCTTCGTCTCGGTGACCGAGGAGGTCCACACCGAGATCGTCAACGGCCACTACGCGCTGCTGCGGCAGGCCGAGGAGGTCCACCGGCGGTGCACGGAGGCGCTGCTGGAGGGCGGCGGAGTACCGCGCGTGCTCCGTATCCTCGCGGACTTCGCCGGCAATCCGGTCTTCCTGGAGACGGCGGAGGGGCAGCTGCTGTACGCGGCGGCGCCCGGCGCGGGACCGGCGGCGGCCGACCCGTTGCAGATCTGGGAGGGGCTGCGCGGCCAGCGGTCGGCGCGGGACGCCGGGCCGCCCGCCGGAGCGGTGCTGGTGGACGTGCCGGGCGGCGGCCACGGTACGGGCGCGGTACGGGCCCGTCTGGTGCTGCCCGCCGTGTCGGCACCGCCGCTGCCGGTGCACCGTATGGCGGCCGAGCGCGCGGCGGGCATCCTGGCCGTCGTCCTGATGCAGGCACGCCAGGAGGAGGAGCTGGCGGCGCGCGGCCGGGGTGATTTTCTGACCGATCTGGCCGAGGGCCGGATCCTCGCCGAGGACGCGCCCGCGCAGGCACGGGTACTGGGCTTCAGGCCGGGAGAGGGACCGCTGCTGCCGGTGGTGATGCGGCTGGGCCCGGAGCCGCTGCCGTCGGGCAACTGGGCGCTGCTGGCGCAGGCGGTGCTGGAGGAGCTGTCGTCGGTGGGCGTCCCGGTGCTGCTGGGCGTACGGCCGGTGGAGGGCCGGGTTCCGCTGCTGCTGGGCCTGCGCTCCGAGTCGGAACGTACGCCGGTGGCCGACCGGGTCGCCACGGCGCTGCGCACGGGCGTGGCACGGGCCGGTCCGGAACGCGCGGGCGCGCAGCCGCCGGTGGTGGTCGTCGGGGTCGCGGGCGGCTGGGCGGCGGCGGGCGCGGCGCTGCGGCACGCGGCGGAGACCGCGACGGCGGCGCAGGGCCTGTCCGAGCGCCCCTGGTACGACGCGCGCCGCCTCGACATCGACCTGCTGCTGTGGCGGCTGCGGGAACACCAGGACCTGGCCGCCTTCGTGGACCGCGCGATCGGCCCGCTGCGCGCCCACGACCGCGCCTCCCGCCCCGCGCTGCTGCCCACGCTGGAGGTCTATCTCGCCCACGCGGGCCGCAAGGCGGAGACGGCCCGCGCGCTCCATCTGAACCGCCAGACGCTCTACAACCGCCTGGCCCGCATCGCCGAACTGCTGGGCACGGACCTGGACGACCCGCAGACGGTCCTGGCCCTGAGCCTGGCGCTCCGGGCCAGACGCCACACGAAGTGACCCGGCACGCGGCCGGCGGCCCCGGCCGCTGCCCCGGCCGGGGCGCTCAGCGGAGGCGGCGTGCGGGCTGGGCCAGTTCGTCGTAGACACAGAGGACCTGGGCGATGGTCTCGTCCTCCGTCGGCCAGGTCTCCGCCTGTGCCCGGCCCGCCGTGGCGAGCCACTGCCTGCGGTCCGGGTCGCCGAGGAGCCGTACCACCGCGTCGCCGAGGGCCTTCGCGTTCCCGTACGGCACGAGTTCCGCCGCGTCGCCGACCAGTTCGGGGATCCCGCCGACCGCCGTGGCGATCAGCGGTACGCCCAGCCGCAGCGCCTCCTGCGCGAGGACCGAGCGGGCCTCCCAGCGGCTGGGCAGCAGGGCGATGTCGGCGGAGGCGAGGAGTTCGGCGACATCGTCACGGCGGCCGATCAGCCGCACCGGCAGTTCGGCCGCGTCGATACGGCGCTGGAGCCGTCCACGCTCCCGGCCCTCGCCCGCGACGGCGAGCAGCGGCGCGGGATCGAGGCGACGCCACACCTCGGCCGCGTCGAGCAGCGTGTCGTACCCCTGCTCCGGCCGGAGACTGCCCACGGCCATCAGCAACGGACGTTCGACCGCGCCGAGTTCGGCACGGGCCTTGCTCTCGGGGCCGCCGACCGGCCGGCTGGACGCGGGCAGCGCGACCGGCGCGAGGCGGGCGTCGCGCGCGCCTCTGCTGCGGGCCCGGTCGACCAGCTCCGAGGACGCGCCGAGCACAATGGCCGCCGCCCTGGCGGCCCTTCGCTCCAGCAGCCGTACAAGATGGCCGCGCGGGCCCTCGGTCTGCGTACGGGTGTGCCAGGTGACCACCAGCGGTATCCGCCGGCCGCCGAGCGCGATCGCCGTCCGTACGGCGGCGTGCACTCCATGGGCGTGCACCACGTCCGCTCCGGCGCACGCGGCGCGCAAGGTCGCGACGGACGCCGGGTCCCCGCGCCGTGCCACGGCGACATGGTGCGCCCCCGACCCGCTGAAGTCATAGACGCGCTCGACATCCGCGGGGGCGCACACCGTGACGCGCACGCCCCGGGCGACCAGCCCCGCCGCCAGCGATCGAACGTGCGCGCTGCTGCCCGCACTGCCACCGCCCAGCACCTGGACCGTACGCAGTTGAGTCACGTGGTCAAGGCTCCTGGATCGGGATCGGGGACACCGTCAAGGATGCCAGTCCGGACGTGCGTTCAGGCACCGCGGGGCGGCCGTTCTTGTGTCCGGCACCGCGAGCCGGCCGACGCAACCACCCACACGGGTGAACCCACGGCGTGCCTGCGACACGGGACGCGAGGGTCGGGGCCGACTCCCGCCGGAGCGGGCCCCGCACCACGGCCCTACGGTCCCGAACCCGCCCGGGCCGTGGCCAGCAGCTCCTCCGCGTGCGCGCGCGCCGTCTCCGAGTCCTCCTGGCCCGCCAGCATCCGCGAGAGCTCCCGTACCCGGTCCTCGCCCTCCAGGACGGTCACCCCGGACCGTGTCACCGAGCCGTCGTTCGTCTTCTCGACCAGCAGCTGGCGGTCGGCGAAGGCCGCGACCTGCGGAAGGTGCGTCACCACCACCACCTGCGCGGATCTGGCGAGCTTCGCCAGCCGGCGGCCCACCTCGACCGCCGCCTTGCCGCCGACACCCGCGTCCACCTCGTCGAAGAGATAGGTCGGTACGGGATCGGAGCCCGCGAAGACCACCTCCACCGCGAGCATCACCCGGGACAGCTCACCGCCGGACGCGCCCTTGGCGATCGGCCGGGGCTGGGCGCCCGGATGGGGGGCCAGCAGCAGCTCGACCTCGTCGGCGCCGTGCGAGCCGTACACCACGGAACGCCCGCCCACCACGATCCCGGACATCTCGTCCGCGGACTCGGTCTGCCGGATGTCGAACGAGACGCGCGCGTGCGGCATGGCGAGCGAGGCCAGCTCCGCGGTGACGGCCTCCGCGAAGCGCTCCGCGGCCTCCGTGCGGGCGTCGGTCAACGCCTGGGCGAGTACGGACAGTTCGGAGCGCAGAGCGTCACGCTCGGCCGTCAGCCCGGCGATCCGGTCGTCGTCGCTCTCCAGCTCGGTCAGCCGCGCGGCGCTCTCCTCGGCCCAGACCAGTACGGCGGAGACGTCCTGGCCGTACTTGCGTGTGAGCGCGGTGAGCGCGGCCCGCCGCTCCTCCACCGCGGCCAGCCGCAGCGGATCGGCGTCCAGATCGTCCGCGTAACCGGCCAGCTCGCCCGCCACGTCCGCCAGCAGGATCGAGATCTCGCCCATCCGTTCGGCGAGGCCGGCGAGCACCGGGTCGTGGGACCGTACAGCCTCCAGCGCCCGGCCCGCGCCCGCGACCAGGGTGGTCGCCTCGACGCCCTCCGGGTCCTCGGGATTGCCCGCGAGCGCCGCGTGCGCCACGGCCGCGGCGGACGCGAGCGCCTCCGCGTGGCCGAGCCGCTCCGCCTCCGCGGCGAGCTCCGCGTCCTCTCCCGCCCTCGGCTCGACGGCCGCGACCTCGTTCAGCCCGAAGCGCAGCAGATCGGCCTCCTGCGCCCGCTCACGGGCCCGGGTGGTCAGCTCCTCCAGCTCCGTGGCGACGGCGCGCAGCCTGCGGTACGCCGCCGTGTACGCGGCCTGGGGCCCGGCGAGACCCTCGCCCGCGTACCGGTCGAGGGCCTGCCGCTGCCGCGCGGGCCGCAGCAGTCCCTGCTGGTCCGTCTGGCCGTGCACCGCGACCAGATCGTCCGCCAGCTCGGCCAGTACGCCCACGGGCACCGAGCGCCCGCCCAGGTGCGCCCGTGAGCGCCCCTCGGCGGAGACGGTTCTGCTGACGAGCAGCGTCCCCTCGTCCAGCTCGGCGCCGGCCTCCTCGGCCCGTACGGCCGCGGGCGTGCCCGCGGCCATGGTGAGCCTGCCCTCCACCACCGCCGCCCTGGCACCGATCCGTACCAGCGCCGGATCCGCGCGCCCGCCGAGCAGCAGTGCCAGGCTGGTGACGACCATGGTCTTGCCCGCGCCGGTCTCACCGGTCACCGCGGTAAAGCCTGGCGACAGCTCGACGACCGCGTCGTCGATGACCCCGAGCGACCGTATCCGCATCTCCTCCAACACGGTCATGACCATACGAGGTCCCGGCACCGCCGCGCGACGGACCCCACCCCGGTTCGCCCGGCGGAGGGGTCCGTCGCGACCGTGCGCCTCAGTGAGGTGCCCCGCGCCAGCCCGACACCGGCAGCGCGAACTTGGCCACCAGCCGGTCCGCGAACGACGCGTGGTGCAGCCGCGCCAGCCGTACGGGCACGGCACCGCGCCGCACCTCCACACGGGCTCCCTGCGGCAGTTCGACGGTTCTGCGCCCGTCGCACCAGAGCACACCGTTGGGCGTGTGCGCCTGCACCTCCACCGCGAGGACCGTGGTCGGCGAGGTGACCAGCGGCTTCGCGAACAGGGCATGGGCGCTGATGGGCACCATCAGCAGCGCCTCGACCTCCGGCCAGACGACCGGACCGCCGGCCGAGAAGGCGTACGCGGTCGAACCGGTGGGTGTGGCGCACACGATGCCGTCGCAGCCGAAGGCGGTCACGGGCCGCCCGTCGATCTCCAGGACGACTTCGAGCATCCGCTCGGGCGAGACCTTCTGCACGGCCGCCTCGTTGAGCGCCCAGTCCCGGTGGACCACATCGCCGTTGCTGTGCACGACGACATCGATCGTCATCCGCTCCTCGACCTCATACGCACGGGTGACCACGCGGTTGACGACCTTGTCCAGATCGTCCCGTTCCGCCTCGGCGAGAAAGCCGACCCTGCCCAGATTGACGCCGAGCATGGGAACGCCGGAGGCCCGTGCGAAGGCCGCGCCGCGCAGCAGCGTCCCGTCCCCGCCGAGGACGATCAGCAGCTCACAGCCGTCGAGCACGTCGGGCGCGGCCTCGGGCACGGTCTCGACGGACGGCGGCAGCGGCAGATCGTTCGCCTCGGTGGCCAGCACGCGGACGCCGAGACCGTTGCGCACCAGTCCGTTCACGACCAGTTCGGCGCTGCGGATCGCGGCGGGCCTGCCGGTGTGGGCCAGCAGGAACACGGTGCGGTCGGCGTTGGCGGACCGCCGGCTCCCGGTGGTCCCGGTGGCCGTGAGGGCCGGAGCCGGTTCGGCGGCCGGGGTGTGCTGGGCGCCCAGCGTGACCGGCGCGCTCCCGGTGATCAGGGAGGCCGAGATGTCCGGGGTGGTCGGGGTGCTCTGGATGGTCTGCGCGGGCTCGGTGCTCTGCGCGGGCTGCGTGGTCAACGGGGTCCCTCCGCCACTGCACGATCGACATCCGCCGGGTCCAACTCGGGCGCTCCGGCGTGGAGCCACAGAAAGTACTCGACGTTTCCCGACGGCCCCGGCAACGGACTCGCGGTGACCCCCTTCACCCCGAGGCCCAGTTCACCGGCCCGCCGCGCCACCGCCCGTACGGCCTCGGCCCGCAGCTCGGGACTGCGGACGACTCCGCCGCTGCCCAGCCGCTCCTTACCCACCTCGAACTGCGGTTTCACCATCAGTACGAGATCGGCGCCGGGCGCGGCGCAGCGCGCCAGCGCGGGCAGCACCAGCCCCAGGGGAATGAACGAAAGATCACCGACCACCAGATCCACAGGCTTCCCTTCGATCGCGTCGAGCGTCAACTCGCGTACGTTCGTACGGTCCTTGACGGTGACACGTTCATCGCTCCGCAGCGACCAGGCGAGTTGCCCGTAGCCGACGTCCACCGCGATCACATGGCCGGCGCCGGCCCGCAGCAGGACATCCGTGAAGCCTCCCGTGGACGCGCCCGCGTCCAGTGCCCGCCGGCCGCGGACCTCCAGACCGAGCGGGGTGAAGGCCGCCAGCGCGCCCGCGAGTTTGTGCCCGCCGCGCGAGACGTAGTCGGGATCGCCGTCGTCCGCGGTGACGACGACGGCGGCGCTCGTCTCGACCTGGGTGGCCGGCTTGGTCGCGGTGGCGCCGCCGACGGTCACCCGGCCCGCCGCGATGAGCTGGCTCGCGTGTTCACGTGAGCGCGCGAGGTTACGGCGTACCAGTTCGGCATCGAGACGGCGGCGTGCCAGTCCTGCCACGTTCGGTTCAGCTCCTGTGGTCGTACGCGAGAAGGATCACCGGGGGCCCGGGGCCGGGCCCGGAGCGCCCCGGGGTCCCCGAGGTCCCTGGACGGTGCCGTGGGTCCCGTACGGTCCCTGCGGTCTTGATCCTTGGGGGCCTTGGGGCGCCGGACGTGCGTCGAGCGCGGTCAGCGCGTCACGCAGCCCACGGTGTACATCCTCGTACACCTCGACATGTCCGTCCGTCGGCAGGTGGTCGGCGTCGCCGAGCCGGGCCAGCCACGTGTCCACCGCGGTGTCGCCGGTCGGCACGGTGACCAGGCCGAGCGGGCGCGGCGCCGCCGGGTCGTCCGCGGGAGGTCCCGCCGCCCCCGGTCCGCTCTCGGCCGGTCCGTTCCCGGCCGGTCCGGCGGCCGGTCCCGCCATGGAGTCGCTCATGCCCAGACGCTACCGCGAAGCCCTGCGGTACCGTCGATCACGATGGCGACGACGGAGGAGTGCCGCAGCGCACTCGAAAAGCTCTCGGACAATCTGGCACGCGCGGACGGGAGGGTCCGCACCGCGGCCGGGCTCGACCGTTCCCTGAGCTGCCACATCACGGATCTGGACCTCACGTTCACCGGCCGTCTCGTGGACGGCCGGATCGAGGTCGCGGAGACCTTGCAGGGCCCGCCCCCGCAGAAGGCGGAGATCGGACTGGCCATGGCGGGCGACGATCTGGTGGCGCTGGTCGACGGCGAGCTGAACTTCGCCCGCGCGTGGGGCGCGGGACGGGTCAGGCTGGACGCGGGCTTCCGCGACCTGCTGCGCCTGCGCACCCTGCTCTGAGCCTCCCGGCCGGTACTCCGAGCCTCCCGGCCCGTCCTCTCACTTCGCCGGCTGTCCGGGCACGGCGGGACGCCGGGCCCGCCGCCCCGCCGGCACCACCAGCGGCGTACCGGTCTCCGGGTCCTCGATCACCTGGCAGCGCAGCCCGAACACCTCTTCCACGCGCTCGGCCGTGACGACCTCCGCGGGCGGTCCCTCCGCCACGATCGCGCCGTCACGCATCGCGATGAGATGCGTGGCGTAACGGGCCGCGTGGTTGAGGTCGTGCAGAACGGCGACGAGCGTACGGCCCTGGGTCTCGTGCAGTTCGGCGCAGAGGTCGAGCACATCGATCTGGTGCTGGATGTCGAGGAAGGTGGTGGGCTCGTCGAGCAGCAGCAGCGGTGTCTGCTGGGCGAGGGCCATCGCGATCCAGACACGCTGACGCTGGCCGCCGGACAATTCGTCGACATACCGATCAGCCAGTTCGTCGACACCGGTCGCGACCATCGATTCCTCGACAGTGCGCTCGTCCTCCGGCGACCACTGGCGCAGCAGCCCCTGGTGCGGATAGCGGCCACGCGCCACCAGGTCCGCGACCGTGATCCCGTCGGGCGCGAGGGGCGACTGGGGCAGCAGACCGAGGGTCCTGGCGACCTTCTTGGCGGGCATCGTGTGGATGGCCGTGCCGTCGAGCAGGACACGCCCCTGGGACGGTCTGAGCATCCGGGAGAGCGCACGCAGCAATGTCGACTTGCCGCAGGCGTTCGGACCGACGATCACCGTGAACGAGTGGTCGGGGATCTCCACGGACAGATCGCGGGCGATGATCCGCTGGTCGTAGCCGAGTGTCACCGATTCCGCGGTGAGGCGCTGCATGGTCGTACTCCTGGTGTCCGTGTCCGTAAGCGTGCCGCCCCCCCCGGTGGCACGCTTACGGACACGGAC
>NZ_MAUD01000150.1 GCF_001700515.1 Streptomyces lushanensis
ACCGACCCCGCCCCGGGAGCCCGCCCCAGGCTCCCGGCGGTACGGGCGAAAGGCGCCTGCCGGACGGAGACCGGGCCAGGCGCCTTTCGCGAGCGCCCGGTGCGCCGGCGGTCCTGCGGGCGGAGATCAGTGAACGTGCCCGGCCGTCACCCGGTACGTCGCTCATGGCGCGAACGCGCGAGGCGATGGGCATCGCGGAGCAGCTCGCGGGTCGTCGCACCGGTTCGCCGGCCCGGATTCACCACCGCGAGCCAGCCGAGGGAGCCGTAGACGGGGTGTGCCATCACCGTGTCGGTGACGCCGGCGTCGGCGTCGTCGCCGTCGGCCGGTTCGCGCGGCGCGTGGCCGGTCAGGTCCACGAAGGCCTTCTTCCCGGCGGCGATGTTGACCCGGAACGTGTCCGGGCGCTCCAGACGCGACCTGTCGTCGCCCGGGTAGTTCTTCGTCACGATCGTCGCGAACGGTTGAGTCGTCCTCGGCACGACACCGTCGGGGGAGTAGTAGAAGAACGTATCCCCCCAACTGATCTCCGGTGAGCCGTCATCGGGTCCCGGCCTGAGGGCCAGGACTCCGTCGAGGTCGCACATGAAGTCGATGATCTCGTCGATGGTCATGTGCTCAAGCGTTTCATTAAGGTGCTTGTGGAGACTTCGAGCCGAGAGACAAGAGGGGAACGGGTGCCAACTCTCAAGTCGTCGGTCCTGCGCACCGTCGATGTCGCGCGAGGTGCCGGATGCTCGGTTCAGCAGGTACGCAATCTTGAGCGCGACGGTGTGCTGCCCCCGGCGACGCGTACGGCCGCGGGCTACCGGATCTACGGAGAGGTCCATCTGCGGTCCGCGCTTGCCTACCGGACCCTCGCGGCCGGCATCGGCCCGGTTGAGGCCAAACGGATCGTTCGGGCCGTGCACCGGTGCCCGGTCTCGGACGTACTCGCCCTTCTCGACGCGGCACACGCCCGACTCGACCGAGAGCGCACACAACTCGGGCTTGCCAGGGAAGCGGTGGAGACCATCGCCGCCGAGCACATCGACGACGTACTCCCGTCGGACTCGATGAGCGTCTTTGAACTCGCCGCCGCGCTGGGAGTGCGCCCATCGACCCTGCGGCACTGGGACGCCGAGGGGCTCGTCGTTCCCCACCGGGTATCCCCGCGCGGAACACGACGGTACTCACCGGCCCAGGCCCGGGACGCCCGCATCGTCCACCAGCTACGCGGCGCCGGGTACCGTATCGACCCGCTCCGGGCCGTGATGCCGGGCATTCGGCAGGGGCACCGGTCGGAAGACGTCCGAGCCGCGCTGGCGGCCCGCGACGCGAGCATCGAGGCCCGCTCCCATGCCCTCCTCGATGCCACGGCCGCACTCAGCGCCCTTCTCGCCGCCGCGCCCCGGACGACCTGCGCGGACCGGACGGGACTCTGACCGACCGGGTACCCGGCGTACGTTCCCGACGGATCGCCCTCGTTGCGGGTGACGGCTCCGCCCGCGTGGCAGGGGTCCGGTGCCGCCCCCTTCGCTGATCCCCGGCCGGGCGGCCCCGCCGGCGAGGGATCAGCCGTCCGTTCCGTGGGGCAGGACGTGAAGTGCGTCACAGTGCCGTGAGCGGACCGTGCCGGCCGTTCGGCGCCTGGCGCCGGCAACGGCCCGCCCCTGTCGGCCGATCCGGGGATGCCCCGCCGACGGGCCGGGCGGAGTCTCGCCCCGGCCCGTCGTGAGGCGACTTAGGCCACCCTTCCCTGCGGGGCGGGCGCCTGGTAGAGAGGGTGGTGTTCCGCCAGCGCACCGGAAGTCTCGCCATGAACCAGGACAACACCACCGGCCCCATCCCCTTCACGATCGACCTGACCTTCGAGGAGGCCCGGCGACGGGCCGAGGTCGTGGCCGCGCTCGGGCCCGACTGGGACCCGGTGGCCGCCCTCCGGGGCGAGGACGAGGCGTACGCCCTTCTCTACTCGGACCTGGACGCCGAGCAGCAGCGCACCTACGACCTGCTGGTGGCGGCCGGTGTCCTGCCGGGGGAGGGGCCGGGCCGTGAAGCTGCCCATTGATCCGCAGGCGGACCTCGCCCGTCGTGCCTGGGTGGCCTGCCCCGTCTGTGACGACGCCCGCCGTTGCGCGACCTGCGCCGACCGCCGCAACTGCGGCGAGCACTGGCGCTATCTGATCTCCAACGACGGGCCGGTCGTCCACCTTCAGTGCCCGCGATGCACGCACATGTGGTCACTGAACACCCGGCCCGGCGTCACCCGCCCCGGCGACAGCGCCCCCTGTTCCTGACGAATCCGCGGCCGTGGCAGCGTGGGACGGGCCTTCGGCGCCCCTCGAAGCGTGAGGGGGCGTCCGCGTACATCACTGGAGCACCTCGTCGCTCCGGCCCGCCATGAGCACACCGCGGAGGGGGAGCGCGACAAGCAGCGCGACGAGCACGAGAAGTCCACTCGCCCACACGGGCCCGGTCTCCCCGGCCGCGGTGCCGAGAGTGGTCGCCGCGATGACCGGTCCGGCGGCGGCCCCGACATTGAGCGCGGCGGTCGCGTACGAACCGGCCATGGTGGGCGCTCCCGCAGCCGCGTGGAGGACCCGCGCGATCAAGGTGCTGCCCAGCGCGAACGACAGCGCGCCCTGCACGAACACGAGGGTGAGCAGGGCGACGGGCTCCTCGGCCAGCACGGCCAGAGCCGGCCAGCCGACGAGGAGCAGCGGACCGCCGACCGCGACGACCGGACCGGGGTGCCGGTCGGACAACCGCCCGGCGAGGGTGACCCCGGCGAAGGAACCGGCGCCGAAGAGCACCAGGACGGCGGGGATCCACGGCTCGTCCAGCCCGGCGGTACCGGTCACGACGGGGGCGAGAAAGGTGAAGCTTCCGAAGGTCGCCGCGTTGACCAGAGCGCCGAGCAGCATCACCAGGATCAAGCGCGGGCTCTTGAGCTGCGCGAACTCCGACCGCAAGGCCGGCGCCCCGGGCCCGTCTCCCCGTGTGGATCGCGCAGGGACTGCCTTGAGGACGCCGAGAGCCGCGGGCAGGCAGAGAAGGGCGACAGCCCAGAACGTGGCCCGCCAGCCGAGCGACGCGCTCAGTACGGAGCCCCCGGGGACTCCGGCGATCGTGGCCACCGTCGCGCCCGACAGCAGCACGGCGAGCGCACGTCCCTTCTTTCCGGGGGAGACCAGCGCGGCGGCGGTCGTCAGAGCCACGGCAAGGAACCCCGCGTTCGCCAGTGCGGCGACGACCCGGGTGGCGAACAGGATCGCGAAACTCGTGGTGGCGGCGCCCACGGCGTGAGCCGCCGAGAACACGAGCACGCACCCGAGAAGGCTCGTCCGCCTGGGCCAGCCACGCGCGAGCGCGGCCATGAGCGGGGCGCCGACGATCATTCCGATCGCGAAGGCCGAGGTGAGCGTGCCGGCTGTCCCGACCGTCACATCGAGGTCGGAGGCCATGTCCGGCAAGAGGCCGGCGAGCATGAATTCGGAGGTGCCCATGGCGAAGATCGCCAAGGCAAGCAGGTACAGCGCGGGAGGCATCGAGTGGCTCCGAGGTGAGGAGAGGCATGACAGAGGCGTCTCGTCACCGCGGTCAGCACCGAGGTGCACTTTCGTCCGGCCGCGGAGCGCGTGGGCGCGGCGGGACGACTACTCAGTGGTTCAGGGGGCTGACGGGTGACCGAAAGCCCCCACCTTGTCCGACTCGGGGCTCGACATGGCCCGCACGCTACCCGACCGAGGTCCGTCGGCGCACACCGGTTTTCCCGCGCACCGCGGCTCCGTCTTCCGCGGGCCGGACAAACCTCAGGAGGCCGGCAGCGGCTTCCATGTCGCGGCGCCCGGCTGCCGGCCGTCCGGCGGGTAGTCGCAGTCGATGCCGCTGACCTCCCGGTCGCCGTCCGAGTCGACCACCGCGACGCCCGTGCAGGCTCTGCCGTGCTCGTCGGTCCAGGTGACGACCTCGCTGCTGTCGGCACAGCCCGCCAGCAGCAGGGTGCCCGCGACCACCAGTCCGGCGAGTGCGGTCGTGCGACGAACCCTCATGTGATCCCCCCGTGAGTCCGGGCCCTGTGACACGGGCCGCCGCCCCGCGCCGACATGTCTTCAGCCTTGGTAGCAGCGGGAGTTGAACGCGTGGCCAACGAACCGTCACGGACCGGCGGGTTCGTGTGACGGCTCCGACGCGGTTCTCTCCTCCCGCCCGCCCGAGCAAGATGCACGGCCAGGGGTCGGGATCGGCCGCGACGCCCACCACTCACGAAAGCCCGGAGCCCGCGTCGGCACGCCGACACGGGCTCATGAACGGTCGGGACCACCTCCGGGTCAGGCCCTGGCGATATTCCTGCCCGGCATCGGCTCCGCGAGTGCTCTCCGCCATTCAGGCGCACCGAAGGCGTCCGCGAAGTACTGTGTCTCGTGCACCACATGCCCGTGGGCGAATTCCATCATGCTCACCGAATAGGTGGGATTGCCGTCGTAGGTGATGACACACTCGCTCACCCACAGATTCCCGCTGCCGGCGATCCGGTGGACCGTGAAGTGGCGGTTGGCCGGGTGCCCGCCACGCTGCGCCGAAATCGCCGCGCGGCCCCGGAACCGTTCACCTGACTGGGGGTAGTCGAGGATCGCGTCCGTGGCGTAGAGGGCGTGTTCGGCTTCGATGTCCCCGCGTTCCGATGCCCGCCAGTGTTCCTCGATCGCGGCCTTCGTCCGGATGTCAGGATCCATGGCACATTGTCCCTTCTGTAGGCGGCCGGAGCGATCCGGGGATCTGCGTCGGCGAAGGAGAGGCACAGCCCCGCACCGGCGAGCTCTGGAGGCGGCTTCCTGCCTGTCCGGTACGAACTGCGCGGCAGCGAGAAGTGCCGGGTATGCGCTTCTCCGAGCTGATATGCCCTTGGGCATGCCCTTCAGAAGGCGGAATCGAGCGGATTCCCCGCCATTCTCGCGCTGAGGCCGGACCGCATGGCCTCCGCTGCCGAACTGTCGGGTTTGCGCTCCGCCTGGGACTGGAAGCACGCCAGGAAATCCTTGGTGAGATCGAGCCGGGGATGGCGTTCCACTACCCGGGCCCTGAAATCGGGGGTGAAGTCGTCCGCGTTCCTTCCGGTTATCTCCGTGGCGGTCGCACGGGAGAGGAGGTGCCCCTCGGGGTCGACGGACACGTCCACCTCGGACCACATGTGCCTGATGATCACTTCCGACAGACGCTCGCGGCGGTCCGCCGGCCAGCCGGCGCCGGCCGCGAACACCCGTGCCACATGGCCGCCTGCCTCCTCGAACGGGACGGTGTGGCTGTCGAACGCCGGCACCAGGCCGAAATCGTGGAACAGCGCGGCCACGTAGAGCAGTTCCGGGTCGAAGCGGATGCCGCGGGCCGTGCCGTGGGCCGCCGCCCACACATAGGCGCGCAGGGAGTGGTTGAGCAGCGCGGGGGACTGATAGGCGGATGACAGTTCCAGGGCCGCGGCCGACGCTGCGGTGTCCGGTACCACGAGATCGTCGAGGGTCATGTTCGCCTGCCTTCTGGCTCGGTCCTACGGGATGTCGATGATCGTCCTGCCGGTGACGCGCCGGTCGGGGGCGAAGGCGGCGGGCGCCTCGTGGAGTGGCCGCACGGCCCCGACGAGAGGCCTGAGCCGTCCGTCCCTGAGCCGCTGGGCGAGGTCCGTGAGCCGGGCGCGATCGGGTTCGACGACGAAGAAGACGGCCCGCCCGTCCGTGGGCAGGACCGTGGGTGGCGTGCCGAGCTCACCGGAGGTGAACCCCGCGGCAGTCACCCGCACGACGACGTCGTTCTCGGCGGCGTGCGGATGGGGCATGTCCGACAGGGAGAGTCCACCGACACCGGCGTCACGGTCTCGGACGGTGATGGCTCGCATGGCAGATCCTTGCTCGGACGACGTCCTTCCGAAAACAAGCACACACGTGTCCGTTCGGCACGGCCAGGCGGGCAATCACATCAGGCCACTCTGATCGCCCGGCCGGCAGCGTCCGGGGGAGGCCGTCGGCGCCGGCGGATGAGCCCGGCCGGTCGCCGGGTGCCGGGTGCCGGGTCAGAGATTCCCGTCGGAAGCCTGGAGGGAGTCGAGCCAGCGCAGGAGGCGGGCTCCTTCGCGGGTCATGATGTCCGGGTCGCGCAGGGCATTGGCCATGAGCGACATGCCCTGGTAGCCGGATACGAGGGTGAGGGACAGGCCGCCCGGGTCGGACAGGCCCAGCTCGCGGAACTGGCCTTCGGCCCAGTCCAGGAGCCGCCGGATGACCGCGCCGGCTTCCGCGTCGAGGGTCCCGTCGGCGCGCTTGTCGAGTTCGACGGCCAGGGTGCCGGTGGGGCAGCCGTACCGTGCGGCGATGTCGCGCTGCTCGACCCAGGCTCCCACGAGGGCCTTGAGGCGGTCGCGCGGGTCGGCCAGTCGCTCCAGCCGGGCGGTGAGTTCGTCCAGGTGCGCGCTGTGCTCGGACAGCGCGCCCTGGACCAGCTCGTCCTTCGTCTTGAAGTAGTAGTAGACATTTCCGACAGGGACATCGGCCTCGCGTGCGATGTCGGCGAGGGTCGTGCGCTCGACCCCCCGCTCGTGCAGAACCCTGGCCGCTGCCGCCGTGAGCCGTTGGCGCTTCTGCGACGACCGTACCCGCCGATTCACTGAGTTGGTCACCCAACTGACTATAGACAGCCTCCGGCACGCGCGTGCTAGGTTCGACTGAGTCAGCCGACTAACTTTCTTGGAGAGATCGCGATGATCACAGTGACGGGCGCCACCGGCAACATCGGGCGGACACTGGTGGACCTGCTGGCCGGGGCGGGCGAGGAGGTCGTGGCCGTGTCGCGGCGGCCCCAGCCCGAACACCGCGTGGCCGGGGTCCGGTGGGCCCAGGCCGATGTCGGGGACGCGGGGAGTGTGCGGTCCGCCCTCACGGGAGCCCGTGCTCTGTTCCTCCTGCTGGGCGGCGAGCTCAACAGCCGGGGCGAGAGCCCGGACGCTCTGCTGGACGCGGCCACAGACGCCGGGATCGAGCGGGTCGTTCTGGTCTCCTCGCAGGTCGGCGCCACCCGGCCGGAAGCTCCCTCACATGCCCGGCTGCGGGAGTTCGAGGCGGCTGTGCGCGCGTCCGGACGGGATTTCACCTTTCTGCGTCCCGGCGGTTTCGCCTCGAACGCCTTTGCCTGGGCCGAGACGGTCCGTACCAGGCGCACGGTCTTCGCCCCGTTCGGTGACGTGGCGCTGCCCGTCGTCGATCCGGCGGACATCGCCGCGGTCGCCGCGACCGTGCTGCGTGAGGACGGGCACGCGGGTCGTGTGTACGAGCTGACCGGCCCCGAACTGATCAGTCCACGCCGGCAGGCCGCGGCCATCGCCGAGGCTCTGGGCGAGAAGGTGACCTTCGTGGAGCTGTCCCGCGAGGACGCCCATGCCCGCATGGCGCAGTTCATGCCGGAGCAGGTCGTCACCGGCACTCTGGACGTGCTCGGTGTCCCGCTCCCGGCCGAGCAGAAGATCAGCCCCGACGTGGAGACCGTCCTGCACCGCCCGGCCCGGCCCTTCGGCGAGTGGGCCGCACGCAATCTGCCGATGTTCCGGTAGTGCCGCTGTTCCCGCGGAACCGGGAACAGCCAGGACAGCCACCAGCGGGTGCGCGCTCATCGCCCGTGGAGCACGGAAGGCCCCGCGAGTACCGCCAAGACGATCAGGGCGAACAGCCGCACCTGGACCGAGCCGGGATTGGCCCGACCGAAGTCTGACGGGCCGTCATGGCTGCTGCGCCTGCTCCGCCGCGCTCCGTACCTCGAGGTAGCGCTGCAGCGCCGCGCCCGCTTCACGGACATGGAGGCGGATGTGCCGCTCCGCGGCGCGCGGGTCGCCCTTGCGGATCGCCTCCAGAATGGCCTCGTGCTCCTCGATGGCTACGGGCAGCCGGCCGGGCGCCCGCGCGGAGAGACGGTTGCCCAGGCGCACCTGGGCGATGAGGTTCTCCGCGATGGGGATGAGCCGTCGGCTGCCCGAGCCCTCCCAGATCAGGCGGTGGAACGCGAGGTCCAATTCCCCGTAGGAGTGCAGGTTGTTCGCCTCGATGGCCTCGCGTTGCTTGTCCAGCAGCCGGTCCAGCTGGGCGGCGATCCGGTCATGGCCGGGCGCCCCGGCCGTCCGGCGCGCCGCGATCCCGTCGAGGGCCTCCCGCAGCTCGTACAGTTCCAGCAGATCGCCGGTGGTGACTTCGGGGACGAAGTAGCCGCGGTGCGGGACGGAGATGAGGAAGCCCTCGCGTTCGAGCGCGGCGAGGGCGGCCTTGATGGGGGTGGGGCTGAGACCGAGCTGTTCGGTCAGGGGACGGACGGTGACGCGGGAGCCCGGGGTGAGGGAGCCCTCGAGGATGGCGGCCCGCAGGTGGTCGTAGGCGGCGTTCAGCAAGGTGTGGCGTGGGACGGTCATGGACGCCGGAGCCCCCCTTTTCTCCGTGAAGATGTGTACCGAGCACGGTACTTCCCCGGAGTGGCCACGGCGCGGCCGGGCGTGTCAGCGCAGTCTGCGCTCGTACCGGCGGGACAGCATCGTCAGCGGCGGGCAGAGGACGAAGAAGACGGCGAGTACGGCGCCGAGGATCGGTACCGCGTGGGAGGAGCCGCCGGAGAGGGTGAGCCGTTCGACGGAGCGTTGTGATGCTTCGAGGCTGTCGAGCAGTCCGACGACGGCGGCCAGTGAGGTCTGTTGGGTGAGGTTGACGACGAGTCCGATCAGCGGGGGGAGTGCTCGCCGGACGGCCTGGGGCAGGAGGACGTGCCGTATGCGTCCGGTTGCCTCGGGTACGCGTCGGCCTTGCCATCGCCGGCCGTGTGCCGTCGGGTGACCGGGTGGGCGGACCGTCCTCGCTCGGCGACCGGGTCACGGCTGTGTCCGGTGGCCGTGGGCCGTGCCGGTCGCTTCGGCCGCCGAGGCCTCCGGCGGCAGGTCCGCGTCGCGTTCCAGGCGGGGCGGCCGGCCGACCCCCAGAGTGTCGGCGTACTTGACCGCACTGCCGGTGTTGAGCACCAGGACCTCCTCGTCCCCGGAGAGCCACCCGTCGGCGCGCAGCCGCCGTACCGCGGCCAGCGTCGCCGCCCCCTCCGGGCACATCAGCACACCGTCGGACGTCGCACAGGCCAGCTGCTCCTCAAGGATGTCCCGGTCGTCGACGGCGATCGCCGTGCCGTTGCTGTCCCGCAGCGCGGACAGGATGAGGAAGTCGCCCAGCGCGCTCGCGACGTTGATCCCGAACGCGACCGTGTGCGCCTGGTCCGCGGGCCACGGCTGAGCGGTCTCGGCCCCCGACTCGAAGGCCCGTACGATCGGCGCGCAGCCGCTGGACTGCACGGCCACGAACCGGGGCAGCCGCCCGGTGATCCACCCCAGCGCGGCCAGCTCGTCGAGCGCCTTGCGGATACCGATCAGACCCACACCGCCACCGGTCGGGTACACCACGACATCCGGCACCCGCCAGCCGAACTGTTCGGCGATCTCCAGCCCCATCGTCTTCTTGCCCTCGATGCGGTACGGCTCGCGCAGCGTCGCCGCGCTGAACCAGCCGTCCCGTACCGCCTGTCCCGCGATGCGACCGGCGTCGCCGATCAGACCGTCCACCAAGTACACCCGGGCGCCGACCGCCAGACACTCCTTGCGGGTCACCTGCGGAGCGTCCTCGGGCATCACCACCAGACACTCCGTGCCGGCCCGCGCGGCATAGGTGGCCCAGGCGGCGCCGGCATTGCCGTTGGTCGGCAGCGTCAGGCGCCGCACTCCCAGTTCACGCGCCCGGGAAACACCGACCGCGGCTCCCCGTGCCTTGAAACTGCCGGTCGGCAGCATGCCCTCGTCCTTGGCCAGCAGGCCCGGTACCCCGATCCGCCGGCCGTACGCGGCCAGCGGCACGATCGGTGTCCAGCCCTCGCCGAGGGTGACCACATTCACGGGATCCCGTACCGGCAGCAGCTCCCGGTACCGCCACAGGTCCGCGCCGCGCGAGGCGATGTCCCGCGGCCGGACCGAGGACCGGACCCGGTCGAGGTCGTAGCGCACCAGCAGTGGCGAACCACAACGGCACACGTTCTGCGGCAGATCAGCGTCGTACCGCTCGGCGCACCGTCCACACTCCAGGTGGGTCAGCGCGCTCGTCCAGCTTCCGTCGTCGGGGTACAACCGGCTCTTCCTCTCTGTCCGGCCGGGATTGGCCGGCGGTGGGGACGGAAGGACCCGCCCCCGCCGCACGCTCTACTTTCCGAGGCGTTGGAACTGGTCGGCCGTCAGCTTCGTCGACGGCCCGTAGTACGCGGCGTTGAAGAGCGTCCGCTGCTCGGACCGGTTCCAGGCGCGGAACCCGATCTCGCTGCCGAAGGTGACGACGTAACCCTTGCCGATCGTCCAGGACAGCCCGTTGACCGCCCCGTCGAGGTCCTCGCCCGATGTCGGGGTCGTATGGGCCAGGGAGCCGTCGGTTCCGATCGCAGTCCCGAAGTACTCCGCCCGGGTCGGGGCGCGCCCCTTCTTCTGCCCGGCGGACGGCTGGTCATGGTCGGTCGGGGGTGTCGCGGGCGCTGCCGAGGCGGCACTCGGGTGGATCACCGTCGCGGCCGCTCCTGCGCCGGCCGCCGCGGTGGTCCGAAGAAGCGTTCGGCGGGAGAGTCTTGAGTTTTCACTGCTGGTCATCTACCGACATCGCCTTTCACGTTCCGGCTGGGCCGGGCCGTTGTCCGTCACGGAGTCAGGAGGGATCGACTTCGCTGGTCTGCGGGGTGTCGTACAACGCCGTACGGGGAGGTGGCGCAGCGCCGCGCCACGATGGTCGTCGCGATGCCCGGGTGCCGCGCGCTGCTGTCGGGCAGACCCGCGTGATGATCCGCGAGCGCCCCGACCCCGGACAGTGGAAACCTCGTGCGCAACGCAATCTGTCATCCGGCACCGAGAGAGGGCAACGGTTCAATCTTGGATTTAATATTAAAAGCGTATTGCATCGTGCCTGGCTGGGGCGGTGGCAGCGCGGTATGCGTTGTGCGGGCAACCAGCACTACGAGCGATAGCTGACGCCCCGTCAGTCATCGCGCCCATTGCGGGTCGCGGTTGAACTGCGCCGCCGGCCAGCGGTAGCCGAGGGCGATCAGGCCGACGCACCGGGCGATCGCGATCCAGGTCGGCGCCAGGGCGAAGAGCACGACGAGCCCGAATGCTGCCGCCGGTCCAGGACGTTCGCGTCCGTGGAGCGCAAACCGATGGCCGCGCCGACGGCGCCGACGAGGACCACGCTCATGACGGATTGCGGCACGCTGCCGACGACGTGGCCGATGAGTACCGAAGGGCGGTGGACCGCCATCGTGTGGAAGCGGGTCTCGCCGGCCGGCTCGACCGCTTCGTGGACAGGATCCGCGGCTTCTGGTGGCCGGTCGGCGCGTGCCCGTTCTCGCTGCGCCGGGGCGGACGAACCGCGTGTGCGGGCTATGCCCACCGGCACGGGACGACGGGTGTTACCTCTCGGCCGTGCCGGATTCCCCGCTGATGGACTCCTGATAGACGTCCGCGTAGGTGCGTGAGTCCTTGACCAGGTCGTCGCAGAACGCGGCGACATCCTTGCCGATGAGTCCCAAGACCCCCTTGCCCGAGGCGACCCCCTCCTCGAAGAAGTCGACGATCCCGGGGAGCAGGGGTCCGTCGGGCAGATCGATCGGTCCGATCTTGAACAGGTACTTCTGCATCTCCTTGTAGACGATCTGGTAGTCCGGTGGGAGTGCCTTGACCCGAGCCATGTGCGCCCGCCACTGCTTCTTGCCTTCGACAATGTCCTGGATGCCCATGTCAGCCTCCCAGCCGGCTCAGTTTCCTTGCGACGTTCCTGTTCAACTGCTCACGCCAGCGGTCGCGATAGGTTCGGGCCCCTTCCCCGCCGGCCAGCGCCGTGCAGAAGCCCCGGATGTCGTCGCCGAACACCTCGTGGACGCTCTGCCCGTCCGCCGCTGTTTCCTCGAGCAGCCCCAGGGCCGCGTCGAGAATCGGCATCAGGTTGCGGCCGGTGAAGCTCCCATGGGGAAAGAGGTGGCCCTTGATCTGCTCCCACGCCGCCCGGTATTCGTCCGGCAGGGCCGCGGCCCGGGCTTCGAACGCCTTGCATTCCCTGGTCAGATCGCTGCCTGTGATGGTCTCCCAGAAGTTCATCTCCCGCCCTCCTTGAGCCTGTCGATGCGTGATGAGACGTACTGCCATTTCGCCCAGAACTTCGCGAGTTCGTCGCGTCCGGCGTCGTTGAGCGCGTAGAACTTGCGCGGCGGACCGACCCCGGACGGTCGTTTCGTCACCTGGACGAGTCCGTTCCTCTCCAGTCGCACCAAGATGGTGTACACCGTCCCCTCGATGACGTCGGCGAAGCCGAGCTCGTTCAGCCGACGGGTGATGGCGTACCCGTAGGTCTCCTCGCTGTCGATGATTTCGAGCACGCATCCTTCGAGCGTGCCCTTCAGCATCTCCGTCAGGTCGTCCATCGGGAGTCCTCCCCGGCTCTTTTGGTACTGCGTACTACCGAGTACCACTATACGGTACCACCGAGTAGTGGAGGCTGTCAGCGATCGGCGGGCACGGACCGGACTCCGCGATCGGTGACGCGAAGGAAGCGGGGGCGCGGGCACCTGCGGCCCGGGCGCATGTATGACGGGACCGCTCACCCGACGCCTACTCAGGCGCGGGCGGGATGAGCTGTGTGAAGGTATCGGCAAGGCGGAGGGCGAGCGCCCTCGTCTCGTCGGAGCCGGCGAGACCGGTGAGCGTCTGCAGTGCGCCGCCGTGTACGAGGAGTACGAGCCCGTGGGCCGCCGCCCAGGCGCCGGCAGCGGGATGTCGTCCGGAACGGCCGGGACGGCGGTGCCCGCGGCGGTGTCGCCCGTGGTCTCGGCCGTGGTATCGATCAGCGTCGCGAACGACTCGCGATGGGCCCGGACGAGCGTGGGGGCATCGCGGTCCAGCTGGTCCGATCGGAACATCAGATCGAACAGCTCGGGATTGCCGAGTCCGAAGTCCATGTACGCCCGGCCGAGGGCCGTGAAGCGCTCCGCCGGATCGGACTTGCGCAACCGCCGGGCGCCGAAGCTCAGCACGGCTGCAACAACGCAGCGCCGGGCAAAGCACGGCCGGACGAATCACCGCCGGACAACGCGCGGCCGACCCGGATCAGATATCGGTGAGAGCGTCGCCGCCCGGGCCGGCGTGATCGACGGACCTTGCCGTTCAGCCCGCCGCGGGAGCACCGCCCCCGTCCGGCTCTCCGTCGGCTCCCTGGCGGCGGCTTGCGCCGGCCGCGGACTCCATGTCGGCCGACAACACCACGAGGCCGGGGAGCCCGTGTCGGTCCGGCGGTACCGCGCGACAGCGAGTCCGTCGGCTGGTGACAGGTTTTCACCGGTTCACCGGCACTCAGATCCCGGAGAGATCCGTCACCGCGCGTCGCGGAGCTGAAGAAGGTATGCGGCAGTCAGCGCCACGGCACGGTTCTCGTCGTGCGACAGCTCCACGAGTGCACGTGACGCCGTCGTCCCCGGAATGCCCGCCAGTGCTTGGGTCAGCCGACCGCGTGCGGGCTCCTCACTGGTGCCGTGGGCGAGCCGGTCGACGAGCCTGGTCGCGATCCGATCCGCTGTCCCGGTGTCGTTCGCCAGCACACTCAGCGCATCGGCCGCGTCGATGTCGTTCCTTCCCTCCACGATCATGTCGATGAGTGCCGGGACCGTGTCGGCCTCACCACGTGTACCGAGCGCAAGAGCCGCATACCCGCGGACCACGGCATCGGGATTCGCGAGGGCGTCCCGCAGGTGCGCGGCAGCCTCATCGCCTGGCATCTCGGCGAGGGCCTGAACGGCACGTTCCCGCACCGCGGCCACCGGCGAGCCGAGGCCCTCCGCCAGCAGCGCCAGGGCGCCGGCCTCCGATCGCGCCAGCGCCCATCGCAGGGCCCCGGCGACGTTCGGATCCGTCTCGCTCAGTGCCGCCTCGACCAGTGCCTCCACCGGCACCGGAATCTCGTCGCCCGAGGAGAGGGCCGCGCGCTGACGCGCGTCGGCGCTCTTCGACCCCAGCGCGTGAAGGAGCGCGACGACCTGGAGCACGCCCTCCCAGTCGGCGGGGTCCGCGGCATGGATCCGGCGGAGCCGTGTGAGCAGCTCGGTCTCGGCCGCGATGCGCTCGCGCGTCTGGCGGATGAGGTCGCCGACAAGCGCCGAAGGCGTGAAACCGGGATCGTCGAGCGCGCGCCCGATCTCATGCAGCGACAGACCCAGCGTCCGCAGGCTCTCGACATGGAAGATCCGCCGGATGTCCTGCGCGGAGTACTCCCGATAACCGGAGCCCGTACGGGCCGAAGGCCGCACCAGGCCGAGCGATTCGTAGTGCCGGAGCATGCGGGCACTGACCCCGGACCGTCTCGACACCTCACCGATCAGCACGGTCCTCATCGTCCGCCTCGGGGGCCCCTGCGAGCGCCACGACGCGCTTCGCCTCCTCGATCGCAGACTCGAATCCGGCGTCCGGGTCGCGCAGCAGCCGTTGTGTGGCGAGCGCGTGCGCACGCACGCGCGGGTCGGAGGCCGTCGTCGCAGCACGCAGGGCCGGGACAATCGCCTCACCCAGCGCGACCAGCGCCTGGCTGAGACTCAGCTGCGTCTCCCGCTCACCGCGCCCGAGCTGCGTTGCCAGCACCGTGGCCAGGGCGGACTCCTCGCCTTCCGGTACGAGCACGACCGCGGCCCGCCAGGCGCTCCTCGCCACCTCGACCTCGTCGTCGGACAACAGCGCCCGTGTGATCGACGGCCACGCCTGCCGGTCCCCGATCTTGGACAGCGTGTGCAGCGCCTGGCTGCGTGCCTGCGCACGCTCCGAGCGGACTTCGCGGAGCAGCCTGGGGAGCGTCAGGGAAACCGGGTGGCGGGTGAGCGCCCAGGTCAGCATGTCGCGGACGAAGAACTCTGGCTCGATCGCGCATCGCTCGACGAGCTGGTCGACGAAGCACGGGTCGGGCGCCGTACCGACCGCCAGGGCGGCCCGTAGCCGCACAGACGAACGGCTGTCCTCCAGCGCCCGGAGCGCTCGTAGCGCATCCGTGTCCTGCCTCGTCATGGTCATCGGGACCACCTCCTTGGGAAGTAGTGAAGACCTTGTCACTGTGTCAAGGTCAAACGGGCCGCCCCCGTTGGAGCTACGGCCACCGCTCGGCGACCACCGAGCGGCATGGCCCTGTGCGGACGGCAGGTCTCGGCCGGGTACGACGCCGGGCAGAGGGCCGGGCGCCTGGACGTCGAAACCGTGCGCGCCCGATCAGTTGGGCCGGGCCAGGCCGACGTCGTAGGCGAAGATGACGGCCTGGACCCGGTCGCGGACGTCGATCTTGGTGAGGATGCGGCTGACGTGGGATTTGACCGTGGATTCGGCGAGGTGGAGTTCAGCGGCGATCTCGGCGTTGGACGAGCCGGTGGCGACGGCGGTGAGGACTTCTCGTTCCCGGTCGGTGAGCACTGCCAGTGGGCGCTGCCGCGCACGGCTGAGATGGGGTGTTTCGTGGCGGTGGTGGGGCCGTGAGGCGGTGAAGGCGTCGATCAGCCTGCGGGTGAGACTCGGTGAGGTGACGCAGTCGCCGGCGGCCACCGCCCTGATCCCGACGACGAGTTCCTCGGGTTGTGCGTCTTTGAGGAAGAAGCCCGCCGCGCCTGCGCGCAGGGCCTCGTAGGCGTATTCGTCGAGGTCGAAGGTGGTCAGGACCAGGACTCGTGAGCGGTCGCCGGTCGCGGCGATGCGCCGGGTGGCCTCGATGCCGTTGAGGCCGGGCATGCGGACGTCCATCAGGACGACGTCGGGGCGCAGTTCGGCGGTCATGCGGACGGCGTCCTGCCCGTGGGCGGCTTCGCCCACGACGGACATGTCGGGCTGGGCTTCGAGCAGCATGCGAAAGCCGAGGCGCTGCAGGGTCTGGTCGTCGACGATGAGGACGGTGGTCATGTGCGGTGGTTCTCCATGGTGACGGTGGGGGCACCGGGTGCGGTGCTCAGGGCGGTGTGGACGCGCCAGCCGCCCGAGTGGGTGGGGCCCGCGCTGACGTGGCCCTGGTAGAGGGCGGCGCGTTGGCGCATACCGACCAGGCCCTGTCCGCCGTGGTGTTCCGTGTCGGCGCGGCGCGGCGGGCCGGAGTCCTCGACGGTGACGTTCACGGCGCTGCCGTCGGTGTTCACGTCCACGCGGACGCGTGTGTCGGGCGCCGCGTGCTTGAGGGTGTTGGTGAGGGCCTCCTGGACGATGCGGTAGGCGGTGAGCTGCACTCCCTTGCTGAGCGCGGCGAGGTCTCCGCCGGTGTGCAGGGTGGCGGTGGGACCGGCGGCCCGCACACGGTGCATCAGCGCGGTGAGGTCCTCCAGGGTCGGCTGCGGGGCCAGCGGGGCGTCATCGGTCTCCGGGGCGTGGTCGTCGATGACGAGGAGCAGGCGGCGCAGTTCGGCCAGCGCCTCGCGACCGCTGTCGGCGATGATGTGGAGGGTGTCGGCGGAGCGTTCTGAACGGGTCCTGGCCAGAGCCGCGGCCCCGTCGGCAAGGCCGACGATCACGGCGAGGGTGTGGCCCAGGATGTCGTGCATCTCGCGGGACACCCGGGTGCGTTCCTGCGCGGCGGCCAGACGTGTCTGCTGGTCCCGTTCCGTCTCCAGGGCCACGATGTATGCCTTCGCGAGGCGCCCGGTCAGCGCGATGCCCGCGCAGGCGGTGACCGCCAGCATGGCGAGCAGCGTGATTATCTCCGGCCGTTTGGCGTGCTGCAGATGACCGCTGCCCCAGAACGTCGAAGTCCACGCGACGAGTTGCGCGGCCGTGACCGTGCAGGCGAGGGCGAGCTGGCGCCGGGTGCCGTAGCGGCCGACGTTGTAGAGCGCGACGATCCGGGCGGCGTCGGCACCGTTGAGGACGTTCAGCGGCAGGGCCAGCACCGAGGCGATGGTCGTCAGGGCGAACACCAGGCCGGGCCGGCGTTCGCGCCACAGCAGGGGCACGGAGTAGGCGAGGGTCAGGACGATCTCGCTCGGCATGTGCGCGCGGTTGGCCGGGTTCAGCAGGGAAGGCAGGCCCAGGACGACGCAGAACGCCGGTATGGCCCATCGCCTCAGCTGTGGGTGGTCCCGGTCGAGCATCCGCCACGTGGCCAGCCCGCTGATGATCGACACGGTGACGCGCTGGTCCGGGTCGCTGGTCAGCGAGTGCGGCAGCAGGGAGACGTGGGCGGCGGTCCGATGTGCGGGCGCCGGGGCGATCGGCTCGGTCATGAGCAAGTGGCCTTCGCTGTCCGGGGGCAGGCCGCCCGCCGGCCCTGAGGGGACAGGGCCGGCGGGCAGGGCCGAGGAAGGGAACCTGGGGCTCCGGCGCTGTGGCCGGAAAGGTTTGCCGGGGGCTCGCGGCGCCCGGTGCGGTGCGTCGCGAGGCGGAGGATCGCGCTCGTACGGGACGTACTCGCGCGAGCCGCAACGCGGCCGAGCCGCCGACGCCGCGAGGCGCCGTGCCGAACGCCGCGAGCAGGTGAACCTTTCCGGTCACCGCCCTTGGCTCATGGGGCGGATACGGCCGGTTCCCGCTCTGCGGGGGCGGGGTCGGGGGTGTCCCGGCCCCGGGCGTCCAGGAGCCGGCGGAGCTTCTCGCCCTCGACGTCCACGTTGGGCAGGGCGCGGTCGAGCCAGGCCGGGAGGGCCCAGGCCCGGGCGCCGAGCAGGGTCATCACGGCCGGCACGATCGTCATGCGCACGACGAAAGCGTCGAAGAGGACAGCGGTGGCCAGGCCCATGCCGATCGATTTGACCAGAGCGACGTCATCGAGGAGGAATCCGGCGAAGACCGAGATCATGATGACGGCTGCGGCGGTGACCACGCGGGCTCCGTGCCGGAAGCCGGTGACGATCGCTTCGGTGGGGGTGGCGCCGTGGACGTACGCCTCGCGCATCCCGGAGACGAGGAAGACCTCGTAGTCCATGGCGAGGCCGAAGACGACACCGATCAGCAGGATCGGCAGGAGGCTGACGATGGGGGCGGTCTCGTCGACACCGAAGAGATCCTTCAGCCAGCCCCACTGGAAGACGGCGACCAGGACGCCGAGGGTCGCGACCACGCTGAGCAGGAAGCCGAGGGCGGCCTTCAGCGGGACCAGCACCGACCTGAAGACCAGCAGCAACAGGATCAGGGCGAGGCCGACGACGATGGCCAGGTAAGGCACCATGGCGGCGCCGAGCTTGGCGGAGACGTCGATGTTGACGGCGGTCGCGCCGGTCACCATCAGCTGTGCGCCGCTGTCCTTCTCGACAGCGGCGCCGCGGTCACGGATGTCGGCGACCAGATCCACCGTGGCCCGGCTGGTGGGTGAGCTGCCGGGAACGGCCGTGATGAGGGCGACATCACCGGCCTCGTTGAACACCGCCGGCCGGATGATGGCGATGTCGTCGATCCGGGACAGCATGGTGGCTGTGTCCTCGGCCGCGCTCTTCGGGTCGTCGCCGGCCCGCGCGTCGACGACGACGGTCAGCGGGCCGTTGAAGCCCGGGCCGAAGCCCTTGCTGAGCGTGTCGTAGGCCACGCGCTGTGTGCTGCCCGGAGCGGCCATGCTGTCGTCCGGCAGAGTCAGCCGCAGCGACAGCGCCGGTACGGCCAGCACACCCAGGACGACGACCGAGGACAGGAGCATCTTCCAGGGGTGGCGCGTCACGAAGCGGCCCCAGCGCACGCCCGTCGTGGTGCTCCGGCCGTGCTGCGCGGCGCGCATTCGCCGTGTGGTGAGACGTCCGCGCGCCACGCGGGTGCCGGTGAAGCCCAGCAGAGCCGGCAGCAGCGTCAGCGCCACCAGGACCGCGACCGTGATGGCGAAGGCCGCGGCCAAGCCCATGGTGGTGAGCATCGCGATGCCGATGACGGACAGACCCGCCAGTGCGATGATCACCGTCAGACCGGCGAACACCACCGCCGAACCCGCCGTTCCCAGCGCCCGCCCCGCGGCCTCCTCCGGCCCGTGGCCCTCTCGCAGCTCGCTGCGGTAGCGGGAGACGATGAACAGGGCGTAGTCGATCGCCACCGCCAGGCCCAGCATCAGGGACAGGGTCTGCGCGTTGGAGGCCATGTCGACGAACGACGAGGCGACGCCGACGGCGCACAGCGCGACGCCGACACCGACGACCGCGGACAGCAGCGGCAGCCCGGCCGCGACCAGGGAGCCGAAGGTGATCACCAGCACGAAGGCGGCGATCAGCAGGCCGATCAGTTCCGCGGCGTTGCTCTCCTCCTCGCCCAGGACCGCGTTGCCGCCCAGGCTGACCGCGAGACCCGCGTCCGCCCCCCGCTCGGCGATCTCGTGCAGGGCGTCGGACGCGGCACTGGTGATCTCGGCCTGCGGAACGGCGTAGGTGACCTGGGCGTAGGCGATGCTGCCCGAGGCACTGACCAGTCCGCTGGTGAAGGGATTCGCGACGTTCGCCACCTGAGGGGCCGTCCGCAGCTCCTCGACCAGAGACTCCACCCGCGGCTTGTGCGCGGCGGACGTCAGCTTCTGCCCGTCCGAGGCCTCGATCACCACACGGGCCGTGGCACCGGAGGCAGCCGCCTGGGGGAACTCCCTCTCCAGCAGGTCGATGGCCTGCTGCGACTGGGTGCCGGGAAGGGTGAAGTCGTCCGTCGTACTGCCGGACACGCTGCTGACCCCGATGACCGCGGCGACAAGCACCGCGGTCCATGCCAGCAGCATCAGCCCGCGCCGCCGGAAGGCGAGCCGGCCGAGCCGGTAGAGAAAGGTGGCCATGAAAAGTACTCCCACCAGGAGATAAGGGGATGTGCGAAAGCGGGTCTGACAGGCACCGGAATGAACGGGCCCGACAGCCACCGGAAGGAAAGGTAGGAGGCGGGTGCGACGGGATTGGGCTACTCAAGACGGAATTTGAGGCCGGGGCGGTACCCCGGTACTGGTTCAGCGTCATCCCTGAGACGGATCCGCCGGTCTCAGCCCGCCTCGCGGGCGGCCAGCAGCGCCACGGTCTCCTCCCACAGCTCCTTCTGCACACCGGCGTCCCGGCCGGGCTCGGGGCACTCCAGCGGCCGGGCGTCGCGCACCGAGAAGTAGCCTCCGCTGGTACGTGCGAACGCGGGATCGGCGGCCAGTCGGACGATGATGCCGGCGCCCTTGCGCGGGTCACCGACGCGCAGTGTGTTCAGCAGGCGCTGCAGGACCTTGGAGCCGGGCAGATCACGTCCGAGACCGGTGGCGTTGAAGCCGGGGTCGCAGCAGTTGACGGTGACCTTCGTGGCGTCCAGCCGCCGGGCCAGTTCCTGCGTCCACATGATCGTCATCAGCTTGGTCCGCCCGTACAGCGCCATCGACTCCCGGCCGGTGTACGGATCGACGTGCCGCAGGTCCTCGGCCGGTGCGATCGTCCTGGCCTGCCGGGACGCCTCGGAAGCGACGTTGACGACGCGCGCCGGCGCCGAGGCGAGGAGCCTGCCGGACAGGGCCTGGGTCAGCACGAACGGGCCCAGGTAGTTGACCGCGGTCATCTCCGCGAGACCTTCGGCGGTGGTGCGCTGGGAGAAGGCGTGCAGCCCGGCGTTGTTGATCAGGACGTCCACCCGCGGATAGTGCGCGGCGATCTCCTGCCCGACCCGGTGGGCCTGCGAGACCAGTCCCAGGTCCGCGTGGAAGATGTCGACCGGCACTCCGCCGGCCACCGTCCCGATTTCACTCACGAGGGCCTCGGCCTTGTCGCGGGAGCGGGCCACCACACCGACGCGGTAGCCGCGGCCCGCCAGATCGAGGGCGGCGGCACGGCCCAGCCCGGAGGTGGCTCCGGTGATCACCGCAACAGGTCGGTCCGTCCGGTCCATCACTGCTCCATTGATGAGGTGCCTCACTATTTCCTTGTGGGAGGATACCCGACACCATGAGCGAGCACGCAGCGATCACCACCGACCACGGCCCTGAGCAGGTAGGACTGGCCTTCCTCACGACCGCCTACGGTGTCCGCGAAGAAGTGGACCGGCAGATGCGGTCGACCGCGGGCCTCTCGCTGTCCCGCGCCAAGGTCCTCCAAGTACTGGCCGCGCGCGGCGCGCTGCACCAGGCACAGTTGGCGAATGCCCTCGGGCAGGCGCCGCGCTCGGTCACGCAGATCGTCGAAGGACTCGAACGCGTCGGTCTGGTCACCCGGACCGGTGACACCGAAGACCGCCGCCGCAAGACCGTGTCCCTGACGGACAAAGGCCGCACGACGCTGGCGACGGCGGAACAGGCGGGAACGCACGTCCTTCGTCAGCTCTTCGGATCGCTCGACCCGCAGCAGAAGGCAAGCCTGGGGACACTGCTCGCCCGCCTCGACACGGCCCTCGCGCGCTGACGAGCCCCGGCTCACCTCCGTGGCGTGGGCCGGGGGTTCGGAGCGGGGCTCGAAGTCGTAGAGTGACATAAGCGCAACGTATTTGGTTATGTCTGCTACGGGCGCGGGAGAGGGATTCGCGATGGCATCGTTCAAGGACAATCTGGCCGAGGACGTCACCCTTGAAGGCGCGGCGATGAACGGCGTGCTCAGAGGGCGTGAGGCCGTGCTGGCACAGCTCGGGGTCGTCATCGGGTTCTACCACGACCGGGTGGACGAGTTCAGCTTTGACCACGGCGACTACCACGTGGAGGAGTACGCGGCGGTCGTGGCCGGGCGGCCGATCAAGGCCACCGCGACGATGCACCGCAACGCGGAGGGCAAGATCGACGCGGTTGTCGTCAACCACCGGCCCCTGTCCGCGGCACTGACATTCTCGCGCCTCATCGCCGAATCGCCGATCGGCGCCGAGGGGGACGTCAACCGCTTCTACCGCCCCGAGCGGCAGACATATCAGGACCTGCTGGATTACACGGATGCGCAGAACACGGATGCGCGGAACGTCCGCAGCACGGACGCGTGAGCCGTCGCCGATGGAGGCGACGGGGCCCGCCGCCTCGTGCCGTCCGTATCGGAGCACCGGGTGGCATCGGCGCCGCGTTCGCCCAACGGCCGGCAGGCCGTGGGTACGGCCTGCTCCTGGTGGCCCGGACAGGGGACACGGCTGGGGGCGCCCGCCACCGACATCCCGCGCGCGTCGGCAGGTACGCCGAGGTGTTCGTGGCCGACCGTTCGTGGCCGACCTGACCCAGGACGCGGAACTCGCGCTGGTCGAGGAGGGTACACACCGGGTCCGGGAGGGCTCGGGCGTCAGCTCTCGGGCAGCGGCTTGCGCTGGACACGGAGTCCGATGCCGGCCGACAGCACCACCAGGCATGCGGTGAAGACCAGTCCCGCGTTCTTCAGCCCCAGCCAGAGGGTCAGTGCCCCGACGCCGACCACCGGTAGGGAGATCCCCAGGTAAGCCACGACGAAATACGCCGAGATGGTGCCGCCGCGGTGTGCGGGCGGCGCGGCCCCGCTGATCGCGGCCAGACCCGCACGGAAGGCCAGCCCATGGCCGAGGCCGCCGCAGAACGCGCCCAGCACGAGCAGTGCCAGCGACTCGGCGGCCAGGGACGCGCCCACCAGCAGAAGACCGAGCACCAGGAAGAGACAGCCGCCCGGCAGCGCCCGGCGGACGCCGACCCTCCCGAGCAGCGCCTGTCCGGCCGTGGACGCCAGGAACACCGAGAAGACGACCGCCCCCGACACGGCCAGACTGTGCTCGCCGAGCGTCTGGGACAGAAAGGCCGGTGCCACCGCCAGGAACAGCCCCAGCAGCGCGAAGCCGACGAAAGCCGCCAGAGCCGACGGTACGAACACCCCGCGCGCCTCGGGCGGCACCGACAGACCCCGCGGCCTGAGCCGTGGCCACCGCACCGGATCCCGGACGGTCTCCCGCAGGAACCAGGTCAGCACGCACGCCACAGCCACCAGTGCGAGATTCACCAGGAAGGTCAGCCGCAACGGCCAAGGCGCGTACTGGGCGAGCAGCCCGGACAGCAGCGGACCGCAGCCCAGACCGCCCATACCGGCCGCGGTGGCGACGAACGCCGCCCGGGCCTCATGTCCGGGGGCGGCCAGTTCCAGCACCGCGGCGGTGGCGGTGCCGCTGAACAGCCCGGCGGCGAGGCCCGACAGCAGCCGGCCGACAAGCAGCAGCGCCAGACCGCCCTCGAAGAGGAAACAGAGGGCGCTCGCCGCGGAGAGTCCGAGGGCGGCCAGCAGTACCGGCCGACGCCCCGCCTCGTCGGAGTAGTCGCCCGCCACCAGCAGCGCGGAGATCACCCCGACCGCGTAGACGGCGAACACCACGGTGACCACCAGCTCCGAAAAGCCGAGCTTCTCGCGGTAGAGGCCGTACAGCGGCGTGGGCAGGGTCGTACCGGCCATACCGATGGCGAACACCGCCGCCGCGGCCGGACCGCCGAGCCACCGCCGGGTCTCGCTCGTGCGAACGATCACGTCAGCCACCGTACAAGCGGACGGACGGAGCCGCCGCGCCCATGGCCCTTCGTGTGTCGTGCAGTGCGCAGTCCCGCGCCGGGCGCGCGGCCCCGGCGCTCGGCCGGTCCCGGGGCGGGCCCGGCTCGGCAGCCGCGGTGGTCGGCCAGCGGCCTTCGACCGTGAGATCCACGAACGACGCAACGTGCTGGAACGCCGAGTTCGGTCTCCCAAGCCTGGAACGGCGGCTCGACCTGGTAACTCGGATCGCAACAGCGTCGAATCCACTGTGCGGCACGGTGCTGCGCGTCCTCGTCGTTCAGGACGTTGCCGTTTGCGTCGACTTCCAGCACATTGCCGTAGATCGCGAAGACCTGTTCCAACGACGATCCGAACTCGAAGAGAGCGGGTCGATAGTCAAAACCTTCGAGCAGATCGACGTCAATGGTGCCATTCGCCAAGTAGAAGGCGAAGAACCGAAGTGAAGCACGTACGTCGACAGGAAGATGTCCCATCAGCACATCATGCCTGGTGTTTACACCGCCTTGACAAGATCTTTTTGACAACGGCGGCCCGGCTGCCGCCGCCGGCCGTTGCCCGCTGCGCGTACATCGGCGGCTGAAGCCCACCTCGTCACGCTGACAGCTGCCCCTCGGGCTGGACCCTGAGGTGCCTGTTGCAGAGCGCTACCCGCGGCGCCGCCGCCGCGGGTAGCGCTCTGCA
>NZ_MAUD01000151.1 GCF_001700515.1 Streptomyces lushanensis
GTGAGCAGCCGGACGGGCCGCCTCGGGGCGCGCTCGATCTTCTTGCGCAGATGCATGATGTGCACATCGACGGTGCGGTCGCCGATGTACTTGTCGAAGCCGTGCAGTTCCTCCAGGAGCCGCTGTCTGGTGAAGACCCGGTCCGGTTCCGCCGCCATCGCGGCGAGGATACGGAACTCGCCGGGCGTGCACACGACCGGCGTTCCCCCGACCGACACCTCGTGCCGGGCCGGATCGATCCTGAGCGTGCCCACCGAGAGCACCTCGTCCTCGACGGCGGCGGGCGCGGAGCCGGGACCGGGGACGGCGGCGGGGCCGGCGGAACGCCGGTGGCGGCGCAGCAGCGTCCGTACCCGGGCCATCAGCTCACGCGGGCTGAACGGCTTGGTCATGTAGTCGTCGGCGCCGAGATCCAGACCGAGCAGCAGATCGTCCTCGGTACTGCGGGCCGTCAGCATCAGCACCGGCACCTCCCGGCTCTCGGCGCGCAGGATCCGCACCACGTCGAGGCCGTCGGCCCGGGGCATCATCACATCGAGCACGAGCAGGTCGGGCTCCCTGTGCCGGACCTGCTCAAGAGCCGCACGTCCGTCCCCGACGACCGTGACCGAGTGCCCCTCGTGCTCCAGATAACGGCGCACCAGTTCGGCCTGCTTCACATCGTCCTCGGCGACCATGATGTCTGCGCACACGCCGACGATCGTAGCGAGCCGCGAGACCGGCGAAGGGGCCTCCGCGACCAGGTCCTGCCCGGTCGGACCGGACAGGACAGGACCCGTCCTCCCGGCGCTGTTCCAGGGCCACGATCACACGGACCGGGTGAGCTGCCCGTCGTCCTCCAGATCCTCGGCGAACTCCCGCAGGGCGTCCGCCATCTCCCGGTACGCGTCCTCGTCCACATTCGGCCAGGACACCCCGATCAGGTCCAGCAGGATGTCGGCCCACTCCGGCACCGTGACAGCCACGATCCCAACCCCCCGTACGCGCAGGCGCGTTCACAGAATGCTTGTGCGAAGAGCCTGGCATGGACGCGTCGAACGGATCAAGGCGACAGGGCCTGGGCGGAGAGGGTCTTCTGTACGGCCTCGTCCAGGCGGTTCATGTCGAGGGCCGCCGCGTCCTTGGGGAGGATCATGATGCGGAGTTCGTCGGTGAGACGTCCGTGGGCGTTGTGTCCGAGGAAGGACCGTACGGTCAGCCGGACGAGACCCACACGGTCCAGGTCGTTGATCCGGGCCAGGCCGGAGCCGAGCACGGCCATGGCCACCGGGCGGTGCTGGGCGTGTGTGCGTACGTGGTGCCAGAGCTGGTCGAGGGCGGTTTCCAGCAGGGGCACGCTGGACTGGGCGAACAGGCCCCGCTCGTCGACCTGGCTGTAGGCCAGCGCGAAGAGGCGGCGTCCGCCCTGCTGGAGCACCGCGACCGTGCCGACCGGGTGGCGGGTGAGTTTGCCGTAGCGCTTGGTCTCCCGGGCCTCGACCTTCCGGGGCGCGTCGCGCCGTGCTCTGCGCAGTTCGCGGTCGAGAAGCTGATGGTCGCCGTCGTAGAGCCGGTGGACCAGTTGGCCCTGCACACTGGCCCGGCTGACCAGGCGGTCGTCGGCGGTGTTGGTCTCGAAGGTGTCGCTGAACCCGATGACCAGATGCGCGTCGTGCTGGTCGAAGAGGTCGCCGATCCGGACGCTGATCAGGGACTCCGGGGAGCCGGTCCGGTACTGGAGGTCGGCGACGCCGGTGGTGCGCCGCAGGGAGAGACGGGCCAGGCGGTCCCGCAGGGCGGTGTCGTGCGGATGGTCGGCGAGCAGGGCGGTGGCGGTCTCGATCGCCGGATCCGTCCGGCCGAAGGTCTCGTAGAGGTCGAGAAGACGGCGGCGCGCCTCGTCGTGGGCCGCGGTGGCCCGCTGTATTCGGCGCCGGGCCCACTCGTGGTGCTCGACATCGACGAGCGGCCGGCCGCGCCAGAGCTCCAGCGCGCGCCGCAGCAGCGACACCTCGCGTACGGGCGGGGCTCCCCGTGAGTCGGCGAGAAGACGCTCGAACTCGATCAGGTCCACGCTGTCGGCGGGCAGTTCGAGCCGGTAGCCGGGATTCTTCCCCGGGTCGGTGAGGAGCAGCACGGACGCCTCGCCGGGACGGTCAGGATCGAGCGCGGTACGCAGCGCGGAAACACACTTGTAGACGTGTGTCCGCCGCCGGCGGGCCTCGTCCTTGGCGGCGAACCCGTTCACCGGCGGCCCGTCCCCGGGCAGCAGCACCTCGCGGCTGAGGTCGTCGACGCGCACATTGCCGCCGAGGTCCAGTGCCAGCCGGATCAGGACGGCCATGAAGCGGGGTTCGAGCCGCACCGCCACACCGTCGCGCTCCAGAACGGCACGGTCCATCAGAGTGAGCCGTACAGCCACGTCGTCCCCCCGTCGGCCGCTCCGGGAGGACCCGTCGCCCCCCGCGCCGACTCGCCCATACGGTACTCAGCCGCGCATCGGGCGCACAACCGGCATCCGTTCGGAATCAGAAAAGCATCGCTTCCGCTCTTTGGGCGGAATCCGGCACGGGGGTTCCATCGACTCGTCGTCCCAGGCCAGGAGGGGGGTCGGGGAACGGCACACCATCCGCCACCACGCCCACGAGGAGGAACGCCGATGACCGAGGAACGGCACGGGCGGCCCCGCGACGATGCCCCGGCGCCGGGAAGTGTCCCAACTGACCAGTCGACGGCGGTGACTGACGCAGCGTCAGTGACTGGTGCCGGATCCACTGGATTCACCGAATCCGCCGGATCCACCGGTCCTGCCGGTCCTGGCGGTTCCGCTGGTCCTGGCGGTTCCGCTGGTCCCGTTGGGTCCAGGAGTTCCGTTGAATCCAACGGTCCTGCTGGTGCTGCCAGTTCTGCCGGTCCTGCCGGATCCGCCGGCGACGCGGCCGAGGGCGGTCCGGCCGGCTGGGCCAGGCGCTGGCTCGGCCTGCTGGAGCGGGCGCTCTCGGACGCCGTACCGGACCGGGTGCTCTCCTACCGCGAGGTCGTCGGCTATCTCGCGGCCAACCGTCCCGCCGGTCCGGCACCGGTGCGCGGCGCGCTGCTGCGGCGCCGGCGGACCGGTGCCTGGGTCTTCCGGGTGCTGTTCCTGGACGAGTCCGGCGAACCGCTGACCGACCGTACGACCCACAGGCCCCTGGGCTACGCGGTGCTGGCCCGGGACTGCGACGAGGAGCTGAACGACATGTTCGGCGACAAGGATCTCATCGTCTTCGAATGAGGAGGCTGTTGTGCTGGAGCTGATTCTGATGGCTTTGGCGAGTGTGGTCATCGACATCGTGCTGACCGTGGTCGTACTGGCCTTCTTCGCTGTCGTCCAGTGGTTCCTGGAGGTCCAGGAATCCGTTGACGAGAGCGATATCGCGTTCACCCTGAAACAGGAGCTGAAGAACGGCGAGTACGCCGTCTTCCAGGGCATATTCGACCAGTCCACCGACCGGCTCGAACACGTACGGCGCATCAACACCAAGCAGCTCGACTCGAAACTGTCCCAGGCCCACGCCCAGGACAAGCTCGTCGTCTACACATAACCGCCCGCTCACACATGGCCGCCCGCTCACGCGGTCCGGTCGCGGAGTCTTTCACGCACAGGGGGACACACCATGGAAGTTCTCGTTGTCATCGCCATTCTTGCCGTGATCATCGGCCTGATCGTCCACAAGCCCCGCCGCGAACCGACGGCCGCCGAGAAGTTCGGCGCCGTACTGGTGGGCATTCTGACCGTCGCGGTCATCGTGTGGAACGAGATCGAGATGTGGTTCGAAACGCACCGCGCCCCGGGCACGCTGGGAGAAATGGTGCGCAAGAAGCTGGACGCCGGAGAGGTGACCGTCGTCGACTGCAATATCCGGCAGGGCCGCACCACGCTGCACACGAAGTCCTGGCAGTCGCGGAATCTGGATCCGGAACTGGAACGCCGGTTCGGTGATTCCGACCGCATCGTCATGTATTCGTCGTAGCCGTGCGTGGGTCACAGGCATCGGAGGAGGTCGCCATGGGTGTGCGAAAGGACCAGCGCGAGACATCGTCCGCGTCCGGAACACCAGGGCGGAACGAGACCGCCCAGCGGTACCGCCTGGAAATCCTCGGGCTTCCCGACGGTGTGCCGGTGGAGGCCGGAGCAGCCTTCCGGGGGCGGCTCACCCGCCACACCAGGGAGCTCTTCGACGAGACCGGTCTGACGGAACTCAGGCTGGTGGTACGACGCGGGGGCTCCGACGCCGGGGCACGTTCCCGGCCGGCCACCGCTCCCCCGGCGGCGGAGGCGGCGGAGGCGGAGGCCACGGGAGCCGCGGGGACGGGGCCTGCGG
>NZ_MAUD01000152.1 GCF_001700515.1 Streptomyces lushanensis
GGCGACCGCGTACGTGGAGAACGACGCGAGCGTGGCGTTGAGGGGGGACAGGTTGGGGAAGAAGACGTCGTCGAGAACGAGCGCCGCCGCCATGCCGTAGATGAAGAAGTCGTAGAGCTCGATGGTGTTGCCGATGAAGCTCGCCACGGCCACCCGGCGTGGATTCTCCTGGGTTTCCGGACCGGCCGCGGCGGGCCTCGCGGGAAGGGGGGACAGAGTGTCGTCGATCACACAGGCACTGTCACGGTCGGTGACGGGGGCGGTCAACGGCGCACATCGAGCACTCTCCGGAATCGAGACGCTACCGACTGTTATCGGCCGTGCGGGCGCCGGCACGTCCGTCGTACGGCGCGGAGCGCGGCCCGTTCGTGCTTGAGGGCCTCCCTCTCCTCGTCCGTCCCGGCGCCCGTGTCCACCGGCCGTCAGCCGGCCGTCAGCCGAGTCGGGTGCCGTACACGTTGTCGACCGTCATCGTCATCAGCACTCTCAGGTCGGACACCATGACCGACCGGTACTCGTCCCAGTCCGGGTGTTCACCGGCGGCGCCGCGGTAGTAGTCGACCAGTGCCTGGACCTCGGGACCGTGCGGGTCGGTTCCCGGTCCGACGAGCGTGGCCGTGCCCTCGGCGGTGGCCCACGCCCGGCCGTCCGGGCTGGTCACCTCCAGCGTGGCCCGGGGGTCCCGGCGCAGGTTGGCGAGCTTGGCGGTTCCCTCGGTCGTCGACACCCGGATGACACCGGCGGCCCGGTCGTAGGCCGGCATGACGGGGGAGAGCTGGGGGCGTCCGTCGGACTTGATCGTCGCGAGCACGCCGAGCCGGCTCTGTGCGAGCAGCGCGTGCGGATCGAAGAGTGTGTCTGTCATGTCGGCCCCAACCCGTCACCGGATGCCGGGTATTCCTGCTCGTACAGCCCCGGGACGACGCCGGAGCGAAGAGCCGGGCGGCGCGGCCCGACGAGGCCGGGCCGCGTCACGCCGCCGGTGATGAGATCGCCGCCGTACCGCCTCTTCGCAGCCGCAGCGCTCTGGCGAGGGGGCCGTGCCGTGGTGCCAGACACCATACGACCGCGAACACGCCTGTCAGCACGACCACGACCGATCCTCCGGCCGCCAGGTCATAGGCGTAGGACACATAGAGCCCGGCCACACTCCCGGCACAGCCGATCGCCGACGCCAGAAGGGTCATCGCCCACAACCGCTCCGTCAGCATGCGCGCGGTCGCGGCCGGGGTGATGAGCAGGGCCAGCACGAGGATGTTGCCGACGGCCTCCAGCGACAACACGATCGTCGCCGTGACGACGATGTACAGCGTCAGGTCCAGTCGCAGCACGGGCAGTCCCGCCGCCCGCGCCGTCTCCCGGTCCAGGGAGACGGCGACCAGTTCCTTGCGCAGGACCAGCACCAGCGCGACGAGCACCGCACCGGTCCCGGTCACCGTCCACACGTCGCCCGGACTCACCGCCAGGACCTGTCCGAAGAGGAACGACGACAGGTCCGTCGTCCAGGTGTCCCGTGTCGACACGAGGACGATGCCGAGCCCGAAGGCGAACGCGAAGAACACGCCGATCACGGTGTCCTCCTTCAGCCGCCGGTTCTGCGAGACGACCGCGATGAGCACGGCCGTGGTGATTCCGGCGGCTGCCCCGCCGAGCACCAGACTGCCGTTGAACGCGTAGGCGAGCGCCACCCCCGGGAAGGCGGAGTGCGCCACGGCGTCACCGATGAACGCCATTCCGCGCAGCACCACGAACACGCCGACGACACCGCACACCAGCCCGACGGCCGCGGCGACCGCGAACGCCCGCTGCATGAACGGAAGATCCCACGGCTCAAGGAGGAACTCCGTCACCGCGCCACCTCCTTGGCCGGCAGGGAACCCGAACCGGAGCCGCCCTCCGGTGGCGCGCCCGCGCCGATCGCCCGGTCCAACCCGAAGGCCCGCAGCATCTGCTCCGGGTCCGAGAGCAGCTCGGGACCGCCCTCGGCCACCACACTCCGGTTGAGCAGCACCACACGGGTGCAGGAGCGGGCCGCCGCGGCGAGATCGTGGGTGGTCATCAGCAGCGCCCGCCCCTCCTGTGCCAGTCTCGCGAAGAGGACGCCGAGGACATCCTGTGTCGGTACGTCGACCCCGGTGAACGGCTCGTCCAGCAGCAGCACGTCCGGCTCGGTGGCCAGGGCGCGGGCCACCAGGACGCGCTGCCGTTGTCCGCCCGACAACTCGCCGACGGGCCGCCTCCGCAGCGCGGTCAGCCCCGTACGCTCCAGCGCCCCGTCGACCGCGGCCCGGTCGCGGGCCCCGGCCCGCCGCAGCCAGCCGATCTGCCGGGTACGTCCCGACAGCACGGCACCCGCCACATCGACGGGGAAGTCCCAGGCGAACTCGTGCCGCTGGGGCACGTAGCCGATACGCGCCCGGGCCGTGACGGTGCCGGACGCCAGAGGCAGCAGGCCCAGGACGGCCCGTAGCAGGGTCGTCTTCCCGGCGCCGTTCGGCCCGAGCAGTCCGACGAGTTCGCCCTCGCGCACCACGAGCCCCGCCCCGCGCACGGCGAGCCGTCCGCCGAGCCGTACGGAGACGGCGTCGACGGTCAGCGGCGCGGGAGCGGGTGCGAGCGCCGGCGCGAGCCCGGGTGCGGTGGCGTCCCGGGGCGGGCGGGAGGACATGTCGAGTGCGTCGCCCGTCATGATGCCGTCTCCCGCCGGCCGCGCCGCGTCACGACCACGACACCCGTGCCCAGCACGGCGAGCCCGGCCGCGATCGCGCCGATCAGCAGGGAACCGTCCGCCCCGGTATGCGCCATCGCCCCCTGCTTGCGGTCGCCGCCTCCGCCGTCATGGACAGCGGACGCCCCACCGCCCCCGCCGGGGTCCGCTCCCGACCGTCCGCCGCCCGGCGAACCGGGCGACGCGTCACCCGGATTCCCCGGGCCGCCGCCCGGCCGGACCGTGCCCGGGTCGGTGGCCCCCACCACGAATGTGACCGTCTCCGTGTCGCTGACCGGGGATCCGTCCGCGAGTGTGCCCGACATCGTGAAGGTCAGCCGGTACACACCCTCCCCGCCGAAGGCCCAGCCGCCGTGCGCATGGGTGTTCGGCGGCACGTCGAAGGAGTCGGGGACGCCGTCCCCGCTGTGGAAACGGATGGTCGCGCCGGACATCCCGTCGTAGTTGTAGAGCGCGAAGGAGCCGGGGCCCTCGGCCTTGGCCAGCGTGAACCTGACGGCGCCCCTCGTCCTGCCCGGCTCGATGTTCTCCGTGGACCAGCCGGGCCACAGCAGTCCCTCCTGCTGGACCTGGTCGAGCAGCCACACCGGGTCCCCCGGCCTGCCGAGGAACGCGAAGTCGTCGCCGTCCGGGATCTCCCTCTTCGCGGCGGACCTGACGTGCAGGACCACCGACGACGGCTCCCGCCAGGCCGTCTTCCCGGCCACCGTGCCGTCCTTGATGTGGATCTGCATCCTCCCGTCGACGACCCGGGCCGCGACATCGATGTGCCCGTTGTCGAGCACCTTCGCGGCGGTACCGGCCTTCCCGCCGGCGCCGTCCCGGACCACCCGTACCTCCGACGCCCGTACCTGCGACCTCCGTGCTTGGAACCCCCGTGCCTCCGGCAGCCGTGTCGTCGCCGAAGCCGGCGCGCGGGTACGGCTTTCCGGTGGACGGCTCGCCGTCGGGGCCGCTGACGGCACGGACGGCGGCATCGCGGACGCGTGTGCCGCGGCGTCCCCGACCCGTACCTCGTACCGTACGGACGCCGTGAGCGCCAGGTCGTCCCGGTCGCGCCCGGTCGCGGTGAAGGTCAGTGTGTATGTCCCGGCCGTGTCGAAGGCCCACCGGGTCTCACCGCTCGCACCGGCAGGCAGGGCGTAGCCGTCGGGCAGGCCGTCCGCGCTGTCGAACCGGACCAGAGGCCGCTCGCCCGCCGTCTCGTACACGGCGACCGTGCCGGGCCCGTCCACGGCGGCGAGTGACCAGCGCACACTGTCGTCCCGTACGCCGCCCGGCGCGATTTCCGTGGTGTCCCAGGGCGCGTCCGCGATCTCCCAGACCGGTGTGCCCGGTGTACCGAGGAACGCGTACGCCGGATCGTCCGGCACCGCGGTGCGGTGGGTGCCGTCGACCGTGACCAGCCCGCCGCGTCCCAGTCCGAGCCCCCGCTCCCCGAGGGTGATCCGCGCCCGCGGAACCGCCGTCGCGGCTTCCGCGGCGCCGGTGGCCGCCCGGGCGGTGACTCCGCCTCCCGGTATCACCGCGGCGGCGACGGCCATCGAGGCGGCGGCCACCGCCGCGCCCGCGCGTACGCCCCGCGCACCCCGCTTGTTCCGTCCACCGGTCGTCATCAGGCAGTCCTTCCCAGGCACCGGACGAGCTCGCGCGCGTTGTGCCGCATCATCGACATGTAGTCGTGGATCTTGTCGTCGAACGAGTCGCCGTAGAGGGTGCAGACCCGTACGCCCTCGTCCTGGGCGACCCGGCGCAGCACATCGGCGCGGGCCGCGAGATTCGGCTCCAGGAAGACGGCCGGGACCCGCTTCTCGCGGATGGTGTCGCCGAGCGCGCGCACCTCGGCCGCGCTCGGCTCCTGGCTGGGGACCGGCACGACGAAGCCCACGACCTCCATGCCGTAGGCCTTCGCGAGATAGCCGAAGGCGTCATGCGTGGTGATCAGCTCGCGGCGGTCCGCCGGGATGGCCGCGAGCTGTCGGGCGACCTCCTGGTCCAGTTCGCCGAGCTGCCTCAAGTACCGTGCCGCGTTGGCCTCGTAGACCCGGCGTCCTTCGGGGTCGGCCTTGATCAGCTCGGTCTCGATACGCCGTACGTATGCCTCGGCGTTGGCCACGTCCTCCCAGGCGTGCGGGTCCAGGTCGCCGTGCACATGCTTGCCCAGCACGGCCTGCGGCAGCACCCACACCTCGGCGCCCGGCCTTCCGAGGAAGCGGAAGGCGTCCTCCTTCGGCACCCGCGCCCTGGCCCGGTCCGGTACGGACATCACCACCTCGTCGGCCCGGTGACGGGTCCGCTTCCCGGTCTTCGGGTCGTCGACGCGCACATACACCTGCCGCTCCGCCGCGTTGAGCGCGACATCGGCGTGCCCGCCGTCGAGAACCGTCCGGCCGCCGGACGCGCCGGTTGGCGCCGGTGAACCCGCAGCGGCCGACGGGCCGCCGACCTGGAACGTCACCGTGCCGCGGCCGATCCCCGCGGTCCTCCCGTCGAGCGTCTCGGTCCGGCCCTCGACCGTCAGCCGGTACGTTCCGGGCCTGCTGAACGACCAGTTGACATGCGTATGGGCCTCGGGCGGCAGTGTGAAGGAGTCCCTGGCGTCGAAGCCGTCGGTGGAGTCGACATAGCTCCTGGGGTGGCCGAGCGTGTCGGTCAGATAGACGTGCAGATCACCGGGCCCGGTCATACCGACGGCGGTGGTGCGCACCTGGGAAGCTTCGCCCGCGACCTCACCCTCCACCGCCCAGCCCAGCCAGAGCACGTCGAGCCCGAGGTCCTCCTTGAGCCTGATCACCGAGCCGCCGTACTCCTCCAGCGTCTCGCTGATCGCGATTTTCGGAGTGCCCTCGCGGGTGTCGGTGTGGACCATCTTCATGATGCCGGGCTCTTCGAGCAGCAGTCCGTTGCTGAACACGAGATCGGCCCGTGCCACCCCGACCGCGTCACCCGGGCTCGGCTCGTACGAATGAGGATCGCCGTGGTGCGGCACGATCGACGTCACGTCGACCCGGTCGCCGCCGACCCGGCCGACCAGGTCCGCGATGATCGCGGTGGTCGCCGAGACGGTCAACGCACTGTCGGAAGCGCCCGGTTGTGGGCGCCCGCTGCACGCGGTCAGCAGTGCGGACGCCGCGACCAGCGCGGCGGACATGCGGAGTGGGGCCCGCATCGGGCTCCTCCCTTTCCTGGATGTGAGGGGGTGTGCACATGGGGTGGTGTGTGCCCTGTGGCGGGGGCGCCGGCCGGATCCCGCCGGCGCCCCCGCCACAGGGGCAGGTGTCAGACCGTGCCGGTTCCCGCTTCCGGGACACGCGTACGGTGGCGTCGGCGCGCCACGAGGAAGGCGATGCCTCCCGCCACCACACCGACGACGGCTCCAGCGAGGGGCACCAGCACACCGGCTCCCGTCGCGGCGAGCCCGCCCCGCGGGGACGCACCACCGCCGGACGGACCGTCCGGGCCCGATCCACCGCCGGACCCGGTGGCCGGTCCGCCGTCGGAACCGGAAACCGGCGGACCGTCCGGCGGACGGCCGGACCCGCCCGAATCGCCCGCCGGGCCGGGCGGCGCGGGCGCGGGAGAGTCCGGGAGTGTCCCGGAGGGCGAGGGCGTGGGACGGCCCTCGCCGCCGTTTCCGCTCCCGTCCCCGGGCACGACCGCCGCCGGATCGATGTCACCCACCGCGAACGCCACCGTCCCGCTGTCGCCGGCCCTCGTACCGTTCGCGAGGGTGCCGCTCATGGTGAAGGTCGCCCGGTAGACGCCCTCCTCGGTGAACGCCCATACCGGGTGCGCGTGGGTGTGGGCGGCGAAGGAGAAGCTGTCCGGCAGCCCGTCGCCGCTGTCGAGCACATGGGTGAGCCCGCCGAGGCCGCTGTTCTGGAACACGGCCAGTCGCCCCGGCCCGCGCACCGCCGTCAGCTCGTACGTCAGATCTCCGCGGAAGTCCGCCGGGTCCAGCTCCGTCGAGCCCCAGCCCGGCCAGACCAGTCCCGGCGCCTGCTGGTCGGGCAGCCACCACACCGGGTCGCCGACCGTCCCCAGGAACTCGTAGCCCGCGCCTATCCTCCGCTTGGCCCGCGCTTTCACATGGATGACAACACTCTCCGGCTCGCGCCACACCAGGGTCTCGTACGCGCCGTCCTTGATCTGGAACCGCAGGCCGCCGCCGACCAGCCGGGTCGCGAGGTCGATGTGCCCGTCGGCGATGACGTGCCCCTTCGGGAGCGCCGGTGCCGGTGACACGGTCGGATCGGGACCCGGGCCGGACCCGGAGGGCGTGGACGCCGGTGTCGGTGTGGGTGCCGGCGTGGATCCGTCACCGGGCAGCACCTGTCCGGGATCGATGTCGTCACCGACCACGACGGAGACGGTCTCCCTGTCGACGCCGTGTGCACCGCCGCCGGTGCCGACGGAGATCTCGAAGGTCAGCCGGTAAACCCCCTCCGCCGTGAAGCCCCACATGGGCGTGAAGCGGTCGGAGTCGGGGAGGGTGAACGACGAGTACTCGGGCAGCCGTTCCACGAGCAGCGGTTCGGCCTCGGCGCCGTTCGCCCAGTCCCACGAGAACAGGGCGAAGTCGCCGGGACCCTTGACCTCCGCCAGCCGCACTTCGGCCGATTCGGCCCGCCCGGTGGGGAGTTCGGCCGTGCTCCAGCCGGGGTCGAGGTCGAAGCGGTCGTCGGAGCCGACGCCGTTGAGGAGCCAGACCGGATACCCCGGAGTCTCCTCGAACATCGCCACGGGCTCGATCATCGCGCCGTCGATCGCGTACTCCGTCTCCGGCTTGGCGTGCAGGACCACGGTGGAGGGCTCCCGCCACACCACGGACCCGCCCGCACCGCCGGTGCGGTCGGCGATCCCCAGCCGGGCCATGCCGTCGACGATCCTCGGTGCGAAGTCGATCTCGCCCTCGTCCAGCACGACGGCGAGCGGGGCGGCGCCCGCCGCGGCGCTCCCTCCGGTCACCGCGGCGAACGCCCCGGCGAACAGGGCCGCCGCGACCGCGACCGCGGTCCCGGCTCGCAGCGGCCCGTTCGTCCTGGGAATGATCGTCACGGCTTGACGGAGAAGACGTACGACGCCGTGGCGGACGGCGTGGCACCGCCGAGGGTGGTGCCGCTGACCCGGAAGGTGAGCCGGTAGGTGCCGGCCGCCTCGAAGGCCCAGTTGTAGTGGTTGTGGGCGCCGGTCTGGAACGACCGGGCGTCGGACGCGGTGAGGCCGTCGCCCCCGTCGTGGAACTTGGTCACCGCGGAGCCGGACACACCGTAGACACTGACATCGGCGGTGGTGTCCTCGTAGACGCCGTCGCCCGCCGCGTCGTACTCGGCGCCGGTGAGTGTGAACGTCACCCGGTTGTTGGTGAACACGCCCGCGGTCAGGTGCTCGGTGGAGATGCCGGGCCACAGCACGCCCTTGGCCGCGGCGGCGGCCTGGTCCTGCGGCAGGATCCACACGGTGGAGCCCGCGGCGCCGAGGAAGTTGTACGCGGCGCCCGACGGTCTGACCGTCTTGGCGGCGGCGGACACGTCGAGCCGCACGTCGGCGGGCGCGTACTCGGCGTCGGGCGTCACCGATTCGTCGTGCACATGCAGATCGAAGGCCGCGCCGTCGAACTCGGCGTCCAGGACGTCGACATGACCGGACGACAGGACGACCGGAGCGGCGGCGGTGGCCGTGCCGAGCCCTGCCATCGCGAGCGCGGCGAAAGCGGTACCTGAAACCGTCACAAATCGCTGAAGAGCAGACACAGATGTCCCCCCAAGGGTGGATGTGCGCTTGACCTCGGCCGGTCGAAGCGATCGGTAAGACGATAATCGTTTTCATTAAGGAGCGCAACGGAACCCCTTGGGCGCCGTGACCGACGCCGGCCATGGCGTCGGTCACCGCGCCGGTCGCGGCGCCCGGTTGGGGGCCGGGCATCTCTTGGTGGACCGCGCGGGCACCCGGCGGTGCTCATCCGGCGGCGGAGTGCTCCTGGCGGCTCTTCTCGTCCTCCCACACCTTGCGCAGGACCAGCGGATCGGCTCCGCAGGCACGCGCTATGCGTTCGGTGACGGGCCAGTTGGGGAATTGCTCGCCGGCCAGGACGCGGGACATCTGGGACAGCGAGAGGCCGGTGCTGACCGCGAGTTCCTCGACGGGGACATGCGAGAAACGCCGCACATGGGCCAGGACGGAACCCAGTTGGCATCTGGCCGGGCGGTGGTGGGCGGTGCGGAGCGAGGAACCGCCGTCTTCGGTGGGGTCGGTGCGGTCGGCGGTGGCCGGCGCGGGTGCCCGGCCGGCCGTGGTGCTGTCCTGGGGGAGTGGCTCGTTGCCGTGGTCGGAACGGAACGGGACGCGCATGTGCGAGATGTCCTTCCTCGGAGGCTCGGAGGCTCGATGCCGGACACACGGCGACGGGGCGGTGCCCGTTGCCGCGTGTCCGGTCGTTCGGCGCTGCCGCCTCGCGCGGGCGACGCGCGAGGCGGTGGTGGCGGTCGGGAGCCGCGCCTCGGCGGCTCCCGACCGTTGGTCACCCGCCGTTCGGCGCTCCACGGGTACTGAGCCAGATGGTGAGGGCGGACAGGGCGGCGGCCGTCAGGACGGTCACCGGGTCCGGGGGTGTCTGCGGGCCCTGGTAAGGCGCGGCACCGCAGACATGGACCGTCATGAGCGCGTTGACGGCGCAGGCGCCCCAGGTGGTGTTTCGGGTACGGCTGCTAGCCTCGCCGCCGGGGCGGCGTTTGCGTTTGCCGCCTCGGCGGCCGGGGGATGTCGCCATTGCGACTCCTTCTGTCGTAGAGACGCAGGGCCCTGGCACCGGGCTGCAACCTGAGGGGCCAGGGCTCTGCGGCTGAGCCGACCGGATCGGTCGGCGGGCACTGAGAGTAGGTCGCCGTGCCACTCGCTGCCACCGGCCCTGGAGCGTTTTCCCCCGCCGCGCGGGAGCCGGACGCGCGGTGGAGCCGTGAGAGCACCGGCTTCTCCATGGACGAGCCCACGGCGCGAACGGCAGCCGTCCGCCCGGCCGTTGCTGAAAATCGCAACAACCTCCGTTGTTTTCGCAGGTGAGATCGCCATCGAAACTGCTCATGTGATTGTCCGACAAATACACCTCGGATGCTTTTCGCGCTGAGTGCGCTCCCATGAACGCGCCCGCGTGAAGTTATTGAAGAGAAAGCCTCCCGGCGCGCACTTGCACGCCTGCTGCATCTGCCGCGAGGAGAAAGGTGCTTCGTACAGGTTCGGCGACGGTCCTCACGGGTCATCATGGAGATGGCCACGATGCAATTGCATCCGGGGCCGACGGGGTATTGGCGACTGTCGCAGAGGAGCTGATGATGACGGGGGAATCCGGAACGATCCCAGGTGTCGCGAAGGGACGTGCTGAGCGGCCGGCCGTCCCGGTGACGGCCTGGCGCAAGAGTTCGTACAGCAACCACAACGGTGCCTGTGTCGAAGTGGCCGACCGTGGTCCCGAGACCGTCGCCTTCCGTGACTCCAAGGCCCCGGACGGGCCGGTCCTGGGGTTCGTGCGGGGCAGTGCCGAGGCGTTCATCGCGGCCGTGGCCCTCGGGCGCCTGTAGTTCGCACAACGGCCGACGCGGAGCCCGGCCACGCCGGTTCCGGCGGACAAGGGGTGATGCACGCCTGTCGGGTGTGCATCACCTCGCCTTGAGCACGGGGTCCTGTCCGGCAGGGCCCAGGGGTGGACACACGCCGGTTCTGACGGGTACTCAGTGACCGTGATGCAAGTGCATCCGTCGCATCCGACTCGTGGCAGCGGCCGGGTCACGCGGATGGGACGCGCGTGGAAGGGGACGGCGTGGCAGACGACAGGACCGAGCACCCGGAAATAGCCGGAGGGGGCGCGGAGTTACGGCAGGACCGGCCCCACAGCGCCAGGATGTACGACTACTACCTGGGCGGGAAGACCAACTACGCGGTCGACCGGGAGGCGGCGGAGGAAGTCACCCGTCACTTTCCCGGCATAGGCACGGTCGCGCGGGTGAACCGCGCCTTCATGCACCGGTCGGTGCGCCATCTGGCCGGGCGGTGCGGGATCCGCCAGTTCATCGACATCGGGACCGGCATTCCGACCGCTCCCAATCTGCACGAAGTGGCCCAGGAGGCGGCGCCGGACGCGCGGGTGGTCTATGTGGACAACGACCCGATCGTGCTTGTCTACGCGGACGAACTCCTGAACAGCTCACCGCAGGGGGCGACCGCCTATGTCGAAGGGGATGTGACCGACCCCGCCTCGGTGCTGGCGGCGGTGGAGGAGTCCCGATGCCTGGACCTGGAGCGTCCGGTCGGTCTGAGCCTGCATGCCCTGCTGCACTTCGTCCCGGACGACCGTGATCCGTACGGCACCGTGCGGACGCTGCTCGGCCGCCTGGCGCCGGGTTCCTATCTGAGTCTTTCGCACTGCACTCCCGACTTCGACCCGGTGGCATGGGCGGGAATCGTGGATGTCTACCGCAGTGCCGGCACCGCCACACAGGTGCGCGGCCGGGACGAGGTGCTGCGCTTCTTCGACGGGCTGACGCTGACGGACCCGGGGCTGGTGGTGGCGCACCGCTGGCGCCCGGAGCCCGCCAGCGGGCCGAGTCTGGTGACCGATGCCCAGGTGTCCCTGTACGCCGGAGTGGCACGGAAGCCATAGCGCCCGACCGGCGGCGCCCGCCCGGACGCATGGGGCGGAACGGGCGCCGCCGGTGTGTGAAGGGGGCTCGGCCCGCCGCCGGCGGGTGGGGTGGCCAGGCCCCAGTCCGGTCGATCTTCGTGAGCACGGCCCGGCCCGGCGCCAAACGCCCGGCGCGAAGGCCCGGCACGCCCGGGACATCGGGCCCGGCGGGAACGCCCCGCACGGGGGCGCTCCCCGGTCCGGCCGGATTCCGGCGACCGGTCCTACAGCTTCTCTCTCAGGTCACGCAGACGCTGGGCGGAACGCTGGTGGCTCAGCGACGCGTTCTGGAGACGGTCGAAGGCCTTGATCCGCCCGTCCACCTGCTTCTCCTCCTGAAGGATGAAGGCGCCGTCGAATTGCTCGGTGTAGACGATGTCGGGGAGAAGCCGGTTCTCGAAGTCGAAGATGACGGTCATGCCGAGCATCACCGGCAGATTGGGCCTCCTGAGCTCCGCGATACGCATGGTGTGGCGGGGATGCTCCGTCAGCGTGATCAAGTGGTCGAGCTGCCTCTGCATGACCCCCTTGTTGCCGAAGGGCCGCATGAGCGTCACCTCGTCGATCACGGCGATCAGCCTCTTGCCGGTGGTCGGTTCGTCCTCGAACCGCTTACGGCGTTGCAGTCGCAGGCCCACGAGCCGCTCGACCTCGTGGGGGGACGACACCTCCTCCCCCGCTTCGATCACGGCGCGCGCGTACTCCTCCGTCTGCAGCAGACCCGGCAGTTGTGTCGGCTCGTACGTACGGATCCGCTGCGCCATCTCCTCGAAGCTGACGAACGCCTGCAACTGCTTCGTCGCGACATCCGACCAGTCCTGCCACCAAGGACGCTTGTTGGCGTGTTCGAGGAGTCCCATCAGGTACCGCTGTTGCGCGGGGACGACCCCGTACACGTCCAGCAGACGGCCGATGTCCCCGGCCTTGAACTCGTGCTGTCCCGTCTCCAGTCGGCTGATCTTGGACTCCGAGGCCCCGATGTGCCGGCCGGCGTCCTTGAGGGATATGCCGCGCCCCTTGCGGTATCTGCGCAGGTGTCCCCCCAGAACCATGCGTTGCGCCAGAGGAGCCGCTTCGTCACGCAGGTACCGGACTCGACCTTGAGCCTGGGACGGACGAGGGTCAGCCACCGAATCTCCTTGAGGGTGAGGCTACGGCTCCGTATCAGAGCGTCACCCATCGTGCACCACGCGTACGGTCACTCGCGCCGGAGTCGGACAACTGGCCGAATTCTTGCCATGTGCCCCACTTCAGGGCCTTGATGCTGACACGCCACGGTGAATCATGTTTCGGACCCGGCGGCTGTCCTTGCGTCCGATGTCCGCCCCCACCGGCACCGAACGGGGTCGGCCGGTGTGCGTCAGACCGTGTACTGGTGGGCCGAGTAGGTCAGATAGCCCGCGTCGCCGCCCCGGTAGTACGTGGCCTCGTCGACGGGAGCGATCGGGAGTCCGCCGCGCAGCCGCTCGACCAGGTCGGGGTTGGCGATGAAGGCGCGGCCGAAACTGATCAGGTCGGCCCCCAGGGCGAGCCAGTGGTCCGCGTCGTCGCGGCCGGTCTGCTTCGGTCCCATCGGAAGCACCGGGTTCATGACGAGGGTGCCCGGCCACGCCCGGCGCAGGGCGACCAGTGTCTCTTCGTCGGCGGTGGCTTCGAGGTGCACGTAGGCCAGTCCGAGGCCGGCGAGCTCGGTCAGCAGCGCGGTGTAGAGCTCGCGGACACCGGTGTCCTCGACTCCCCAGAAGGTGCCGCCCGGGGAGAGCCGGACGCCGGTCCTGGCCCCGCCGACGGCCTCGGCGGTGGCGGCGACGGCCTCGACGGCGAACCGGATCCGGTTGGCGACCGGGCCCCCGTAGCGGTCCGTACGCAGATTGGCGTTCGACGAGAGGAACTGGGAGATCAGATAGCCGTTGGCGCCGTGCAGCTCCACGCCGTCGAAGCCCGCGTCGACGGCGCGGCGGCCGGCCAGGGCGTACGACCGTGCCTGCTCGGGTACTTCGGAGGTGTCCAGGGCGCGCGGCGTCGGGGCGGGCCGGGGTCCGGCCGGGGTGAACACGTCGCCGACGGCGGGGACGGCCGAGGGCCCGACCGGCCGTACACCGGTGGTGTCGGGATGCGAGACCCGGCCGCCGTGCATGATCTGGGCGAAGATCCGTCCGCCGTTGGCGTGGACGGCGGCGGTCACGGGACGCCACGCGGCGACCTGCTCGTCGGTGTGCAGCCCCGGCGTACCCGGGTTGGACTGCCCGATCACGCTCGGCTGCACCCCCTCGCTCACGATCAGCCCGGCCGTGGCCCGCTGGGCGTAGTAGGCCGCCATCGACGGCGTGGCCAGACCGCCGGCGGCGGCCCGGGCCCGGGTCATCGGGGCCATGACCACCCGGTTGGGCAGTGTCAGGCCGCCGAGCCGGTAGCTGGAGAAAAGGGTCGTCACGTCAGGACTCCTTCGCGGTCCGCCGCGCCCGGACCTCGGGCGCAGCAGCTACGCTAAAACCTCACATTGATGTCAGAGGCAAGCGCTGTGGCGCAGGACACAGCCGGGAGGACCTTGTGCGGATCGGGGAGCTCGCGTCACGGGCCGGAGTCAGCGTCAGGTCCGTGCGCTACTACGAGGAGCAGGGCCTGCTCACCAGCACCCGCAGTCCCAGCGGGCAGCGGCACTACACGGACGGCGAGGTCGAACGGGTCGCGTTCATCCAGCGGTTGTACGCCGCCGGCCTGTCCAGCCGCACCATCGCCGAACTGCTGCCGTGCGTCGACGCGCCCAGCGAGGAGCACTCCGACTCCGCGCTGGAGCGGATGGCACAGGAGCGCGACCGGCTCTCCGCCCATATCGCCGACCTCGTGCGGACCCGGGACGCGCTCGACGCGCTGATGGTCACGGCCCGCGCGTACCGGGAACAGCTGGGGACGGCCCTGGCCGGCTGACCGGACACGGCCTGCGGCGTGTCGCGACACCGGCGGTTCGCCGGCCGGGCCGGGGAGCGGCGGAGGCCCTGAGCACGCTCGGTCGGGCGGGTCGGACGCGCGCCTTGCGCGTGCGTCCGTCCGGTGCCACGCCGCTCACTCCACCGAGGGAACGGTCCCGGTCGGTCCGGTGCCACGGGTTCGGCTTGCATGATCATGACGACGGACGCGGCCCCCGGCCGGATCGCCGGGGCAGGCGCCCATCACGCGAACCCACATCCGCCCGAAGGGGAACGATGAAGCGCGCAGACACGTTCGTCCGCACCACCAGGATCGCCGCCGCGGCAGCCGTGGCCGTGGCCATGGCCGCCTTCGCGGCTCCCGCTTCCGCCGATTCGGACCGGCACTCCGGGGAACACCAGGGCCGGGTCTTCGTCCAGACCGACGCCACCAGCGGCAACAAGATCGTCGCCTACCACCGCGCCGCGGACGGCTCCCTCCACAAGCGAGGCGTGTACGCCACCGACGGCAAGGGCGGGATCCTCGGCGGCTCGGTCGTCGACCATCTCGCCTCCCAGGGATCCCTCACCTACGACGCGCGCCACAACCTGCTGTACGCCGTCAACGCCGGCAGCGACTCGGTCACCGTGTTCTCCGTCGACGGCGACCGGCTCCACCGCCGGCAGGTCATCTCCTCCGGCGGTACGTTCCCCGTCAGCGTCACCGTGCACGAGGACCGGGTGTACGTCCTCAACGCACGCGACGGCGGATCGATCCAGGGCTACCGGCTCACCGCGAAGGGTCTCCACCGTGTCCCGGCGTGGCACCGCGAGCTGCGTCTGAACACCTCCACCGCACCGGAGTTCCTCCACACCCCCGGGCAGATCATCTTCACCCCCGACGGATCGCGGCTCGTCGTGAGCACCAAGATGGGCGGCAACAGCATCGCGGTCTTCCCTCTCGACCACTCCGGCGCGCCCTCGCCCCGGCCCGTCGTCAGCAGCAAGGCCGGCTCGGCCCCCTTCGGTCTGGCCTTCGACCGGCGGGGCCGCCTCGTGGTCGCGGACGCGGGCCCCAACGCCGTCCTGACCTTCCGTATCGAGAACGACAGCGACGTCACACTGCTCGACGACATCCTCACCGGCCAGCAGGCCAGCTGCTGGGTCGTCCGCGCCGGCAACCGCTTCTACGTCTCCAACGCCGGCAGCAGCACCGTCTCCGGCTTCCGGCAGACCCGTGGAGCCCACCTCGCTCCGCTCGGCAACACCCCCACCGGTACGGGCACCGTCGACAGCGCCGTCACACCCGACAACCACTACCTGTACGTACAGACGGGAGGCGTCGGCGCCGTCGACGGCTTCCGCGTCAACGACGACGGCTCCCTCACCAGGATCGGCACCACTCCTGTGCCCGACGCGGTCGGCGGCGAGGGCATCGTCGTTCTCTAGGGCTGGACGGTCCGGCCGTGGCCGCTGTGCGGTACGGCCCCGACGCGCGGGCACCCGGTCGGACACCGGGTGCCCGCGCGTTCTGGTCTCCGGTCCGGCCGTGGTGAGGGGCGGTCAGCCCGCTCGGACGAGGAACCGCTGGTCGGCGGCGCCGGTACACCGTTCCTCGGTCGCCTCGGCTCCCTCGGCGGTGTCGTCGTCCGCGATGCCGATGCAGCGGCTGCTGTTCGCGGGACGAAGGAGGAAACTCCCTGAGCTGCTGCCGGCGGCGGCGGTGGGCCGCAGCAGGAACAGGGTGGCCCGCGCGCAGTCGTTCCAGGGCTCCAGCATGCCCCGTGCCGGACCGGAGCTCATGACCGTCAGACACCCTCTTCCCTCCTGAGGATGATGCCACTGGACGCGGTAGCGGCCTTCGCCGACCGGTTCCAGGTAGGTGCGCGGCACGGTGGCCTGGGCACAGGGGAGTTGGACGGCGACGGCGCTCGCGTACGCGCCGTCGCGGTCGCGTCCGTCGGTCAGACAGAGCTCGGGCGTACGGGCGGGACGAATGGTGACCCAGCCGTCGGCGGGAGTGCGGGAGGCGGCGGCCGGGGCGGCGAGCGCGCCCCGGTCACCGGAATCGTCGGGGAGCAGCGCCCAGGCGACCAGGGCGAGCGGCACGACCATGAGCGAGGTCGCGAGCGCCACCGTGCGGCCCGTCGTCCGGCGTGGCCGCGGGACCGCGGACGCTCCGGTCGGCTGCCGCGCCTCGGGCTCGGCCACGGCCGGGGCACCGGGCTCGGGGGCCGGCGCCGTGGCGGGCGGGGCGATACCCGCGGCGATCCGCTCCCTGGCCTCCAGCCAGGCGTCGACCCGATGCCCGTCCCCGCAGGCGCGGACGAAAGCGGCCAGTACATCGGCTCGCGGCAGACTCGTCCGGCGCAGGATGTCGGCCAGCGTGCTCCGCGCCAGCACGTCACCGCTTCGCGCGGCCCGCTCCTCCAACTGGCGATACGTCAGCCCCGAACGCTCCTTGAGCCGCTGCATCGACTCGACGAAGCCGGCTGCGTCTCGGGCGTCGTACGGCGACAGCTCCCCCAGGTTCCCCATGAAGGTCATCCTGCTGCGGCCACGGCACAAGGACAACGGAGGATTCCGCCATGCCCCGCCGCCACGGGACGCAAACCCCGCGGGCGGCGGTCGGTTCGGCGGCGGTCAGTTCGAGGAGGCGGGCGGGCTCAGGGGACCGTTCTTGTTGCGGAGGACGGCGTATCCGATGCCGATGCCCACCGCGACGGGCCATTCGAGGACGCCGACGGCGCCCATGGCGCCGAGGCCCAGATAGAGCGGCAACCCGCCCTTGGCGGGCAGCACTTCACGGGCCACCGTCACGGGGGCCTTGGCCGCTCTGGCCGCGTCGTTGGTGACCTGCTCCATGGAGGGCAAGGACGGCAGAGCCGGGACGGTGACGGTGAAGGTGCGCCGGCCGTGGCTCTTCACGCCCGTCTTGCCCTTGCGGTTCTTCTGCGACACGGCAGGCGACCTGCCTGCCGGCTTCGCGGACGACCTGTCCGCCGGCTTCGCGGACTTCTTCGTTCTCGCGGCGGAGCGCGAGGCCTTCGTGGTCCCCGTGCGCGTGCGCTTCTCCGTTGCGGTGGGCGTGGTCACGATTCTCACATCCACACTTCGATGGGAATGGGCGCATTTACACCTTATAAGAAAAAAGTCTACTCGTAGGGACCAAGGGCACGCGAGCCGGAGCCCGACCCGAGCCGGGGCTCACCCGGAGTCCGAGCCCGCCCCGAGCCGGGCCTGGGCCGGGCCTGAGCCGTATGGCCCGCCCGGCGAGCGTGCGGGTGATGACCGGGGCACGATGAGGCGGGTTCGGGGCGAAGCGGGTTCCAGCACGGAAGTACGGGAGGTTGGTGCCGATGTCATTGCTGTCGGAGGTGCGCCTGCCGACGTTTCCCTCGCCGGCGGTGATGGCCGGTGGTGTGGCGGGCGCGGTGGCCGCCTGCGTACGCGGTACGGCGATCGCGGTCGGCGCGCTGGTCGGACCGGAGCGGCGGGACGTGTGGTCGCGGGGGGACCGTTGCCATATCGAGGTCCGGGGGGTGCACGGGCCGCGGGGGACGTGGGTGGCCCGGTGTGTCGAGCGCGCCCTTGAGGAGCATCCGGGCGTGCGGTGGGCACGGGTGAACGCGCCCTCCGAGCGGGTGGTCGTGGCGCTGGCCTCACCGCCACCGCCCGAGCACGAACTGATCCGGCTCGTCGCGCACGCCGAGGAGCACGCGGCTGCCTCGACGGCCGAGCCGGACGACTTCGACGAGTGGAGCCCCGAGCCGCACCACCCGTCCGAGGCGGCGCACCGGCGGCAGTCGCTCCCCGCCCTGGCCGCCGACGCCATGGGACTGCTGCTCACCGCCGTGACGAGCTTGTCCCCGTGGACGCAGTTGCCGGCCGAGGTCGGCGCGCTCGCCACGGCCGTACAGCTTCACCCGCGGCTGCGGAAGTGGACCACGAAAGGGCTGACCGGTCAGGAACAGGCCGAGTCGCTGCTGCCCGTGCTCAGCGCGCTGGCGCAGGGCGTGGCCACCCGGGGCGAGGGGCTCGCACTGGACGTGGTCCAGCGCGTGGCCCAGTGGCGGGAGGCCGACGCGCACCGCAGGGCGTGGGCCGGGGCGGAGGAGCGCCTGGTGCGCGATCCCGACCACGCGGCGGCCGAGCCGATCGTGGTGGAACGGCCGGGCCCCGCACGGCAGGACGTCACCGCCACGTACACGGAGCGGACCATGGCGTTCAGCGTGCTGGCCGGCGCAGCCGCCCTGCCGTACGCCGGTCCCCGACGTGCCCTTGCCGTCGCGCTGTCCTCCGTACCGAAGGCGCCCGGGGCCGGGCGCCTTCGGTACGGAG
>NZ_MAUD01000153.1 GCF_001700515.1 Streptomyces lushanensis
ATCCCCCGGGACGGTCGCGGGCCGCTGTCCGGTGCCGAAAGGGCCGGCGCCGTACCGGAATACGTGACCATTCATTGCCGAAATCTTTGCCGTTATGTCTCTTGCGGGCCGTCCGGGCATCCGTACGGGGATGGATTTCTGTCGAACCGGAGCGAAATTTCCACCGAACCATAGACGTGGCACGGCCGCCCGCAGGTCGCGGAGGCTTGCGGCGCACCGGTTCCGTCGCGTGTCCCGATGCGTGCACGATGTCGTGCACCGTCTGCGACTTTTGTGACATTGACGTTCCTGACATTCATTCCCTAGTGTTGCGGCGGATCTTCATCGGAGGTTTATCTCATTTCCTTGCGATGGTTGGGGTGTTAATGGTGAAGAATTCAACGGCCGGTCCTCCCGGAAGGGAGAGCGGCCTTTCCTATGAACGCAGGGGTGCGATTCCGGGACGCCGGCGGAAACTGCTGGGACCGGTGGTCAAGGTGCTCATCGGGTCATTGGTGATTGCCGACACGCCACGGACCGCGGGCGAGAATCCGGACCATGTCAGAATGCTGGCCTGTGCTCTGGGTGAATTCCCGCCGATTGTCGTGCACCGCGCGACCATGCGTGTGGTCGACGGTCTGCACCGGGTGCGCGCGGCCGAGCTGCGCAAGCAGGAGTTCATCACGGCCCGGATGTTCGAGGGCGACGAGGTCGAGGCGTTCGTCCTCGCGGTACAGGCGAATCTGGCGGGCGGACTGCCGCTCTCCGTCGCCGACCGCAAGGCGGCCGCCGCGCGCGTCATCGCCTCGCACCCCCAGTGGTCGGACCGATTAACTGCCTCCGTCACCGGACTGTCCGCCAAGACGGTCGCCGAGGTACGCCGCAGACACCCCGCCGAGACGACACGCCGGCCGGACAGCAGGATCGGCAAGGACGGGCGGGTGCGGCCCACCGACGCCGTGGAGAAGCGCCGGCTCGCCTCCGAACTGATCCTGCGCAACCCGGAGCTGTCCCTCCGGCAGATAGCCAGGGCGGTGGGGATCTCACCGGAGACGGCACGCTCGGTCCGCGCCAGACTGCTGCGTCAGGAGGATCCGGCCGAACGGGAGCCCGGCGAAGGCCGGTGGACGGCCGAGCCGCCCCCGCTGTCCCTGCCGCTCCCATCCACGCTCCCACCGCCGCCCACGCTCCAGCCCCCGCCCGTACTCCCGGATCCGACCTCCACCTCGATTTCCGTCTCGGCTGACGCGCGTAGAGACCCCGGACCGGAGCAGGAGCTCACGGACCGCTCCACCGAGGTCCAGCGGCTTCGCACGGATCCCTCGCTGCGCTACAGCGAGAACGGACGCACCCTGCTGCGTCTGATGGAAGCCCACGCCATGAGCAGCGAGAAATGGGCGACCCTCGCGAACAGCGTCCCCGCCCACCGCCGGCGGGCCATCGCCAACGCGGCCATGGAGTACGCCAAGGGCTGGCGGGTCGTCGCCGAGCAACTGGCCCGCAACGCCCCCCACTCCGCCTAGGCCCTGTCCGGGCACCATGACGTTCCCGTTCCCCGGCCGGTACTCAAGCCTTCCTCGAGGAGAGAGCCACTCATGCCCGGTATTCCCCCCATCACGCCCTACGTGTTACCCGGTGCCGCCGATCTCCCCGCCAACTCCGCGGACTGGACCGCCGATCCGCGGCGCGCCGTACTGCTCGTCCATGACATGCAGCGGTACTTCCTGAGACCGATCCCCGACAGCCCACGCGACCGGCTCATCGGCAACACCGCGGAACTGCTCGGCCGCGCCCGTGAGTCGGGCGTACCGGTGGCGTACACGGCGCAGCCCGGAGGCATGACCGACGAACAGCGCGGTCTGCTCAAGGACTTCTGGGGCCCGGGGATGCGTACCGACCCCGCCGACCGGGAAGTGGTGGAGCCGCTGGAGCCCCGCCCGGACGAACGGCGCCTGACCAAATGGCGCTACAGCGCGTTCCACCGCTCCGATCTGCTCGACTGGATGCGGGCACAGGAACGCGACCAGCTCGTCATCTGCGGTGTGTACGGACATGTCGGCGTACTGGCGAGCGCGGTGGAGGCGTTCACCCATGACATCCAGCCGTTTCTGGTGGCGGACGCCATGGGCGACTTCTCCCTGCGCCACCACCGTATGACGCTGGAGTACGCGGCGCAGCGCTGCGCCATGGTGGTCACGCAGGGACAGGTCCTGGCATGACCGGCGACGGCGATCCGCTGACCCGGGTGCTGGCCGACCGGCCGCCGCCCTTCGCGCTGCTGCACCGGCCGGAGACGACCGGCCGGGACCGGCTGGACGTACTGCTCGGCGAACTCTCGGAGCCGGCCACCCTCGCCGGGATCCCCGTACCCGACGAATCCCATGGACAGGGCCAGGACGTCCTGGTGATCATCCCTTTCCGGCAGATCGCCGAACGCGGCTTCGCCTGCGTCGACGACGGCGCCCCGCTCCTCGCGCTGCGGGTGACGGAACAGGCCGTCCTGCCACTGCCCGAGGTACTGGCCCGTATCCCCGAAGTCCCGATCACCCTGGCGAACAGCGGCTTCGACATCGCCGACGAGGAGTACGCGGAGATCGTCCGCAGGGTCGTCGCCGACGAGATCGGCACGGGCGCGGGCGCGAACTTCGTGATCAAACGGTCGTTCGTCGCCGATATCGAGGGATACGACCCGGCCCACGCGCTCGCGTTCTTCCGGCGGCTGTGCGCCCGCGAGTCGGGGGCGTACTGGACGTTCATCGTGCACACCGGTACCCGTACCTTCGTGGGGGCCACCCCGGAGCGGCACATCAGCCTGCGCGCGGGCACGGCGGTGATGAACCCGGTCAGCGGCACCTACCGCTATCCCGCGGGCGGACCGGTGCTCTCCGACGTGCTGGAGTTCCTCTCCGACGAGAAGGAGAGCGACGAGCTGTACATGGTGCTGGACGAGGAGCTGAAGATGATGGCCCGCGTCTGCGACTCCGGCGGACGCGTCGTGGGACCGAGGCTGAAGGAGATGGCGCGGCTCGCGCACACCGAGTACCTCATCGAGGGCCGCTCCCACCGGGCACCGCAGGAGATCCTGCGCGAGACGCTCTTCGCGCCGACGGTGACGGGGAGCCCGCTGGAGAGCGCCTGCCGGGTCATCAGCCGGTACGAACCAGGGGGCCGCGGCTACTACAGCGGTGTCATGGCTCTGATCGGCCGGGAGGGCGGTTCCCGGTCCCTGGACTCCGCCATTCTGATCCGTACCGCGGACATCGACCGCGCGGGCCGGGTGGAGATCGGTGTGGGCGCCACGCTCGTACGGCACTCCGATCCCGTCTCCGAGGCCGCCGAGACCAGGGCGAAGGCGGCGGGGCTGCTCTCCGCGCTGGAGGGCGACCGGCGGGGCCGCCTCGGCGACCATCCCGCCGTACGGTCGGCCCTGGCGAGCCGCAACGAGGACCTCGCCCGGTTCTGGCTCGCCGACGATCCGGCGGACGCGGCGGGCCCGGCGGACGCGGCGGACGCGGCGGGCCGGGCCGGCGCGGCGGCCCCGGCGGCACGGGAGCGGCCCGTGCCGGCGCTGGCAGGCCGCCGCGTACTGGTCGTCGACGCCGAGGACACCTTTACCGCGATGATCGGCCATCAGCTCCGCTCGCTGGGAACGGAGGTGACGGTGCGCCGCTTCGACGAGGAGTACTCCCTCGACGAGCACGACCTGGTCGTCATGGGCCCGGGACCGGGCGATCCCAACGACGGCGGCGATCCCCGGATCGCCCATCTCCACACGGCGATCGGCACCCTGCTGGAGCGGCGCCTGCCGTTCCTCGCCGTCTGTCTCAGCCATCAGGTGCTCAGCAGGCGCCTCGGTCTGGAGGTGACGCCCTGCGACGACTGCCGCCAGGGCACCCGGCGTGAGATCGACCTGTTCGGCACGCGTGTGCTCGCCGGGTTCTACAACACCTTCGCCGCCCGCTGCGACACGGACGAGATCCACCGCCCGGGCATCGGCCCGGTCGAGGTCAGCCGGGACCCGGGCAGCGGTGAGGTGCACGCGCTGCGCGGACCTCGTTTCACCTCGATGCAGTTCCACGCGGAATCGGTGCTCACCCGCGACGGGCGGCACATCTGGGCCACTCATATGGAAGAGGTGCTCCGCGCGTGAACGTCACCATCGCGTGGTGGGATCTGACCGGGTCCGAGCAGACCATCGACTCGCTGCGGGAGTATCTGCGGAGCGACGGAGTGCCGCCGTGGACCTCGGTCAAGGGCCTGCGGCTGAAGTTCTGGATCTCCGACCGGCCGGGGAACCGCTGGGGAGCGGTGATGCTGTGGGAGTCTGCGGAGGCCGGCGAGCAGCCGCTGCCACCGCACCTCGCCGCCCGGCTGATCGGCTATCCGCCCACCGAGCGGGTGCGGTTCGAGATCGAGGCCACGGTGGAGGGCGAGTACGAGAGAGCGGCGCTGTCCGGCCTCGGACTGGTCTACGAGAGCTGATCCGCGCGGCCGGCTCCGCGGCGCCGGGTCCCCGCGGCCGGGCCCGCGGGGGCCGGGCCCGCGCGGCATCAGCGGTGAGGCCGGATCCGTGGGGCCCTGATCGTGAACCGGGACGTCCGGTCCGCGGCGCCCGAGCGCGCCGCGGACCGGACCGTCCTCGGACCACGACGGTCCTCACATGTGGAAGGTCCCCCGGGCCACGATCACCGCGGAGCCCGCCACCTCCACCATGTCCACCCGCTGACCCGCACCGTCGGCGGTGGCGAGCATCGTGGAGGGTCGGCCCATCTCGACGCCCTGGCAGATCTCGATCCGGCGCCCGTACGGGATCAGTCCGTGCCGCGCCAGATGTATCGCGAGCGGCCCGGCGGCCGATCCCGTCGCCGCGTCCTCGGCGACACCGTAGGCGGGCGAGAACATCCGTGTCCGCCAGTTGCTCCCGGATCCCGCGAAGCAGTTGGCCGCCATGTCGAGATGCCTGGCCAGCGCCCGCAGATCGGGTTCCACCTCGGACAGCGCCTCCACACTGTCCAGTCCGACGAACACATGGCGCGGCCCGTTGCGGTAGACCTCCACCGGCAGTACGGAGGACTTCACACCGAGCGCGGCGAGCAGCTCGTCGGCCTCCGCGTAGGGCTCCCAGGTCGGGATCGGCTGGCGCATGCAGGCCGAGCGGATCCCGCCGTCCGGGCCCCGGTCGAATTCGAACGGCACGGTGGTCACGGCGGTTTCCATCAGCAGCCGGTCCTGCCGGGTGGCCGTGCCCAGCACGATCGCGGTGCCCAGCGCCGGATGGCCGGCGAACGGCAGCTCGTTCACCGGAGTGAAGATACGGACCCGCACGTCTCCGCCGTCCTGCGGCGGAAGGACGAATGTCGTCTCCGACAGATTCAGCTCGCGGGCCAGGCGCTGCATCTGCGCGGTGGAAAAGTTGGAGGCGTCGAGGAAGACGGCCAGCGGATTTCCGGAGAGGGGTTCGTCGGTGAAGACATCGGCCACTACGTAATCATGCATTCCCGCAAAATACTGGGCCGGTGAGGCAGCCTGCAAGAATTCACTGACGTCCAAGTGCGGGACGGTCGGGGGAGTTCGCGCCCCTGTCCAACGGGCGGAAATCGCCGGTTGGACACCCGATGGCCTGGATAAGGTGCTCCGGACCGGCCAGTGAATTCCTGGCCCTTCCTTCCATCGTCCCCTGTGAGGTCCGGCAATGACTGAAGTCACCGTCAACGAACCGGCGTCCGACGACGAAGCGGAACTGCGGCGCCGTAACCGGGCCGTGGTCGAGGACTATATGAGCAGGAAGGGCGAGGGACGGCTGAGCCGCTATCTCCTGTTCACCGAGGAGGGCAGCGGCGGTCTGTACACCGCCGACACCGAGGAACCGATCGTCTCCCGCGGCCTCGACAAGCTGAAGGCCCACGGCGCATGGTCCCTGGAATGCTTTCCCGACTGGGTCTGGTACAACGTCGAGATCTTCGAGACACAGGATCCGAACCGGTTCTGGGTCGAGTGCGACGGAGAGGGCGCGATTCTCTTTCCCGGATATCCGCCCGGCCACTACAAGAACCACTTCATTCACTCGTTCCTGCTCGACGACGGCAAGATCGTCCAGAACCGGGAATTCATGAATCCGTACAACCAGCTCCGCGCGCTGGGCATAGAGATTCCGGTGATCCGGCGGGGCGGCATTCCCACCTGAGGCCGGGGCCCGACGAATCCGGGACCCGATGGACAACACGACCGCAGTGATCCTCCCCGACATCCTGGAGAGTTCGCAGTGAAAGCCGATCTGAAGGCGGCCCAAGAAGTAGTCGAGCTGATCACCGGGGGCTGGCGGGCACAGGCCGTCCACACCGCCGCGAAGCTCGGACTGCCCGATCACATCGAAGCCGGCCGCACCACCAGCGGCGAACTCGCCGAGGCCACCGGCGCCGAGGAGGAGGGCATCCGCCGTCTGATGCGCCTCCTGGTGGCGATGGGCGTGTTCGAAGGGGATCACGAGACGGGCTACCGGAACACACCGGTGGCCACGGCGCTCCTGGACCGGCCGGGGACGCTGCGCGACATGTGTCTCCTCTACGGTGAGGAGTTCTACACGGCCTGGGGCAACGCGGTGGAGTGTTTCACCACCCTGACCGCGGGCTTCGAACTCGCCTTCGGCAACCCGCTCTACTCGTATCTCGACAGCCACGACGACCTGGCCGTCCGGTTCCAGCGCACCATGAAGGCCGGCAATCTCTTCTTCGACTACGTACCGGAGATCTTCGACTTCTCCGGCGGCAAGACCGTCGTGGACTGCGGCGGCGGCAACGGCCATCTGCTCTCCGTCATCCTCGAGGCCGCTCCCGACGCCCGTGGCGCGCTCGTCGACCGCGAGCATGTGATACCCATCGCCCGCGACTACCTCTCCGGCACCGTCGGCCTCGACCGTGTCGAACTCCACGCGGGCGACATGTTCAAGGCCGTGCCCCTGGACGGCGATGTCTATCTCTTCTGCCGGGTCCTCGCGGGGTGGTCCGACGACGCCGTCGTGGAGGCCTTCCGCCACTGCCGGCACGCCATGGCCGGTCCCGACTCCCGGCTTCTCGTACTCGACCGCACCGTGACCGACAAGGACTCCACGGTGCTGCCCGCCCTGTGGGATCTCCATCTGCTGATGACCAACGGCGGCAGGCACCGCTCCGTCGACCAGTTCCGGACGCTTCTCGACCGGGCGGGCTTCGACGTCGAGCGCATCGCGGAACTCCCCATGGAGACCACGGCCCTCATCGCGGCCCCGCGTACCTGACCGACCGGGCGACCGATCCCCGCGCCACCGAGACGAGTGCCGGCCGTGCCACGGCCGGCACTCGTGCGTTTGTGGGGCCCGCCCGCGAACGGAGCCGGCCCGCGAGGCTCAGGAAGCCTCTGTGCCGTGGTCCAGCCGGCGGTCGTACGCGGTGCGAGCGAGCGCGATCTCGTGCTGATGCTCCTCCGTCCAGGTCACCAGGGCCTGGATGGTGGCGTGGAGCGTCGCTCCGAGAGGAGTGAGCTCGTAATCGACACGCGGCGGAACGACGGGGTGGACGGTCCGCCGGACGAGCCCGTCCCGTTCGAGCTGACGCAGGGTCACCGTCAGCATGCGCTGGCTGATGCCCTCGATCCTGTTGCGCAGTTCCGTGAAGCGCAGGGTCCGGCGCTCCAGGAGCGCGATGACCAGCAGCGACCACTTGTCCGCGACGCGGTCGAGGATCTGCCGTACCTCGCAGCCTTCGCGCGTGTCCCACTGAAGGATGTCGTAGTCCCCGTCGGTATCCGCGCAGTGCGTCGGTGACTTTGAAGTGCCTTCTTCCATGGCCCGTCAGCCTGCCCGAGGATTCCCGTAGTTACAAGTCGGAACCGGCAGGCTTCCGCGTAACCACCGACGCGCGCCCCGAGCGCGGGCGGAATCCCTCTCACCCTTCCTGTGCGTTCGAGGAGACATCTGTGTCCACCGTGAAATCCCCGTCGGGCAGCCGTGGCGACCGTATGAGCGGACGCGCCTGGGGCGTGCTGTTCGTGCTGTGCGGCGCGATCTTCCTGGAGGGCATCGACGTGGCCATGCTCAATGTGGCCCTGCCGTCGATCCGTGAGGATCTCGGTATGTCCACGGGCACGCTCCAGTGGGTCATGAGCGCCTACGTGCTCGGCTACGGCGGCTTCATGCTGCTCGGCGGCCGGGCCGCCGACCTGTTCGGACGCCGTCGGATGTTCCTGTTCTGGCTGGTCGTCTTTCTGCTCTTCTCCGGCCTCGGCGGTTTCGCCACCGAGGGCTGGATGCTCATCGTGGCCCGGTTCGTCACCGGTGTCGCGGCGGCCTTCATGACTCCGGCCGGTCTGTCGATCATCACCACGAGCTTCGAGGAAGGGCCCGAGCGCAACAAGGCCCTGCTCGTCTACTCCGGTACCGCCGCCGGGGGTTTCTCCGTCGGTCTGGTCGTCGGCGGCCTGCTGGCCGCGGTCGACTGGCGCTGGGTGTTCTTCGCCCCGGTGATCCTCTCCTTCCTGATCCTGGTCGCCGCGCTCGCCCTGCTCCCGGGGGCGGCCCGCCCGGACCGCGACGGCCGGCCCGTCGACGTGGGCGGCGCGATCACCGTGACGGGCGCCATCCTGCTGCTGGTGTTCGCCGTGGAGCGCGCCCCGCATGTGGCGGCGATCCGGACGGCCGGCACGGTCGCGGCCGGCCTGCTGCTGGTCATTGCGTTCATCGCCGTCGAGCGGACATCGCCCTCGCCGCTGGTGCGTCTCGGGATCTTCCGCAACGCCGCGCTCGTCCGCTCCAACATCGCAGGACTGCTGTTCGCCGCCGGGTTCTTCGGCTTCCAGTTCATCGTCGTCCTGTATCTCCAGGAGCTGCGCGACTGGTCGACGCTCCAGACCAGTTTCGCGCTGATGGTGATCGGGGTCGACGCCGTGCTCTCCCCGACGCTGACCCCCCGGCTGGTCGAGCGGTTCGGCAACGCCCGGGTCATCTTCGGCGGTCTGGTCCTGGCCTCGCTGGCGTACGCCCTGTTCCTGCCGGTCCAGGCGGACTGGACGTACGCGGCCATGTTCCCCGGCCTGATCGTCCTCGGTCTGGCCTTCTCCCTCGCGTACGGTCCGCTCACCATCGTCGCCACCGAGGGCATGGAAGAGGAGGAACAGGGCGTCGCGGGCGGTCTGCTGTACACGTCCTTCCAGTTCGGAGCGGCGCTGGGGCTCTCCTCGGTGGCCGCGGTCGACATCGCGGCGACCGACGGCTCGTCCCCGGCGGCGCAGCTCGACGGCTACCGGGCCGCCCTGGCCGTACCACTGATCGCGGCCCTGGCGGCCACCCTGATCAGCGTGCCGGGTCTGCGTGCCCGTGCCACCGCTCCCGAGGGCCGGCCGTCGGGCGGGAATTAGGCGGGAATCAGGCCCTGCAACCGTGCGACAGGAGTGGCGTCAGAGCCAGCCGTTGCGGCGGAAGCCGCGGTGGAGCAGGAGGCAGGCGGTGGCGATGACTCCCAGGACGAGGAAGTAGCCGTACGTCCAGCGCAGTTCCGGCATGTGGTCGAAGTTCATGCCGTACACGGCGCAGACCATCGTCGGTACGGCGACGACCGCCGCCCATGCCGTGATCTTGCGCATGTCCTCGTTCTGGGCGACGGTCACCTGGGCGAGATGGGCCTGGAGGATCGAGTCGAGCAGGGCGTCGAAGGACGCGATCTGCTCGGTGACCCTGGCCAGATGGTCGGCGACATCGCGGAAGTACGGCTGGATGTCCTGGCCGACCGGCGGCAGGGGCTCGGTGGCCAGCGCGTGGAGCGGCCGGTCCAGCGGTGCCACCGCCCGCTTGAGCTCCAGCAGCTCGCGTTTGAGCTGATAGATACGGCCCGCGTCGCTGCGGCTGGAGTGCTCGCTGAAGACCTGGGCCTCGGCGGCGTCGATGTCGGTCCGTACGGCGTCCGCGACGGCGAGGTAGTCGTCGACCACCTGGTCGGCTATGGCGTGCAGTACGGCGGCGGGGCCCTTGGCCAGCTGCTCGGGGGCGGCCTCCAGGGACTCGCGGAGCGGGCCGAGCGAACCGTGCCCGCCGTGTCTGACCGTGATCACGAAGTCGGGACCGGTGAAGATCACCAGCTCGCCGGTGTCCACCACCTCGCTGGTGGCCGTGAGTTCCTCGTGCTCGACGTAGTGGCAGGTCTTGAAGACGGCGAACAGCGTCTCGTCGTACCGCTGCACCTTGGGCCGCTGATGCGCGAGCACCGTGTCCTCCACGGCCAGCGGATGCAGTCCGAACAGCTCGGCGATCCAGGCGAACTCCGTCCGGGAGGGTTCGTGCAGCCCCATCCACACGAAGCCCCGGCCGGATTTACGGACCTGCCGCAGGGCCTCGTCCACCGGGCCGGTGTCGGGCAGGCGCGCGCCGTCCTCGTAGATCACACAGTTGACCACGGTGCTGCCCAGCGGGGAGCGGGCCGGGTGGCTCAGATCCACTTTCCGGCGGTAGGCGCGGCTCACCGCACGCTGGAGACTGCGGATGATCGGCACAACGGGCTCCTTCGGACAACCGGCGGTCACCAGTGTGCCATCGGTCGTCATGGAGCCGCCCGTGCCGAGCCGCCCGGTCCCTGACGCCGGCGTGGGCGTCCGGCGTTCACTGTCGGGACCGGGCGGCGGCCGGCGTCCGCCCCGAAGGGGCATCCCTCCGAAGGGGCATCCCTCCGAAGGGCCGGGCCGGTTTGGTTCAGCTCACGTTGAGCGCGGTGTCGTCGATGACGAAGGAGGTCTGGAGCTTGGATCCCTCGACACCGGTGAACTTGACCGTCACGGTCTGGCCGGCATAGGCGCTCAGGTCGAAGCTGCGCCGGGTGTAGCCGGTGGCGGCGTTGGTGTTGGAGTAGGTGGCCAGGGTGGAGAGAACCGTGCCGGAGCTGTTGAGCACCTGCGCCTTGAGGGTGTCGTAGGCGGTGCTGCCGGTCTCGGCGGTGTCGATGTGGAGATAGAAGCTCAGCGTCGCGGCGCAGCCGGACGGGATGGTCACGGACTGGGCGAGCGTGTCCGTGCGGGCCGTGCCGTAACCGCCGAGCCATGCCTTGTACGAGCCGGTACGGGCGGCCTGGCCGGTGCTGTTGGTGATGACACCGCTGGACGTCGTCCAGGACGAACTGCCGGACTCGAAGCCGGAGTTGGCGAACAGCTGGGCGGCGGTGCAGGTGCCGCCGCCACCGCCGCCACCACCGCCGCCGTCCCCGCCACCGCTGCCGGTCCCCGAGGACAGCCACTCGGTGGCGTTGAGGGCGAGCGCGGCATTGGTGGCGCCGGAGTCGCGCCAGCCGTCGTACAGGGTGTTGCCCGACTGGCCGGTGCCGTCGTCGATGGGGGAGCTGTCGCCCCAGAAGGCGACACGGCCGCTGCCGAAGGTGCTGGTGGCGAAGAAGGCGCCGGTGTTGCCCGAGTAGCCCGTCCGGTAGAGGAGGCCCTTGACGCTGGAATTGTCGGAGGGCCTGAGGGTGGCGGTGGTGCCACTGGCGATGAGGCTCTTGGTGACCGTACCGAACGAGCCGCGCAGCACCGGGTTGGAGCTGTCGTTGATCGCGGAGGGGTGGTCGGAGCCGACGGTGAGGGTGTCGACGGTGAAGCCGAACGGGTTGGTGCTGTCGACGCTGTTGTTGCTCATCAGGTCGTTGATGATCTCGACGGCGTCCTCGCCGTCGTTGTTGCGGTCGGCGCCGGTGTGGTCGGCGATCAGGAAGAGGCCGCCGCCGTTCTGCACGAACTTCATCACCGCGGTCTTCTCGGCCGAGGTCAGCAGAACGTTCGGCTCGGGCAGGACGAAGCTGTCGAAGTTCTTCAGGTCCGTGGCGCTCGTCGTGCCGTAGGTGATCGAGCCGCTGGACGGCAGCGTCTTGAGGCTGTAGCTGCCGGTCCTCTGGAGGGCCACGCCCCAGGAGGAGAGGGCACCGGTCCAGGAGGTGTCGGAGGTGGGGGAGGGGTTCTGTCCCAGCGGATCGGGCTGGCTGGTGCTGATGATCCAGTCGGCGTTCCCGGCCGTCTCGGCGTGGGCGTTGTCGAACAGCACACGATGAGTGGCCGCCGCGGCGGCGGCCGGTGCCGCCTGGACGGTCCGGGCGGCCGGTTCGGCCTGGGCGGCCTGAGCGGCGGTACCGGCGGCGAGGGCGCCGAGAGCGACGGTGACGCCGGCGAGTCTGCGACGGCGGGAAATCCCTGATCCGAGCATCCGTCAAACCTCCGTGTACGAGGAGCGGTGGGCGTGCGAGAAGCCAACTCTGCGCGCGTAGACCATCGGATGAACCGCCGATGGGTAACGAGTTCTTGAACGGTACATGGCAAAAATCTCCGGGGGGAAGGATCCGGTCCGCTTCCCGGGGACCCGGCCTGGCCGCCGCCCACCGGCGCGGCGGCCCCGGTGCTCCGCGATGCCGGTGCCGCGCGGCATGGGCGGCCTCGGGGCGAAGGACGCCTGTTCAGTCGATGACGGCGGTGGCCTCGATCTCCACCAGGTGCTCGGGCACGTCCAGTGCCGCGACGCCCAGCAGCGTGGCCGGCGGAACCGGGGTGACCCCCAGCTTCGTGGCCGCCCGGGTGATCCCCTCCAGCAGCAGGGGCATCTTGTCGGGAGTCCAGTCGACGACATGGACGGTCAGTTTCGCCACGTCGTCGAAGGTGGCGCCGGCGCCGGCCAGGGCGGTGCCGATGTTGAGATAGCACCGCTCGACCTGGGCGGCGAGGTCGGCTCCGCCGACCGTGACCCCCTCGGCGTCCCAGGCGACCTGCCCGGCGACGAAGACCAGCTTCGACCCGGTCGCGATCGACACCTGCCGGTAGGCGTCGATCTCCGGCAGCCCACCGGGATTCACCAGGGTGATGGCCATGCCTGCCTCCGTCGCTCCGGGCGCCCGTGCCCGCTTCCGCCGGGCCACGGGACGCTCACTCTCTTGTGGTTACTCGGAAACCGTAGGAGAGTGGCCGCTGACGTGGAAGAACGCACTTTTCGGTGACTGGGGAACCTGATGGTGACCAAGCAGTTCGACGGCCCGCCCGACGAAGCGGACCTGAGGCGGGCGGACTCCCTGGCGCGGGAGATCTTCTCGGACGTCGCCGACAAGTGGGCGCTCCTGATCATCGAGGCCCTGGGGGAGGGCACCCTGCGCTTCAGCGAACTGCGCGACGAGATCGAGGGCATCAGCCACAAGATGCTCACCCAGAACCTGCGCATGCTGGAGCGCAACGGCCTGGTCGAGCGGACGGTGCACCCCGTTGTGCCGCCGCGGGTCGAGTACACCCTCACCCGGCCGGGTCAGGCCCTGCGGGTGACGATCGACGGACTGTGCGACTGGACCCACCGCCTTCTCGGCCACATCGACGCCTCCCGCCGCCGCTTCGACGCCTGACGGGACGAGCGGCGGCACTGGGCTCGGCGCGGCTCGGCGCGGAGTGCCTCGGACGCGGCTGAAGGATCAGCGCGTACCGGCCTCGGCGGCGTCCAGACCGCGGTCGACGCCGTGCGGGACGACACGCTGGCCCGGTTCCAGCTCCAGGCGCTTCCCGTCGAGGTGGACCTCGACGTCGTCCGGCTCGAAGGAGACCATGCCGTTGATACGGCGCACCTCGGCGTAGGCGGCGCGGTAGGACCATGCCGCGCGCGGCACACCGTCGATGTCGTAGTAGTCGCACAGGCCCTTGTACGGGCAGAACGTCTGCCCTTCCACGGCTCGCAGGCGGCTTTCGTCGATGTCCCGGCGGGGAACGTACCAGCGCGGTGCGAATCCGGACTCGTACAGCACCACCGGGTGCTCGGAGCGCGCCACCGCATCGCCCTCGGAACGGACCTCCAGCGTGCGGGACGTGCCACGGATGTCGATGCGGTGGTACGCGTCGGCGGCGTGCCCGAGGATCTGCTCGTCCTCCTCGTAGAAGGCGTCCATCGCCCGCCAGGCGAAAGCGATCCGGCCCGCCGGCACGCGCGCGTACTCCGGCAGGCCGGTGTGCTCCCAGGCCGCCCGCTCGGCGGTACGGTCACCGGCCCGCACGGCGTACCAGGAGGTGTCGCCGAGATCCCGGTGCCGGGTGGTCCGGTCGCCCGCTGTCAGCGCGTCCGCCGTCACGTCGGAGCGCGGGAAGTACGCCACCGGGTAGCGGCCGGGCTCGTGCAGCAGGACGACGTCCTCGCTGTCGGCGATCCACACACCGCCGAGGAGCACACGCGTCCGCCGGCGCGACGGCTCGGCGAACAGCAACCGCTCGGGCAGCGGATCGGGTGTCAGGAACCGGCCGGTCCGGCCGGGCGAGAGCGGGCCCTGCTGCCATGCCAGTCCCATGACCGTTGCTCCCATCGGTGGGTCGGAGGCCGCCCGTTGTCCAGGTTGCGCCCCGGTGGGCCACCGCGCGACCCGGCGCCGGCCCACGCATAATTCGAAGGTGATGTCACCAGGCGGACCGCTCCCCGCATGATTCCGTGCACGACGAGCGGCCGGTTCCCGGACCCGCCCACTCAGGAGAAGCGCGATGGCGACGCTACTGTCGGTGAATGTCGGTATGCCCAGGGACGTCCCCTGGCAGGGCAGGACCGTCCACACCGGGGCATGGAAGAAACCCGTCCAGGGCCCGCGGATGGTACGGCGTCTGAACATCGACGGTGACGGTCAGGGCGATCTGGCGGGTCACGGCGGAGAGTACCGGGCCGTGCTCGTGTATCAGCTGGAGTCCTACCGGTACTGGCGGGAACACCTCGAACGTGAGGACCTGCGCTTCGGCCACTTCGGGGAGAATTTCACCGTCGACGGGCTTGCCGACGACGAGGTGTGCGTCGGCGACCGCTACCGGGTGGGCGAAGCCGAGTTCGAGGTCACCCAGCCGCGTGTCACCTGCTACCGCGTCGGGATGCGCCTGGGGCTGCCCGCCATGGCGTCCCTGCTGGTCGCTCATCACCGTCCCGGCTTCTATCTGCGAGTCGTCACCGAAGGCCATGTCCAGGCCGGCGACGAGATCATCCGTACACGGATCGGCCCGGGAGCGCTCAGTGTCGCCGACATCGACGCCCTGCTCTACCTTCCCGGCCGCGACCCGGCGAAGCTGTGCACCGCTCGGTCCATCCCGGCCCTCAGCCCCGGCTGGCAGCGGTCCTTCGACGAGATGGCGGAAGCAGGCGGCCACCCCGCTGCCCCGCCGGGGCCCGAGAAGGAGAGCGCCGGGTGGCCGGGGTTCAAACCCCTGCGCGTCGCCCGTGTCGTCCCCGAGACCCCGACCGTTTCCTCGATCCATCTCGAACCCACCGACCGGCGGCCACTTCCCGCTGCCCGACCCGGCCAGTACCTGGCGATCCGCATCCCCGACAGCACTCCGCCTGCTCCGGTGCGCAGCTACTCACTGTCCTCCGCGCCTGGAACGTCCGGCGCGCCAGGACCGGACAGCTACCGCATCAGCGTCAAGCGGGAGCCCCACGGCCGGGTGAGCACCTACCTCCACACCGAAGTGCGCCCGGGGACGCTCCTGGACGTCGCGAGCCCCCGAGGGGACTTCGTGCTCGCGGAGGAGGGCACCAACCCCGTCGTGCTGCTCTCCGCCGGCATCGGCGTCACCCCCGTACTCGCCATGCTCCACCGACTGGCCTCCGACCGTGACCGGCGGCCCGTGTGGTGGATCCACACGACCCGCGACCACGAACAGCACGCCTTCGCCGAGGAGGCCGGCCATCTCCTGGCCCGGCTGCCCGACGCGCACCGGCGCATCTTCTACACCGCAGCGCCGGACGGGGCCCGGTCCGGGCGGCGGAGGGACGTCACCTACGGGCACCTGGTCCCCGAGGCCCTGGCCGACCTGGGGATTCCGTCCGACGCCGACGTCTATCTGTGCGGGCCGGAGTCGTTCATGACCGACCTCGGCAAAGCCCTGCGGGACCTCGGTCTCCGGCCGGAACGCATCCACACCGAACTGTTCGGCGCCCGCGACGCCATCAATCCCGGAATCACGGCGACAGCCACGGCCGCCACGCGCCCGCACCCGCCTCCCGGCCCGCCCGGCTCCGGCCCTCTCGTCACGTTCACCCGCGGTGGCGTCTCCGCGCCCTGGTCGGCGGTCTACAACTCCCTGCTGGAGCTCGCCGAGGCATGCGACGTCCCCACCCGGTGGTCCTGTCGTACCGGCGTCTGCCATACGTGCGTCACGCCCCTCGTCTCCGGCGACGTCGGCTACACCGTCCCGCCGCTCGAACCGCCCGAGACCGGCAGCGTCCTCATCTGCTGTGCCACGCCCACCGGCGAGGTCCTGCTCGACCTGTGAGCGGTCGACCTGTGAGCGGGGCCGACACCGCGTTCACGACTGCGGCCTGATCCAGGCGGCGTCGGAGGCCGAGAGGCGATGGACGGTCGCGGAGGTCACCGCGAGCAGCACCAGCCCGAGGCCCAGGGCGAGGACGAGCTCGCCGTGGAGCACGAGTTCGGCACTGGCGAGGGCTCCGAGGAACATGGCCAGGACGGACAGGATCCGCCGGCCCGGCCGGGGTGCCGACCCGCCCGCCGGGGCGGAGTCCGCGGCCAGTCCCGTCAAGGTGAAGGTGAGGACCGTCGTGGTCAGATCGGGGACGCCGAGGCGCCGGGTGACCGCGTTCTGCAGTCCCATCGCGAAGGCGAGGAGCACGATCACGGTGTACTGGACCGCGGTGGTCACCCGGCCATGGGTCAGCGCCGTCATGACGACAGCCACGGCGACGAGTGCGGTCTGCGCGGCCGTGGCCGCGGCCAGCAGCCGCCCGCGGTGTGCCGCGAACCGGGTGACGATCCGTCCTCCCGCCAGCGCGCCGACCAGAAACGCAGCCATCGCGACGACGGAGGCGACCACGGAGTGGCCCTTGGCTCCCGCCAGGGCGAATCCGAGGAAGACCACGTTGCCGGTCATATTCGCGACGAAGACCTTCCCGAGCGCCAGATAGCTCACGGCGTCCACGAGACCGGTCACCGCGGTCAGCGCCAGCATGAGGGGTGGCAGCGGGCCGTGCCGGTCCCCCTTGGGCGGGACGAGGGTGTGGAGCGCGTCGGTCAGCAGTTTGTGCATGGGGGGTCCTCCTGAGGCACCGGTACAGCGCCGACACCAACACCGACACCAATCCTCCGAAATGGGACACAAGCCCGTCGGGCGTGGCAGACTCCACCAGCAACGGAGCTCCGGTAGCGGTGAGTTGATGTGATGAGAGCCGTTGTCCTACCGGAGCCCTGTCGCTCCGGCACGCTGCCCGTCACCACGCCCCGCACCCGGACTCCGCTTCTGAAATGACCGTAGGCCGCCGGCCAGAAGGAGCAGCCAGATGTCCACGACGGACGAGACCGTAGACCAACTCCTCGCTCCCATGACCAGGAAGCGGCTGTTCGTGGCGATCAACCGCAAGGCCGCACCGGACGCCGACATCGCGCCCTACGTCGCGGACCACCTCCGGTACATGGTCGAGCTGGAGAGGCGCGGGCTCCTCTGGGCGTCAGGCCCGTTCGTCGAACCAGGTGTGCGGGTCGGCGACGGACTCACCATCGTGAACAGCGACAGCATCGACGAGGCCCGCGAACTGCTCATGGACGAACCGCTGTGTCACCGGGGACTGCGTACCTTCGAAGGCCCGTTTCCCTGGGAGCTGCGCGAGGGCCACATCCCGATCGCGCTCGACGCCTCCAGCTCCTCCTTCCGCCTGCGTTGACCACCACATCGGCCAGGGCGACGACGGCCCGGTACACCCCCTGACCGTGTCAGCGCGTCGCTGTCAGCCCATTGCCGCCGTCACTTTGCCGCCATCACTTCTCGCTGCCTCTCATACGGCGGACTCGTCCCGCGACAGCACACGCCGCGTGGCCAGGCCCCCGAGTACTCCGGCCGCGCAGCCGGCGATGCCGGCGGACGCGGGCCAGTCGATGCCGGCCAGTTCGTCCAGCGACCAGGTGCCCGGCCCGGTGAGCCCGATGGCCGCCATGGACAGGATCAGGACCAACGGGTACTCGTATCCGTCGTTCTGTACCCACAGCCCGTGCGGGACCTTCACCGTGGCCGCGACGGTCATGACGCCGGCGACGGCCGCCACCGCGAGCGGTGTCAGAAAGCCGGCCGCGAGCAGCAGACCCCCGCCCGCCTGGCTGGTACCGGCCGCCACCGCGGTGAGCCGGCCACCGCGAAACCCGTCGAGCCGGAACTCCTCGGCACCGGCCGCCAGGCCGCCTCCGCCCAGCCGGTGTGTTGTCTTCTGCACGCCGTGGGCGGCGACCAGCCCTCCGATGACAACGCGGAGCGTGCACAGGCCGGCATCGGTACAGCGGATGCCCCGGCCGGCGGTGGCTCCCGCCGCGCGCGGGGAACGTTGTCTGCCGGTGAGGCCGGTGAGGCCGGTGAGGCCGGTGAGGCCGGTGAGACGTGGATACCGATACCGCATGGTCACTTCTTTTCTCGCGCCGCAGCACGGCCGGCACCGCGATGTGTCCGCTGCCCCTTGGTGATTTCAGTACAACTCCCACCCGTCCCGTACGCAAGCCGCGGGCCGTCCGGGCCAACGGACCGGGCCGTGTCTTCGGCGGTTCGCGGTGGTGGGCCGGTACCCGTGTCCGCACAACGGGCGTTGCGGCGAACGGCAAACGCCGAGTGGCGGCGGAGAGGGACCTTTGTAGGCTTTTCACTGTCGCGTAACGGGTGAAGTCGGCCCTCGCGTTCGGGGCGAAGCCGGCAGCGGCGTTCGCGCCCTCCTCAACCTCCGGGAACCTCCAGTCCAAAGGGGAACTGATGGCCCTCACAGTCGCGGATGCCATGGTCTCCACGCTCAAGGCCTCCGGTGTGCGGCGGATCTACGGTCTGCCGGGAGACTCCCTCAACGGGTTCACCGACGCCCTGCGCCGCGACGGCGGCATCGCCTGGGCGCACGTGAGGCACGAGGAGGCCGCCGCGTTCGCCGCCTCCGCCGAGGCGGGCGTCACCGGCGGGCTCGCGGTCGCGGCCGGCAGCTGCGGCCCGGGAAACCTGCACCTCATCAACGGCATGTTCGACGCACAACGCAGCCGGGTGCCGGTGCTCGTCATCGCCGCGCACATCCCGCGCGTGGAGATCGGCGGGGGCTACTTCCAGGAGACACACCCGCAGGAGCTGTTCCGCGAGTGCAGTGTGTATTGCGAGATGGCGAGTGTCCCCGAGCAGGTGCCGAGGCTGATGGAGATCGCCATGCGCACCGCCCTGGAGCGCGGTGGTGTCGCGGTGGTGGTCATCCCCGGCGAACTGTTCCTCGACCGCGCCGTCTCCTGGCCGGGACCCCGCCCGGTGTTCAGGTCGGCCTCACTCGTCCGGCCGGACGACCGTTCGCTCGCGCGGGCGGCTCGCATCCTCAACACCGCGGAACGAGTGACCATCCTGGGCGGGGCGGGCTGCGCGGGCGCCCACGACGAGGCGGTGGCCCTGGCCGCGGCGCTGAAGGCACCGATGGTCCATTCACTGCGCGGCAAGGACTTCCTCGAATACGACAACCCCTACGACGTCGGCCTGACCGGGCTGATCGGCTACAGCTCCGGCTACCGGGCGATGGAGCACTGCGACGCGCTGCTGATGCTCGGCACCGACTTCCCCTATCGGTCCTTCTATCCCGAAAACGTTCCCGTCGTCCAGGTCGACGTACGCGGCGAGCAGATCGGCCGCCGCACACCGGTGGACGTCCCCCTGGTGGGCACCGTCAAGGACACCGCACAGGCGCTGCTGCCTCTGCTGGAGCGTCGGACGGACAACGGCTTCGTGGAGAAGGTGACGGGTCACTACCGGCGGGTGCGGGCCCACCTGGACCGGCTGGCCGAGGCCGAACCGACCGGCTCCCCCATGCACCCGCAGTATGTCGCCGCCACGATCGACCGGCTGGCGGCGCGGGACACGGTCTTCACCGCCGACGTGGGCACTCCGACGGTGTGGGCGGCCCGCTATCTGCGCATGAACGGCGAGCGGCGGCTCATCGGCTCTTTCAACCACGGCTCCATGGCCAACGCGCTGCCGCACGCCATCGGCGTCCAGGCCAGCCACCCAGGCCGCCAGGTGGTGGCACTGGCCGGGGACGGCGGCCTGGCCATGCTCCTGGGCGAGCTGATCACACTGCGCCAGCTCGATCTCCCGGTGAAGATCGTCGTCTTCGACAACTCGGCGCTGTCCTTCGTCGAACTGGAGATGACAGCCGCGGGCATCACCACCTACGGCACCGATCTGGAGAACCCCGACTTCAGCGCCCAGGCCCGGGCCGTCGGCCTGTTCGCGGCGCGCGTGGAGCGCGCCGACGGACTGGAGGAGGCCCTGCGCGCGGCCTTCGCCCACGCCGGACCGGCGCTGATCGACGCCCGTACCGAACGACACGAGCTGTCGATGCCCCCGAAAATCACCCTTGAGCAGCTGCGAGGCTTCACCCTGTTCGCCACTCGCACCGTACTCTCCGGCCGAGGGGACGAGATCCTCGAACTCACCAGGACCAACCTGCGCCAACTCGACATCGAGTAGGCCGACGTCGAGCGCCGAGGTCGAGCAGGAGCGGGCAGGTGCGGCAGGGCGGAGCGATCCCAGCATCAACCCGCGGTCCAACCCGCGGTCTTCGCGAGCAGTTCGGCAAGATGGTCGCACCAGATCTCGGCGACGTGGAGCGTTTGGTGCCCTCGCGATTTCGGGCCGGCCGGAAGCGTGACGCCTTGTCCGTGACCCACCCTGGCCATGGCCCGCTCAAGACCTCCGAGTTCAACCGGATTGAGCCCGTCGTCCTCGAAGTTGACCGCCAGGAGCGGTGCTCGTATGGCATCGAGTTCGGGCGCCGGGTCGTAGTCCCGGGACGCGTCGAACTCCCAGACCACGTCGTTGGCGTCCTCGCCGTCCAACGCCTGCTCCTCGGTTCGACCGACCTGTGCGTCGGCCGCGTCGACGGAGTGCAGATCGGACGCCATCTGCCGGGGGCTTCCGGCCATGAGCTGGAACAGGGCCATCGCGTGACCGAGTCCCGCGGGCTGTTCGGTGTAGTGACCGTCCGCGTATCCGGGATCGGACTCGATCAGATGGATGAGCATCCTTCGCCACAGCAGGTTCCGCCCGATGATGCGCTCGGGGAGGCTGGCCACCGTCATCAGCGCCTGCGTCATGCCGGGATGCCGCTCACCCCACATCCACGTCTGCATCCCGCCCATCGAGGTGCCGAGCAGCAGCCGCAGCCGCTCGATGCCCAGTCCCCGCACCAGCAACCGGTATTGCCCCTCGACGATGTCGCCGTAGCCGTAGCGCGGGAAGTCCGGTCCCAGTCCGCCGCTGGGCCGGCTGGATCTCCCGTGACCGATGGCGTCCGGCATGATCACGAAGAACGTGCCCACATCGAGGGGCTGGTGGTTCCCGAACAGAAAGTCGCCGATCGACGGTTGCAGGAACTGTTCGCCGGAACCGGTGGTGCCGTGCAGGAGCATCACGGCGTTGTCGGCATCCGCGTTCAAGGACCCGAGTGTGTGATACGCCAGGGTCACATCGAGCCGGTGTCCGTCATCGAATCGAAAGTCGCCGATGGTCCGCGAGCCCGGCTCGGCTCTGCTTTTCCAGTCCGTCATGGCAGGACCTCTAGAAGAACGAGAGGGTCTCGATGCCGACACCCGCCTGTACGGTGCGCCGGACCTCACCGCGTTCGAGGTTGCACACGGCCAGTGAGCCCTCGTTGTGATTCGCGATGAGCACCGTTTCGCCGTCCTCGTGGAAGGCCATGTCCATGGGGCCCTGACCGAGGTGCAGAAGCGTCTGCGACTTGAGACCCTCGGAGAAGACCGTGGCCACCGGCGTCTCGAAGTTCGTGACCACGAGGTACCTGCCGTCGGGGCTGTAGCACGCGATCTGGGCGGCCTTCTCATGGCCGTCGAGTGCGATCGTCGAACGGATCTCGTCCGAGGCCGTGTCGACGACGAAGATCTGGGGCTGCTGCGCGTCGACGAGGACGACCGTCTCCCCGTCGGGTGACATCCCGATTCCCGTGAGGCCGTTCGGCGTGGGGATCTTCTTGACCACACGCCTGGTGGCCAGATCGACGACCGAGGCGAACGTGTCCTCCTCGTTCTCGGTGTAGAGCTTGCTGTTGTCCGGCAGAACCTCGATACGGTGCGCCTTGTTGGAGCCCACTTCGGTCACATTCTCGATCGTGCCGTCCTCGGGGTCCAACTCCAGCATCACGCCGCTGTTCTCGCACACGCAGTACAGCTTTCCGTGCGCGCCCCAGCGCAGGCCGTGCGGGGCGAGATACGGATCTATGCTGAAGTCGCCGACGTGCCGCCGTTCCTCCAGGTCGAACCGCGCGATCAGGTGGCCCGGATGGGCATTGCCGCCATGTATGCCGTCGCCGTAGATGGGGACATACGCGAAACGGTGATCGGGCGAGACGAGAAGCTCGTGCACCCTCGGTGCGAAGCCATCGAGGGCCAACTCCGTTTCGTATGTCTCCGGGTCAAGGAACAGAACGCGATTTCCCACCTTGTCGACCGCGACGAGACCATTGCTGCCTGTCACAAAGTTGGCGTCCGTCATCACTTCGTCCTTCCGATCGCATGGACACATCGGCTGGGGGAGCGGACCATGCTCACCGTGGTGTACGCCTGGTTGTTGCCGGACGCAGTCGTGGTCAGCGGCGACTTCGACGCCCTGCGGCTCGAAGGCCTCTTCGCGATTTCAGAGCCGCGATTCCTGACCCAATTCCAGGGTACTGCCGGTGCCGATACCTGTCTCGCAGTCGGGAGCGGTGACCGGGCGGGTACGTACAGCCGCTTCACAGCCCGGAGACGCACGGCGCCGTACCGCGGAAAGTCCCTAGGCCGACGGCCCCTCGTCGGTGTCGACGTCGATGCCGAACTTCCTCCCGACCACCGCCAGCCGGTTCAGGTCTCCGAGCGGGTCGCCGCCCGGCCCGGGGAGCGGACGGCACGCGCAGCGGTAGTACTCCTCCATCCCGCCGGGCACCGTCAGGTTGAACAGCCTGACGATCTGATCGGTGCGGTTCCGCACCCGGTGGTGCATCCCCCAGGGCACGATCAGGAGCGTTCCGGCGGAGGCCTCGTAGGTGTCTCCGTCGACCAGCGCGGTGGCGGTTCCCTCCATGACGTAGAAGGCCTCCTCATGGCGGGCGTGACGGTGGGCGGGCATTCCGCCGCCCGGTTCGAGCGTGATCTCGACGGCTGTGTAGCCGACCGCGGTCGCGAGGCCCGCCGCCTTGATGTTGTACGTCGCTCCGGCGGCGTACCAGCGCTCACCCTCGTCCGCGAGCACGAGCGTAGGACCTCGTCCCGCACCGCTCTGAAGGAGTCCCTCGGACGGATTGGAGCCGCTTTCCAAGTACGTGACTCCGTAGCGCGGGCTCCGCGCGTTGATCTCCTGGATCGGCAGCGTTCCATGCTCCCTCGGAGGCTCGCTGCCCGGCGCGCCCATCTCCAGGAAGAAGCCCTCGTTACCGCCCGGCGTGGTGAAGGTGAGGAGTTCCGCGCGGTCGTCCCCGACATTGCGCCATTCATGCGGGACGCCGCGCGGCGCCGCGAAGAACGCGCCGTCGCCGACCGTGGTGTGCAGTCCCCCCGCCTTCAACTCGAGTTTCCCGCGCAGCAGGAAGAAGCCCTCCTCCTCACGGGAGTGGACATGCCGGGGAGGACCGGTACCGGCCGGTGGACAGTCGACCCAGAAAGCGTATTCGCCCCCCGTGTCCTCGCTGACGGCGCCAAAGGTGATCCGGTCGTCGCCCATCCACCAGATCGAGATGCCTTCGCCCGGCCTCACCAGTTTGCCGCGCCGGAGCAGGGGCTCGTCCTGCTCGACAATGCTCTTCGGATTCCGAGATGCTCTGGCAATGGCCATTGCTCAGCCTTTCCGTGATTCTTTGTCAAACGATGCGTGGTGTTCAGGGGCAGATCACCACTCGGCCTCGTATCCCCTTCCCGACCGCGAAATAGGCGGCCATGCCGTTGTCCAGGCTGTACCGATCCGTAATGGAGGGAGGGCGGAATTGCCCGGACTCGAAGTACGGCGCGAGCGAGTCGAGCCGTGCGCCGGATGCGGTGACATCGAGGCTGAGGCTGTTGCAGCCCAGGATCCGGGTGTCGTTGTGATAGAGGTCGACAAGGTCGATCTCCACTGTCCGTGTGCCGACCGCACTTATCACCACGAGCCGGCCGCCATGAGCGAGCGAGGCCAGGGCTGCCTGCGTCGTGACGCCACCGACGGCGTCGTAGACCACGTCCGCCCCCCTGCCGGCGGTGAGCCGCTTGACCTGGGCCCCGATGTCCTGCGGGCCGCCCTCGAAGGTGATGAACTCCTCGATGACCGAGGCGGCCGGGGTGCCGTCGGCAGGCTGTGTCCGGTCCACACCGATCACACGGGCGCCGAGGGCCCGGGCGATCTGGGCGACAGCGCCCCCCACACCGCCCGAAACACCGAACACGGCGATGTTCTCGCCCGTGGTCAGCTGTGCGGCCTCGACCGCGCCGAGCCGGCCGACGACGAAGTTGACCCCGACGGTCGAGGCCTCCTCGAAGCTCAGCCGCTCGGGCTTGCGGGCCAGCCCCGCCGCGGGACCGGCGAGCAGCTCCGCGTGCGAGCCGTCGCGTGTGAGGCCGAGATCCCCGCCGGTGCCCCAGACCTCCGCACCGATCCAGTCGTGCGGTCCGTCCACGACGACCCCGGAGAAGTCGCGGCCGGGGACACGGGGAAGGGTCGTCTCCTCCATGTGGCCCGCGACGTTCTTCAGATCCGAGGGATTCACCGAGGCGGCCTTGACGGCGATGACAGCGTTACCGTGCCGCGCCACCGGGTCGGGCAGGTCGGCCAGGTGCAGGACATGGGGATCGCCGAAGCGGTCGAATCGCAAGGCACGCATGAGAAGGCCGCCTTTTCCGAGCTTGCGGGAGGAGGTCCACCGAGGTTCTCGTTATGGTTCCTCCCGTCCTGGCGCTCCGGGCTCCGTCCGGCTTCTCTCTTCACTGTCACAGACGTGGAAAGACATGTCCAAGTCTTCCCGCCGGTGAGATCACGCGGAACCGCACCCTGATCATGGGCAGCCCGTCCCGGGGGAGCCGGCCGATCCAGCTCCTGCCGGTGTGTCCGCCGTGACGGGTGACCTGCCTGCCGTCCCGGTCGTCGGTGAGAGCCTCCTGGTCGAAGCCTGCCGTCGCGGGGTGATCGACATGAAACAGCGTCCCTCGCCCTGCGGGTATCGGCCCATGCCGGAAGTGACACCGGGGCGGGGTGCGTGACATGCGCGGAGCGGTGTTACCGTGCCGCTTTGTGCGGCGGTGAGTGGTGCGTTCGGTGCCTCGATGCCGTCCTCATGCCCTGCTGGTGTGTCGGCCGTGGTCAGGGTTCTTGGAATTCAGAATGGGGTGGGAATGTCCAAACACCGGCTGTCCAGAAGGGCCCGTCATGTCGCCTGGGCGGTGGCGGGTGTCGCTGTCGTCGGGGGTGCCGGAATCGCGGCGCAGACGTCGATGGCCGCCGCCGCGCTGCCCGCTCAGAAGACGTACACGGGGCGGGCGTTCGACGCCTGTACGGCGCCTTCGCTGGCAGCCATGAAGGCCTGGCGCGGAGGGCTGTACGGCGCCGTCGCGGTCTACATCGGGGGAAAGAACCGCGGTTGCGCGCAGCCGAACCTGACGGCCTCCTGGGCGAAGTCGGTCAACGCCTCCGGCTGGAAGCTCATCCCGCTCTACGTGGGCGCCCAGCCGCCCTGCCAGACGAGCAAAAACCCGGAGAGGTTCACTGCCGCCACCGCGGCATCCCTCGGCGCGGGCAACGCCAACGACGCGGTCGCCAAGGCATCGGCGCTCGGCATGAAGGCCGGCAGCCCGGTCTACCTGGACATGGAGCCGTACGACATCGCCGACAAGGCGTGCAACGACGCGGTCCTGACCTACGTGCGCTCCTTCACCAGGACACTGCGCGCCAAGAACTACCGCGCCGGTTTCTACGGTTTCAGCAGCTCCAGCGCCAAGGCGATCGCCACCGCCACGAACAAGACCGACCTGCCGGGCAACCTGTGGTACGCCCTGTGGGACAAGAACAACACCACGACCGCCGACTGGCCGTGGGACCCCGCACAGTTCACCAACCACAGCCGCGGCCACCAGTACATGGTCAACAGCAAGGAGACACGCGGCGGTTACACCATCACCGTCGACCGCAACGCGTGGGACGCCCCGGTCGCGATCATCGGCTGAGAGCGACGCAACCCGGCGAGGGCGCCTTGGAGCCGCCGGGCAGGGCGCCCGCCCCCGCGACCGGGGCGAAGCCGGCCCGCACCTGATGTCCCGCGGTACCCGTCGGTTCGCCGTCGTCAATGAGGGGCTGGGACCGCCGGCATCGCCGGCTCGGACAGCTGTGCCACGATGATCACGTTCCCGTACAGGTCGGCCAGGTGCAGCGACCGGCTGTCCTCGTCCTCCCGTTCATTCCATGTCCGCACCCCGTGTTCGCGCAGGTGCTCGCGGACCGCGTCCAGGTCCGCGGTGTACAGAACGAGCAGAGGCTGATCGCCGCACTGCCGGCCGATCAGCCCACGTTCACGCTCGCCGGTGGCGGTCATGAGCCAGAGGCCGACCGCCTCCTGGCCCGGCACACCGACGTGCACATAGCGATACCCGTCCGCCGTCCGGTCGTGCAGGACACGGAAACCGAGAACGCCCTGGTAGAAAGCCAGGGCCGCATCGGGGTCGCCGACAAGCACCACCACACGGCCCAGCCCCGAGAACAGAGTTGTGGAAGAAGTCATGATCGGCACACCTTAGCCCGGGCCACTCACCTACGGGTCCGGGAAGCAAAAAACGCCGGCTGAGATGATCTCGACCAGCACTCTTCGGCAATCCGTGGGCTGCCGATCGGTGTCCGAGGTGAGACACGAACCATTCCCCCGTGTTTACGCTGGTCAGCGACTTGGAGCCGGATCCGCCCGCGGTATCGGGCGGTGATTTCCAGGACCTGCCGTCCGACGTCACGCCCTTCGGAGAGCCGGTGGGCGAGGTACTTCGCCCAGGCCGGTCAAGGTCTGGCCAGGTCGGCGCCTGCGAGGGCGAGCCGACTGTATCCACGGGGAATCCGCATTCACGGGGGATCTGCTCGAACCGCGTCGGCTGTCTCCGGCGGAAATCCGGGCGCCAGGTCGGAACGGGACGGGGGGCGGCTTGCGCGGGGTCCCCGCCGTCCTCCTGCCGCCGCGAGCAGGATGTTGCGCACTCAAGGCCGTCTTCGTGTGTGTCGGGACAGCCCCCGACAGCCGCTCTTGCTACTGTCCGCTTCGCGCAAATCGCCCATAAAGGGGTGATTCAAATCAGGTGGCAGTCGAGAGGACACGGACCATGAACGGCTTTTCTCGTCGCGGAGTGCTCAAGGCGACGGCGGTCGCCGGCGCCGGCGCGGTCGTCGTCTCGGGTGTCGAGCCCGCCGAAGTCTCGGCCGCGAGCGCTGTGAATGCCGGGGCCGAGGGTGCCGGGGCCGGGGGTGAGACGTGTGCGCCGGCGAGACTGACCGGGCGTATCGTCCGCCCGAACGATCCGAACTACGCGGACGCCAGCCAGGGCTGGGACGAGTTGTTCGTGCACTATCCGCTGGTCATCGTCTTCGCCCGGAACACCGAGGACGTCGTCAACGCCCTCACGTGGGCGCGGCAGCACAACGTCGCGCTGCGGGTGCGCAGTGGCCGCCACAGCCTCGAGGGCTGGTCGAATGTCGACAACGGCATCGTGATCGACATCAGTGAGCTGAAGTCGGCGCACATCGACACCCAGGCCCGTACGGCCACCGTGGGCGCCGGGCTCAACCAGTTGGAAGCGGTGACGACGCTCGCGAAGAAGAACTTCGCGGTGACGACAGGCACGGAGGGCAGTGTGGGCCTCGCCGGTGCCACCCTCGGCGGCGGCCTGGGTTTCCTCACCCGCTACCTCGGCATGGCCTGCGACAGCCTGATCGGCGCCGAGGTCGTGGTACCGGACGGCGCCGCGTGTGCCAAGGTGATCAGGGCGGAGCTGGATCACAACTCCGACCTGCTGTGGGCACTTCGCGGCGCGGGCAACGGCAACTTCGGGATCGTCACCTCGCTCACCTACAAGGTGGCCCCGCTCAAGAGCGTCACCTATCTTCAGGCGGCGTGGGACGGGCTCGGAGACCTGCACCGGGTGTTCGACGCCTGGCAGCGTACGGCCCCGGTCACCGACAACCGCATGGGTACCCAGCTGGAGATCCACCCGAACCAGATCCTGCTGTTCGCGGTCCTGGCGGAGGGAACGCCCGCGGAGGCGAAGAAGCTGCTGGCGCCGATCCTCTCGGTCGGCCGTCCCAAGATCACCGCGCAGGTCGGCAACTGGGGCGATGTGTACACGAGTTTCCAGGTCCCGACCGAGGACGAGCCTGCGAACTGGAAGTTCTTCTCCCAGTTCACGAAGAAGCCGTTCCCGGACGAGGCGATCAGCGTGATCGCGTCGTTCATGCGGGACGCGCCGACGGACGACAGCAACTTCTTCACCCAGGCGTTCGGCGGTGCGGTCAGGAAGGCTCCGCGTGGCGGCACGTCGTTCCCGCACCGCGACGCGCTGTTCTACTCCGAGCCTGGCGCGGGCTGGGGCAAGCGCGGTGTGCCGGGCAGCGGCGACGAACTGACCACGCGGGCCCAGGCGTGGATCGCGGAGTTCAGCCAGGCGCTGCGGCCCTACGTACACGGTGCTTACGTCAATGTCCCCAACATCGGCATGCAGGACTGGGAAACCGCCTACTGGGACGGCAACTTCGACCGCCTGCGCCAGATCAAGCAGAAGTACGACCCGCGCAACGTCTTCCAGTACGAGCAGAGCATCCCGCCGGCCTCCTGCTGAATGGACACGACGAGGCCCCCTCCCGTCCGGTGAGGGGGCCTCGTCGTGTCCAGCCGCCGCGTGCGGGCCATCGGGGCAGGTGGCGCGGGGCAGGGGCGCGCGCTTCGGGGCGTGGCGGGTACGGGGCAGACGGTCAGATGAGGCCGGCGCGTATGGCGTAGGAGACCGCATGGGCGCGGTTGCGCAGCCGCAAGCGCTTCATCAGTCCGTAGAGGATGTACTTGACGGTGCGCTCGGAGTAGGAGAGCTTCGTCGCGATCTCGTAGAGCTCTTCGCCCTCGGCGACCAGACGCAGCACGTCCACCTCGCGCCGGCTGACTCCGGATGCCGTCAGGCCCCGTGGAGCGAGGACCTCCCGCTGGGTCCACCGGACTTGTTCCATCAGGGTTCCCTGGAGGGTGGGCGGGAGGCTCCCGCCGCCGTCCGCGATGGTGAGCAGTGTCTGGATGAAGGTCGCCGGGCTGAAGGAGTCGCGCCACAGCACGGCGCGGACTCCGCGGTCGACCGCGGCCGAGACATCGGCCTGCCATTCCTTTCCCACCACCATGGCGAAGCGTACGTCGGGCTTGTCGCACAGGGTGCCCAGCAGGTCCAGGGCGGAGGCGTCGGCGATGTCCACGGCGACCACGATGACGTCGGCCTCCTGGGCCCTGCCCGGTGGGACCTCGCAGGTGCGACGGTCGTTGCGCAGGTAGCTGACCAGCCCGGCGCCGACGACGATGTCGGGCGAGTGAAGCGCCACGCGCACGGTGTCCGCGAGTACCTGTTGAGGCATGTGCCCTCTCCGTCCGGGGCTCAAGTGGTCCACGAGCTTCGGGAGGCCGATGCTGCCATGTGTGATCGCGCTGATCCGCTCCCCTGGACCCTCGTCCGCTAAGCACAGGGAAATCTGTCACCAGCGGCCCTGGGCCGGGTGCCGGGCATGGGGGTACGGGGCTTGTGCGGCCCGTCCCGTCGTCCGCCTTGGCAGGGGCGTCGGCGGCGCCGTACAGGGAGGGCCGAAGCTGAGGCCGGGGGCCCGGCACCTGCGGCCCGTCCCGCGGCTCCGCGGGGCCGCCACCCGTCATTCACGTGTCATTCCTGGTCATTCGCGGTCAGCGGCCCGCCGGCGAGCACGGCGGTCACGACCTCGGTGCGGGATCGGATACCCGTACGTGCGAACAACCGGGACAGGCGGTTGGCGACCGCGTCCTCACTGAGTCGCAGTACGGCGGCGATCCGGCGGTTGGTAAGGCCCTCGGCGAGCAGGGTGGCCAGCAGCTGCTCGTTCTCTGCAGTGGCCTGCTTGCGACCGGGTACGACCAGCCCGGTCTCACGCATCGCCGCCCTGGCGTGGAAGCGCCACAGTGTGGCACCGGTCTCGCCGAACAGTTCGTACGCCTCGTGCAGCAGTGTCGCCGAGCCCGCGTCTGCACGTGCGGCGGCCGTGAGCGTCACCGCCGTTTCAAACATCTGGCCGCGTTCGCGGGCCAGTTCGACCGCTTCGAGCAGATGTCGGCGGGCGTCCGCGGGACCGGGCCGCAGGACCCGGACGTAGGTCAGCAGGTACAGCAGCCGTGTCCGTCCGCTGTCCATCCCCTTGGCCAGCCGCTCAAGAGGCTCCAGGCAGGCCACCGCCCGACCGGTGTGTCCCGCTTCCATGAGCACCTCGGCGAGGGAGGCCCACAGCTCATCGGTGCCGTAGACGGATCCGCGGGCATCCGCCGTGCTCAGCCCGCGTCTCAGTATCTCCTCGGCTCGGCCGAGGTCGCCGACGGTCCGGCGCACCTCGGCGTCGATGTGATCCAGGACGTGTTCGAGAGGCCCGTCCGCTTCGAGATGTCCGTCCGCCTGCCCGCGCGCGCTGCTGATCAGGCGGCCGGCGCTGGTGGTGCGACCCCTCGCGAGGAGGACGGCCGCCGTTCGCGCGGGGACCAGATGGTGTCCGGGGACCACGTTCAGCACCCCACCGTCGACCAGGAGCCGACGGGCCAGCGCGAGCGCCTCGTCCCACCGGCCCTCAAGGTGCTTCAAGAGGAACTGGCTGCAGGCGGGAAGCAGTTCCGGTGCCTGCCCTCGGGCGGCCAGCAGGGCCGTCGCCCGCCGCAGGTCGCCGGTGCCGAGCAGCATGTCCAGCTGGGCGATGACGATCGCGAACATCTTGCTGCGCGACAGGTCCGGCAGGTCCGGTGTGGTCAGCGCGCGCGTGAACCGATGAGGTCGGCCCAGTACGAACTCCCCGACCTCGCTGAACAGTTCCAGCACCGCGCGGTTGCCAGGAGCCGCCTGCCATACCGGCTCGGTCTGCGAGAGCAGGGTCAGCGCCTCCCGCCACTTCTCCAACTGCCACAGTGCCTGGACACGGCCGGCCAGGGCGGCCACGGCGGGCAGCGGCAGTCCGTCCCACCAGGACGCGGTGCCCATCCGGGACAGGGCGGGCCAGTCCTTCTCGGCGCCGGCCGATGCCACCAGCAGGGTGGCCGCTTCGTGGAGAAACACCGGGTCCATGCCTTCGGCCGGGTTGGACATGATCGACTCGGCCGCTTCCCGGGCTGTCGGGTAGTCACCGCAGCCGTGGGCGGCCTGACCGCACCGCAGCACCGTCAGGTCACGGGCCAACGGATCCTCGATGAGGCGTACGGCCCCCAGGTACCACCGCAGCGCCCCCCGGCGGTCGAGGTCGGGATACAGCGCTCTCGCGGCCGCTGTCAGTTCCGCCACCGCCCGTTCGGGGTCGACCAGGATTCCGGCTTCGGCGATCCGGTCCGGCAGATAGGTCTCCGCGTCCGCCTCGCCGAGGATTGCGGCCGCCGGTGTGCCGTACGGCGTCCCGGTGGCCGGCGTACCCCCGTCCGCCCACAGTGCTCCCACTGCGGCGGCGGACAGGCGGCCGCGCTCCAGCGGCCCCAGCCGCTCCCGGACGGCGTCTGCCATCAGCGGTACGCGGAACGTCCAGCCGCGCGGCGAGGTGGCGTCCTGCCCGGACAGTTCGTCCAGGATGCCCTCGTCCACCAGACGGCGGATGCTGTCTCCGACAGCGGCGGCGGACAGCCCGGTCGATGCCGCGACCAGTGCCGCGGCCGTCCGGCCGAGCGGCCACAGGACGCTCAGCGCCGCGGCCACCGTCCAGCAGGGCTCGCCCAGCGACCGCAGGGCCAGGACGTACCTGTCGCCGTCCGGCAGCACCGGCACCGGTGTGCCGGCGCCCAGAAAGGCGTGCCCGTCGGCCACGCGTATCGCGTCCCGTCCCGACCATTCGACGAGCAGGGCGTCGACCGCTGCGGGGATCCCACGGGTCAGCCGGTGGACCCGTCCCGCCAGGCCGGCGTCGGGCACCGCCCGCAACCGCCGTGCCACCAGGGCTGTGACGTCCTCCAGGCCGAGGCGTGGCAGAACGACCGTGTGGGCCGCCCGGTCACGGGCCCACC
>NZ_MAUD01000154.1 GCF_001700515.1 Streptomyces lushanensis
CGTCGGCACCGGGTTCGGTGCCGACGGCGGGGTGCCGGATCCACGTCCGTCCGGCGCGCCGACGGTGGAGTTCCAGGACGTACGGTTCTCGTATCCGGGCCGGGGACCCGCGCTGCGAGGGATCTCGTACACCGTGCCGGGCGGCACCCGGACCGCGCTGGTCGGCCTCTCCGGCGCGGGCAAGACCACGATGTTCGCGCTGCTGCAACGCTTCCATGAACCGGCCTCGGGCCGGATCCTCATCGACGGTGCGGACATCGCCACCCTGCCCAGGGCCGAGGTGCGCCGGCGGATCGCCTATGTGGAGCAGGAGTCGCCCGTCATGGCGGGCACGATCGAGGACAATCTCCGGTACGCGGCCACCGGCGCCTCGGACGAGGACATCGCCGAGGTGCTCCGGCTGACCAGGCTCGACACCCTGATCGAGCGCCTGCCCGACGGGCTGCGCACCTCGGTCGGCAATCGCGGTGTCACCCTCTCGGGCGGGGAGCGGCAGCGGCTGGCCATCGCGCGGGCGCTGCTGCGCCGGCCCGAGGTCCTGCTGCTGGACGAGGCCACCGCGCAGCTCGACGCGAGCAATGAACGGGCGCTGCGGGAGGCGGTGGACCAGGCGGCCCGGCGCTGCACCGTGATCCTGATCGCGCACCGGCTCTCCACGGTCACCGACGCGGACCAGATCGTGGTGCTCGAACACGGCCTGGTGCGCGCGGCCGGCACCCATCGGGAGCTGGTGGAGGCCGATGTCCTCTACCGCGAACTCGCCTCCTCCCAGATGCTCGTCGACGAGCCGGACGGCCGGAGCGGCGGAACGGGCGGAATCGGCGCGCCGGCCGAGGCAGCGAGCTGAATCGTGCCGCGCCGAATCCGGCCGGCCGCGTCGTGCCGGGCTGAATGGCGCCGGGCCGAATCCCGGGAACGGGCAGAGGGACGGACACGAATGAGGGCGTTCCGCCGAAGTGGCGGAACGCCCTCACCCGGATTCGCCGTCCGGTCAGCCGGTCAGCCGGTCAGGGCGTTGAGCCTGGCCAGATAACCGTCGCGGTGACCCGCCACATTCGGGTGGTAGGACTCGTTGATCTTGTCCCATTCCAGGCTGGTCACCCAGGCGGTACCACCTGAGCAGAGAGTGTGCGGATCGAATATCGGCCGGGCGTCCAGGAATTCGAAACCGGCCTCGGCCGCACGGGCCGACATGACGGAGGCCAGGGTGTCGGCCGCCGAGTTCATGGCCGAGCGCTCGGTGTCGCTCAGCCCGAATATTCCGCAGTTGCCCCGGATGGTGTAGAGCCGCGGATAACCGACGACGATGACTCTCGCGTTGGGCGCCTTGGCGCGCACCGCGGCGTAGGTCTGCGCCAGCGCGGGGGACAGGTACGCCTGCGCGGCCTGCTTCGCCAACTCGACGCCGTTGACACAGTCCCGGTCGTCGATGGTGAGGATGCAGTTCGCCAGTACATCGACGAAACCGACGTCGTTGCCGCCGACCTGGACCGTCACCAGCGTGGTGTCCGCCGTCAGCTGAGGGATCTGCGAATTGATCACATCGGTCGTGGTGGCGCCGGAGCACGACGCCTCCACGAAGGCGACCGACGGGTGCTTGGCCGCCCACAGCCGGGGATAGGTCAGCGGGCCGCGACGGCACGCGTCATTGGGGTCGTCGTACGAGCGGGTGCCGGGGGCCACGGCGTACGAGTCGCCCAGGGCCACATACTTGCCCGCGGCGGCCTGGGCCGAGGTCGATATCGTGGCCGCCGCGACGAATGCCAGCAGGACGGTGAAAAGTACCTTTAATGAGCGCACGGAAATGCTTCTCCAATGGTGGGGGCATGGACCCCACCATGGATAGCGGTTCAGAACGTCATAGTGTTGTCGTGTCCATGAAAAAATGATGACGTCTTATAGGGGAGATGGATGGCGGTGGCCACCAGTCCCCGGCCGGCTGTCCAACGGCCCGGGAATTCATCGTAATGACGGTTTTCGACAACCGGGCCCGGTACCAAGAGCCTTGCCTGGAAGGTCCCTTCGACCGGATTGATGACTATTTCCGCCTCGGAGAAATCGAGTTCACGTCCGGTGAGTGGATACCACACCTTGAAAACGCTCTCCTTGGCGCTGAAAAGCAGCCGGTCCCAGCTCACCCCGGGGTGACGCTCCGTCAGAAGCGTCAGATGCTCGGCCTCGTGCGGCAGTGCGATGGCCTCCAGCACACCCTCGGGCAGCGGCGCGTCGGGCTCCGCGTCGATGCCGACCGCGGCCGTGGCGTGCTCGCCGTCCGACCTGGCCACCACCGCCGCGCGATATCCGTCGCAGTGCGTCATGCTGCCCACGATGCCTTTCGGCCACTGCGGCGCGCCCCGTGGACTGGGCAGCAGCGGTACGGGCGGCTGCCCCAGCCGGCGCAGCGCGCGCCTGGCCAGCAGCCGTACGGTGGTGAACTCCCGCCGGCGCTTGGCCACGGCCCGTGCCACATGGGCACTCTCCTGCGGGAACAGCGCCTCGTCCGGTCCCGGCGCGGGATCGTCGTACGCCGCCTCGGCCATGACCGAGGGAGGCAGGATCTCGCCGATCACCGGACGCCCTGCCCGCCGGGCGTCGGGAGGATCTGCCGCAGCGGCTCCCGCGGCGGCCGTTTGCTCCACTCGCGCGGATAACCGACCGAGACCTCCTCGAAGCGGACCCCGTCGTACCAGGTGACCCGGGGGATGTGCAGATGCCCGTAGACCACGGCGGCGGCGCGGAAGCGCACATGCCAGTCGGCGGTCAGCTCGGTGCCGCACCACTGTGCGAACTCCGGGTAGCGCAGCACCCGGGTGGGCTCGCGGACCAGCGGGAAGTGATTGACCAGGACCGTACGCAGCGAGGGGTCGAGGGCGGAGAGCCGGCGCTCGGTGTCCGCGACCCGGGCCCTGCACCAGGCGTCCCGGCCGTCGTACGGGTCCGGGTGGAGGAAGTACTCGTCGGAGCAGACGATGCCCGCGTCGGTCGCCACGCGCAGCGACTCCTCCATCGTGGTGGCGCCGGGCGCCAGGAACGAGTAGTCGTAGAGCACGAAGAGCGGGGCCACCGCCACCGGGCCGCCGACGCCGCGCCACACCGGATAGGGATCCTCGGGAGTGGCGATGCCCAGCTCGCGGCAGAGCTCGACCAGACGCAGATACCGCTTCTCGCCGCGCAGATCGCACGGATCCTGCGGATGCGTCCACAGCTCATGGTTGCCCGGGGCCCAGATCACCTGGGTGAACCGGTCGCTGAGCAGCCGCAGCGTCCACTCGATGTCCGCGTATTTCTCGGCGACGTCGCCCGCGACGATCAGCCAGTCCTCGTCGGAGTCCGGTCGCAGTCTCTCGACCAGCGCGCGGTTCTCGTCGTACACGACATGCAGATCGCTGACGGCCAGGAGTCTTCCGTCGGGCACAGTACCGGACCTTTCCCTCGGGTGCTGTCGGCTTCTGTCGGCCTCGAACGCCGGACCGGGCCCGGCGCAGTCACCCTGCGAGATTACGCGGAAACATATGACATGGCTTCAGCGCCTGTGTTGCGGGCAGATGTCGGCTCCACCAGGCTCCCGGACAGGGCCTAGGCCGTCAGCGGTGCGGCACGGGCGGCGTGCAGCCGGGCGTAGGCGCCCCGCTCCCGGATCAGCTCGTCATGGGTGCCGCGCTCGACGATCCGCCCCGATTCCATAACGACGATCATGTCGGCGTCACGAATGGTGGAGAGCCGGTGCGCGATCACGAAGCTGGTCCTGCCCGCGCGCAGGGTGTTCATCGCGCGCTGGATGAGGATTTCGGTACGGGTGTCGACCGAGCTCGTCGCCTCGTCCAGGACCAGGACGGCGGGCCTGGCCAGAAACGCCCGTGCCACGGTGATGAGCTGTTTCTCCCCGGCGCTGACGCCCGACGACTCGTCGTCCAGCACCGTGTCGTAGCCGTCGGGCAGGGTACGGATGAACCGGTCGGCGCAGGTCGCGCGCGCGGCGGCCACGATCTCCTCATGGCTCGCGCCCTCCTGCCCGTACGCGATGTTCTCGGCGATCGTGCCGCCGAAGAGCCAGGTGTCCTGGAGGACCAGACCGAACCGCGCCCGCAGATCGTCGCGGCTCATCGAGGCGATGTCCGTCCCGTCCAGCAGGATGCGGCCCCCGTCGACCTCGTAGAACCGCATCAGGAGATTGCCGAGCGTGGTCTTTCCCGCGCCCGTCGGGCCGACGATCGCGACCGTGCTGCCCGGCTCCACGGTGAGCGACAGATCTTCGATCAGCGGTGTCTCGGGCGCGTAGCGGAACGACACCCGGTCGAACCGCACCCGGCCCAGGACCTCGCCCGGCCGGGCCGGGGGGTCCGGATCGGGAGCCTGCTCCCGCTCGTCGAGCAGGGTGAAGACCCGCGCGGCGGAGGCGATCCCGGACTGGAGCCGCCCGGCCACGCTCGCGACCTGGACGATCGGCTGGCTGAACTGGCGGGAGTAGAGGATGAAGGCCTGGACGTCCCCGAGCGTCAGCGTCCCGCGTACGACCTGCCACGCACCGGCCACCGCCACGGCCACATAGCCGAGGTTGGCGAGGAACATCATCGACGGCTCCATGGTGCCCGAGACGAACTGGGCCCTCGCGCCCGCCCGGAACAGCGCCTCGTTCCGCGCGTCGAAGTGCCGCTCGGCCTGCTCCCGCCGGCCGAACCCCTTCACCAGGGAGTGGCCCGTGTACATCTCCTCGACATGGGCGTTCATCGCGCCCGTGGCGGCCCACTGGTCGGTGAACCGGGGCTGGGCCCGCCTGCTGATCCAGGCCGCCAGGACGGCCGACACCGGCACGCTCGCCAGCATGACCAGCGCCAGCGACGGCGAGATCACCAGCATCAGGATCAGCATGGTCACGATCGAGATCACCGAGGTGATCAGTTCGGCGAGGGTCTGCTGGAGCGTCTGCTGGAGGTTGTCGACATCGTTGGTCGTACGGCTCAGCACCTCACCCGCCGGATGGCGGTCGAAATAGCGCAGTGGCAGCCGTCCGAGCTTGTCCTCCGCCCGCTCGCGCAGCTCGAAGACCACCTTCTGGACGACGGCCGAGACCAGCCGGCCCTGGACGAGCATGAAGAGAGAGGCGGCGACATGGAGGACGAGCAGCAGCAGCAGCACCTCGCCGACCCGGCCGAAATCGACTCCGGGCGCAGCCGCTCCCGTGCCGGCCCCCGCACCCGCTCCCGCGTCCGCCCCCCGTCCGTCCGTCAGCACACCGTCGACGATCAGATCCGTGGCCCGGCCGAGCAGGAGCGGGCCGAACGCGTTGCAGCCGATCCCGGCGATCCCGAGGACGAGCGCCAGAGCCACCGGGGAGCGGTGCGGCCGGAGCAGTGCGAGGAGCCTGCGGCCGGGGCCGGGGGTTTCCGCCAGGTCAGGGCTGTCCGGCGAGACCATGGACGGCCTCCTCCTCGGTGAGCTGGGAGAGGGCTATCTCGCGATAGGTCGTGCTGTCGCGCAGCAGCGAGTCATGGGTGCCGGTGGCGGCGATCCGGCCTTCGTCCAGCACCACGATCCGGTCGGCGGAGCGGACCGTGGCCACCCGCTGGGCGACCGTGAGCACCGTCGCTCCCGCGATCTCGGGCGCGAGCGCGGTGCGCAGCGCGGCGTCCGTGGCGTAGTCGAGCGCCGAGAAGCAGTCGTCGAACAGATAGATGTCGGGCCGGCGCAGCAGCGTGCGCGCGATGGCCAGCCGCTGGCGCTGGCCGCCCGAGACATTGGTGCCGCCCTGGGCGATCGCGGTGCCGAGCCCGTCGGGCATGGTCTCGACGAAACCGGCGGCCTGGGCGGTGCGCAGGGCCCGCCAGAGCTCCTCGTCGGTGGCGTCCGGCTTCCCGAACCGCAGATTGGTCGCGACCGTCCCGGAGAACAGATACGGCCGCTGCGGTACGAAGCCGACGGCGCGGCTCAGCGCCTCGGGGTCCAGCTCCCGCACGTCGACGCCGTTGACCCGTACCGAACCGCCGGTGACGTCCATCAGCCGCAGCACCAGATTCAGCAGGGTCGTCTTGCCGCTGCCGGTGCTGCCGAGGATCGCCACGCTCTCGCCGGGGGCCGCCGTCAGATCGATCCCGTGCAGTATCGGCTTCTCGGCGCCCGGATAGCGGAACTCCGCGCCCCGGATGTCGAGTCGGCCCGCCTCCTCCGACCGTCCGCCCGCCTCCTCCGACCGTCCGCCCGGCTCACCCGAACGTCCGCCCGGGGCGTCCGCCGCCGTCCGGACCGGCTCGGCCGGCGGGACGACGCTTGTCGCGGTGGTCACGATCTCCTGGATACGCGCGGCGGACACCTTCGCGCGCGGCACCGACAGAAACACGAACGCGATCATCACGACCGACATCAGGATCAGTGACAGATAGCTCAGGAACGCGCTCAGCGCGCCGATCCGCATCGCCCCGCCGTCGACGCGGTACGCGCCCGCCCACAAAATCGCCACCATGAAACCGTTCATCAGCAGCAGCACCACGGGCAGCATCGACGCGATCAGCCGGCCCACCCGGCGTGACACGTCGAAGAGTTCGGTATTCGTCCGGGTGAACCGGGCGCGCTCGTGGGCGTCCCTGACGAAGGAGCGCACCACCCGCACGCCGGTGATCTGCTCCCGCAGCAGCCGCGTCAACCGGTCGAGATACGTCTGCATCCGCTCGTAGAACGTCCCCATGCGGACCAGAAGAAATCCGAACGCGACACCGACGACCACGACCAGCACCACCAGGATCAGCGCCAGCGGAAGGTCCTGCTGGAGCGCCAGGACGACACTGCCCAGACACATCAGGGGCGCCGAGACCACGATGCCGAAGCCCGACAGGGCCAGCGTCTGCACCTGCTGGACGTCGTTGACCGTCCGCGTCAGCAGCGACGGCGTACCGAACCGGCCCACCTCACGGGCGGAGAAGTCCAGCACCCGGCGGAAGACCGCCGAGCGGAGATCGCGGCCCATCGCCATCGCGGTCCGGGCGCCGAGCGACACCGCGCCGACGGCCGCCACGATCTGGACGAGCGCCACGGCCACCATGACCGCGCCGACCCGGGTGATGTAGCCGCTGTCACCGGCGACCACTCCGTTGTCGATCAGCGCCGCGCCGAGCGTCGGCAGCAGCAGCGTGCCGAGAATCTGGACCAGTTGCAGAAGGACGAGCAGGGCCGCCGGCCATCGATAGGGACGTACATGAGTGCGCAGAAGTCCGAACAGCACGGAAAGACACTCCGGTTGACAGAGCCGGCCCGGACGCCGACGCACACAGTGCACCGCATCACCGGCCCGAAAATCCCTAGTGTTCTCCCGGACCGCTCTTCCCGGCGGTGCCCGTACCCGGGAATTCCCTAGTAAGCCGGGGATTTCTTGACACCGGGGCCGGCGGCTTGCGAGCGTGCCGGTGTCTATCGTCCGGACAGAAGCGTATTCGATGCGAGGTCGTCGACCTGGCTCTGCGTTTGGGCGGTCTCTCGGTGGTCGAGAAGGGGAAGGTATGTCCAAGCGTGCGCTGATCACTGGAATTACCGGGCAGGACGGTTCCTATCTGGCCGAGCATCTGCTGTCCCAGGGGTATCAGGTCTGGGGTCTGATTCGCGGGCAGGCCAATCCGCGCAAGTCCCGCGTCAGCAGGCTCGTATCCGAACTGTCGTTTGTCGACGGCGATCTCATGGACCAGGGAAGCCTGGTCTCCGCCGTCGACACCGTGCAGCCCGACGAGGTCTACAACCTCGGCGCGATCTCGTTCGTGCCGATGTCGTGGCAGCAGGCGGAGCTGGTCACCGAGGTCAATGGAATGGGTGTGCTGCGGGTCCTCGAAGCGATCCGCATGGTGAGCGGACTCAACGGCTCCCGCGCGGCCGGCGGCGGCCAGATCCGCTTCTACCAGGCGTCGTCCTCGGAGATGTTCGGCAAGGCCGCCGAGACCCCGCAGCGCGAGACGACACTCTTCCATCCGCGCAGCCCGTACGGCGTCGCCAAGGCGTACGGGCACTTCATCACCCGTAACTACCGCGAGTCCTTCGGGATGTACGCGGTCTCCGGAATGCTCTTCAACCACGAGTCCCCGCGCCGCGGTTCGGAGTTCGTGACCAGGAAGATCTCCCTGGCGGTCGCCCGGATCAAACTCGGGCTCCAGGACAAACTGCACCTCGGCAACCTCGACGCGGTACGCGACTGGGGCTTCGCCGGCGACTATGTGCGCGCCATGCACCTGATGCTCCAGCCGGACGATCCGGACGACTACGTGGTGGGCAGCGGCGCCATGCACTCGGTCAGGGACGCGGTGCGGACCGCCTTCGAGCATGTGGATCTGAACTGGCAGGACTATGTCGTCATCGATCCAGAACTGGTGCGTCCCGCCGAGGTCGAGGTGCTCTGCGCGGACAGTGACCACGCCCGCGCCAAACTGGGCTGGAAACCCACCGTCGACTTTCCCGAGCTGATGAAGATGATGGTGGACGCCGATCTCCATCAGGTCTCCCGCGAACACGAATACGGGGACCTCCTGCTCGCCTCCAACTGGTAGCGCACCGTCGGGCCGCGGGAAACTAGGGATTTCCCGTCGCGCTTCCGACGACACTCGCCACATGGCATCCCCGAATCGGCCGCGAAGCCATGTGGCTTTCCTCTTCACCGCAGTGTGCGGCATACCGCGGTGCACGACGAGCGCGAGATGTCCGGCGTGATTCATGTTCGGCCGCTGGCTGTCGAGATGGGTTGAGTTGAGATGGACAACGAACAGAAGCTCCGGGACTACCTCAAGCTTGCGACCGCCGATCTCCGAAGGACGCGGCAGCGGGTCGACGAACTGGAGACGGCCGCCCAGGAGCCGATCGCCATCATCGGTATGACCTGCCGCTATCCCGGTGGCGTCAGCAGCCCGGAGGATCTGTGGCGCATGGTCGAGGCCGGTGGGAACGGTATTTCGGCGTTTCCCGCCGACCGTGGCTGGGACACCGAGGCGCTGGACTCCTCCGCGACCTCCTCCGGCGGATTCCTCCACGACGCGCCCGACTTCGACGCGGACTTCTTCGGTATCTCGCCGCGCGAGGCCGTGGCCATGGACCCGCAGCAGCGGATCGTGCTCGAATCGGCCTGGGAGGCCTTCGAACGCGCCGGTATCGACCCGTCCTCGGTCAAGGGCAGCCAGACCGGTGTCTTCATGGGAGCGATGGCCCAGGACTACCGGGTCGGGCCCGCCGACGGCGCCGAGGGGTTCCAGCTCACCGGCAACACCGGCAGTGTGCTCTCCGGCCGTATCTCCTACACCTTCGGCACGGTCGGCCCCGCCGTCACCGTCGACACCGCCTGCTCGTCGTCCCTGGTGGCCGTCCATCTCGCCACCCAGGCGCTGCGCTCGGGAGAGTGCTCCCTCGCCCTCGCCGGCGGTGTGACGGTCATGTCGAGCCCCGGCACCTTCATCGAGATGGGCCGTCAGGGCGGGCTTTCCGCCGACGGGCGCTGCCGCTCCTTCGGCGACACGGCCGACGGCACCGGCTGGGCCGAGGGCGTGGGTGTGCTGGTGCTGGAGCGGCTCTCGGACGCGCGGCGGGCCGGTCATGAGGTCCTGGCCGTCGTCCGGGGCAGCGCGGTCAACCAGGACGGTGCCTCCAACGGACTGACCGCGCCCAACGGCCCGTCCCAGCAGGAGGTCATCCGGCAGGCCCTGATCAACTCCCGTCTCTCGGCCGACCAGATCGACGCCGTGGAGGCCCATGGCACCGGCACCACCCTCGGCGACCCCGTCGAGGCACAGGCGCTGCTGGCCACCTACGGCCAGGGCCGTGACAGGAACCGGCCGCTGCTGCTCGGCTCGGTCAAGTCGAACATCAGCCACACCCAGGCCGCCGCCGGTGTCGCCGGTGTGATCAAGATGGTCATGGCGATGCGCCACGGAGTGCTGCCGCGCACCCTCCTCGCCGACGAGCCCTCCTCGCACGTCGACTGGGAGCGCGGCGCGGTCCGTGTCCTCACCGAGAACACCGCGTGGCCCGAGACCGGACAGCCCAGGCGGGCCGCCGTCTCCTCCTTCGGCATCAGCGGCACCAACGCGCACACCATCGTCGAGCAGGCGCCTCCCCTCCCCGGCGCACCCGAGGAGGCGGACGCCGCGTACGCGCCCGGCACCGTACCCCTGCTGGTCTCCGGTCGGACCGGCGAGGCGCTGCGGGCCCAGGCCGCCGCGCTGCTCTCCGCCCTGGAGACCGCTCCCGCCACGACCGTCCTGGACACCGCCCACTCCCTGGCCACCACCCGGGCCGGCTTCGAGCACCGCGCGGCGGTCCTCGCCGCCGACCGCGCCGCCGCGCTCGCCGGACTGACCGCCCTCGCCGAGGACGGCGCCTCGGCCGATCTCGTCCGGGGCACCGCCGGGAGCGAGGGCAGAGTGGCCTTCCTCTTCACCGGCCAGGGCTCGCAGCGCCTCGGCATGGGCCGTGAACTCCACGCGCGGTTCCCGGTCTTCGCCCATGCCCTGGACGAGGCGCTCGACGCGCTCGACCCCCTGCTGGAGCGCCCGCTGCGGGAGGTGCTCTGGGGCGAGGACGCCGAGGCGCTGGACCGTACGGAGTACGCGCAGCCCGCGCTCTTCGCCGTCGGGACCGCGCTGTACCGCCTGGTCGAGTCCTGGGGCATCAAGCCCGACCATCTGACCGGCCACTCCATCGGTGAGATCACCGCCGCCCATGTGGCCGGGGTGCTCTCGCTCGCCGACGCCGCCACGCTCGTCGCGGTCCGCGGGCGGCTGATGCAGGCGCTGCCCGCCGGTGGCGCCATGATCGCCGTGGAGGCCACCGAGGACGAGATCGCCGCGCTGTCGGCCGGGCACGAGGACACCGTGTCGGTCGCGGCGGTCAACGGCCCCTCGGCGCTGGTGCTCTCCGGCGAGGAGGAGGCCGTCACCCGGATCGCGGCCCGGCTCGGCGCGGAGGGCCGCAGGACCAGGCGGCTGCGGGTCTCGCACGCCTTCCACTCGCCGCTCATGGAGCCGATGCTCGACGAGTTCCGCGCCGTGGTCGAAGGGCTGACGCTCCGGGCGCCGCTGACGCCGTTCGTCTCCAACGTCACCGGCGAGCCCGCGACGGTCGCGCAGGTCACCTCCGCCGACTACTGGGTGGACCATGTGCGCCGCGCCGTGCGCTACGCGGACGGCGTCCGCTGGCTGGCCGGTCACGGAGTGACCACCTTCCTCGAACTCGGCCCCGGCGGAGTGCTCTCCGCGATGACCGAGCAGTGCCTCGACCAGGCGGACGGCACGGAAGGCGCGCGGGACCGTGCCGCGCTGCCCGTCCTGCGTCCGGGCGGGTCCGAGGTCCGTACCCTCACCGCCGCCCTGGCCGGGCTGCACGTACGAGGCGTCACCGTCCGCTGGGACGCGTACTTCGCCGGTACCGGAGCCCGCCGTGCCGACCTGCCCACCTATGCCTTCCAGCGGCGCAGGTACTGGCCCAGGGGAAGCCAGGGCCGGAACGCCGATCCGCGGGCCGCCGGTCTCGGCGCAGCCCACCACCCGCTGCTCGCGGCCGCCGTCTCCCTCGCCGGCTCCGAGGGCGCCCTGCTCACCGGCCGGCTCTCGCTGCTGACCCACCCGTGGCTCGCCGACCACACCGTGCGCGGCACCACCCTGCTCCCCGGCACCGCCTTCCTCGAACTCGCCGTGCGCGCCGGTGACGAGGTCGGCTGCGACCGCGTCGAGGAACTGACCCTGGCCGCGCCGCTGGTCCTGCCGGAGCGAGGCGGCGTCCAGGTCCAGCTCTGGGTCGGCGCGCCCGACGACTCGGGCCGCCGTACCGTCCATGTGTACTCACGCCCCGAGGGCGCCGACGAGACGCCGTGGACCGCGCACGCCACCGGTGTGCTCGCGATCGGCGGGGAGGGGGAGCGGGCGCCCGGGCACGCCGGCTTCGACGCGTCCGTATGGCCTCCCGCCGGAGCCGAACCCGTCGCCACCGACGGGCTGTACGAGCGCCTCGCCGAGGACGGCTTCGCGTACGGTCCGCTCTTCCGGGGGCTGCGCTCGGTCTGGCGGCGCGAGGGCGAGGTGTACGCCGAGGTCGCACTGCCCGAGGGCGCTACGCGGGCCGGTACGGACGACACGGACGCGTTCGGGCTGCATCCGGCGCTGCTCGACGCGGCACTGCACGCGTCCTCCTTCATAGAACTCGGTACGGAGAGCCGGGGCGCGCTGCCCTTCTCCTGGGAGGGCGTCTCGCTGCACGCGACCGGCGC
>NZ_MAUD01000155.1 GCF_001700515.1 Streptomyces lushanensis
CGGCTGCCGTCGCCCACACCGGAGGGCATCTCGCTCGGTCCCGGGGACTCCGGCCCCGGGGTCGTGGAACTCCAGAACCGGCTGGGGGAGGTGTGGCTGTTCCGCGGTCCGGCCGACGGGCGCTACGACCGGCGCGTCGAGGGCGCGGTACGCGTCTACCAGTCGTACAGGGGCGTCGAGGGCGATCCCGAGGGCGTCTACGGACCGAACACCAGACGCGCGCTGGAGGCCGAGACCCAGGGACACGGTCGACGGCACTGAACCTCTTTGTATAATGTCGAAACAAAGTGGTTCCGCCCGTACACCCTGACCGGCGGGCGGAGCCGCTTCTGTCTGCCCGCCGCCGACTGCCCGCCGCCCCTCCGCCCGCTTCGTGCCGCCCGCCGGCGATCACGACCCCACCGCCGCACCTCCCTCACCCCCGTGCCAACCTCGTCCCGACCGCTCCCGCTTGTTCCCGCCCCGCGCTCTGGAGTCCGCCGATGACGGCCACCGCTGCCACCACGACATCCACGTCCGTCCTCACCACCCGCGCCCTCCTGCTCGACATGGACGGCACGCTCGTCAACTCCGACGCCGCGGTGGAGCGCTGCTGGCGGCGCTGGGCGGTCGCGCAGGAGCTGGATCCGGAGGAGGTGCTCAGGGTCGTCCACGGCCGCCAGGGATACGCCACGATGGCGGCGCTGCTCCCGGACCGTCCCATGGAGCTGAACCTCGCCGACAACCGCAGGATGCTGGCCGAGGAGACGGCGGACACGGAAGGCGTCGTCCCGATCCCCGGCGCGCCCGCCTTCATGGCGGCCATCGCGGCGCTGCCGCACGCCCTGGTCACCTCGGCGGACACGGCCCTGGCCGAGGCGCGGATGACCGCGGCGGCCCTGCCCATGCCGGGGACCCGGGTCACGGCCGAGAACGTCACGGCGAGCAAGCCGCACCCGGAGGGCTTCCTGCTGGGCGCGGCCCGGCTGGGCTTCGCGCCGGAGGACTGCGTGGCGCTGGAGGACTCGGAGGCGGGCATCACGGCGGCCAGGGCGGCGGGCATGCGGGTGGTGGGTGTGGGACCGCGGGCGGCGGTGATGTCTCCGGACGTCCATGTACACGACCTGACCGGCCTGCGCGTGGAGGCGCTGCCGACGGGAGAGATCAGGCTGCACGCGACGGCGTAGCGGCCGACGGGCCGCGGGCCCGGCCCGGGGCGAAGCGGCCGACGGCACGGCCGGAGGCTCGGGCCCGGCGGCGAGTGACCGGCGCGACCGGGCGAGGCTCCGGCCCGGCCGCCCGGTTCAGGGGCCGGTTCGATCGCCGGGCCCGGACGTCGGTCCGGACGCCGCACCCAGGCCTCGGTCCGGACGACCGACTCCCGGTTCAGACGCCGGTCCGGACGCCGGGTTCAGACGTTCCGGTGAAGCCGTCCGCGTGCGACCAGTTCCAGGACCGTACTCACCGCCACGGCCTGCACCGCCAGCAGCGCCACCAGTACGAAGAGCTGCACCGCTCCCGCCTGCACCGGCGACGCGCCGCCCAGCAGCATTCCCACGAACGCGCCCGGCAGCGTGACCAGCCCCACCGTTCTCGTCTGGTCCAGCCCCGGCAGCAGCGCGTCCGCCGCCACGGTTCTGGCCACCTCCATCCGGGCGTCCCGGTCGGGCAGTCCGAGCGCGAGTCCCGCCTCGACCTCGCCGCGCCGCGCGTGCAGCTCGTCGAGCGCCCGCCGTCCGCTCAGCACCGTCGCGGTGAGCGCGCCGCCGATGAGGATGCCGGCGACGGGGATCACCGCGATGCCCCGGTGCGGTACGACTCCGGTGAGCAGCAGTACGGCCATGACGGGCGCCACCGCCGCCCCGATCGGCACGGCGGCCCACCACCAGGTCCGGTTCTGGGTGACCCGCCGCCCGGCGGTCCGTACGGCGACGGCGTACATCAGCACCACAAAACCCAGCAGCGGCGCGACGGCCCCGACCACCCAGCCGATCAGCGCCGAGACCGCGGCGAGTTGGACGGCGGCCCGCACACCCGCGAGGGCGATCTCACGGGCCCGCCCCAGCCGGGCGACGGCGGCCACGGCCACGGCGACGACCAGCAGCAGCCCGAGGACGACCCAGAACGTGACATCGACCCGCAGCAGCACGGCCCCAGCCTAAGCCTCGCCGTACGACGGGCACCCGGCCGACAGACGCCGCGACGCCCCGCCAGCAGACGCCGGCGGACACCGACGGCCGACACCGACGCCCCGCCGTCGGCCGTCGACGGGCGCCGACGGGCCGCCGCCCAGGCCCCGGCCGACCTCTCGCGCCCGCGCGCCGGACCGCGCCCCGGCGCACCGCACCACCCCGGCCACGTCAACTTTGCCCCGATTGAACCGAGTTGCCCACCCGTCAGGAACTACCCGGCGCCCTTACCCTCTTGATGTGACGTGCTCATGTCGCCACCCTGTTACCTGGCGCCCACCCCACGGAAACCAGCCACAGCCACGATGGCGGCCGGACCGACGGCCCACCAAGGCCCGGCCCGAACGTCGCACCCCCGCACGGTCCGATCAGCTTCCCCCCACCCCAAGGGAGTTCGCATGTCAGGTATCTACGCGCGTCGAATGCCCCGTATCGCCGTCCTCGCCGCCTCCGCCGCTCTCGCCACCGCCACCACCCTGCTCACCGCGCCCTCCGCCCAGGCGGCCATGCCCACGCCGGTCAGCGCGGCCACCGCCCGTAGCTACCTCGGCCAGCTCACCGTGCGCGCGGAGGGCTCCACCAGCGGTTACAGCCGTGACCTCTTCCCGCACTGGATCACCCAGTCCGGCGCCTGCGACACCCGCGAGGTCGTGCTCAAGCGCGACGGCACGAACGTCGCGCAGAACTCCAGCTGCCAGGCCACGAGCGGAAGCTGGTACTCCCAGTACGACGGCGCCACCTGGAGCGCCGCGTCCGACGTCGACATCGACCACATGGTGCCGCTCGCCGAGGCCTGGACCTCCGGCGCGAGCAGCTGGTCCACCTCGCAGCGCCAGTCCTTCGCCAACGACCTGACCCGTCCGCAGCTCATCGCCGTCACCGACAACGTGAACCAGTCGAAGAGCGACCGCGACCCGGCCGAGTGGCTCCCGCCGCGCACCGCGTACCGCTGCACGTACGTCCGCGCCTGGGTGCACGTGAAGTACTACTACAACCTGAGCGTCGACTCGGCCGAGAAGAGCGCGCTCCAGAGCGCCCTGAACGGCTGCTGACACCGGCCCACCGCCAACGGCCCCACCGCCGGCCGGTCACGGCATCCGGTCATGGCGTCCCGGCCCCCGGCCCGCTCGCGCGGCGCCGTCCCCCACACCGGCCGGGACCGCCTCCCCGCCTTCCTCCGTCGTTCCGTACCCTACGGTGCGACGGAGGAGGGCAACCATGACCGGACTGCGCCTGGGGCCGCTGCTGCGGTACGTCGACTTCGACGGCGGCGGCACGGCGAGCGTATGGGTCGAGACCGACCGGCCCGCCGCGGCGGAGGTGCGGTGCGCGGACGGCGCGTACGGCATGTCGCGTACGTTCCATGTCGCCGGGCACCACTACGCGGTCGTTCCGGTGACCGGTCTGACGCCCGGCACCACCACCGCGTACGACGTACTGCTCGACGGCCGACGGGTGTGGCCCCCGGCGGACTCCACCCGCCCTCCGAGCACGATCCACAGCCCCGCTCCCGCGGCCCCCGGGGCCGCGTTGCGCGTGTCCTTCGGGTCCTGCCGCTGGGCCGCGCCCGCGCACGGCGAGCCCGATCCGATCGGCCCCGACGCGCTCGACACCCTCGCCAAGCGCCTGGCGCACGACCCCGGCGCCGAGCGGCCCGACGTACTGCTGCTCCTCGGCGACCAGGTGTACGCGGACGAGACCTCGGACGCGACCCGGGCCCGGCTGGCGCGCCGGCGCGATCCGGCGGAACCGCCGGGCGACCAGGTCGCGGACTACGAGGAGTACACCTATCTGTACGACGAGTCCTGGGGCGACCCGGACGTACGGTGGCTGCTCTCCACCGTACCGAGCTGCATGATCTTCGACGACCACGATCTCATCGACGACTGGAACACCAGCGCCGCCTGGCTGGCGGACATGCGGGCGCTGCCCTGGTGGCAGGAGCGGGTGCTCAGCGGGCTGATGTCGTACTGGGTCTATCAGCACCTCGGCAATCTGACGCCGGAGGAACTGGCGGCGGACGAACTGTACGCGGCCGTACGCGCGGAGCCCGACGGAACGGATCTGCTCCGCCGGTTCGCCTCCGAGGCCGACCGCGATCCGGCGTGTGTGCGCTGGAGTTACCGGCGCGACTTCGGCCGCACCAGGCTGCTGATGGTCGACTCGCGCGGCGCCCGGGTGCTGGAGGAGTCGAAGCGGGCGATGCTCGACGAGGGCGAGGAGCGGTGGCTGCGCGACCAGGTGATGGCGGGCCGCGACGCCGCCGCGCGGCCGGCGGGACGACCGGACGAGCCGGTGCGGCCCACGGCGGAACAGCCCGCCCAACGCCCCTCCGGGCAGGGCCCGTACGACCACCTCCTGATCGGCACCTCCCTCCCCTGGCTGCTCCCGCCCTTCATCCACGACGTGGAGTCCTGGGACTCCGCGCTCTGCCGGGGCGAACGCGGCCCGCGCTGGGCCCGGTTCGGGGAGAAGCTGCGCAGGGCGGCCGATCTGGAGCACTGGGCCGCCTTCCCCGAGTCGTTCGACGGACTGTCCGCGCTGATCGCGGAGGCCGGCGGCGGGCCCGATGCCCCGGCGACGGTGTCCGTGCTGTCGGGCGACGTGCACCACGCGTACATCGCGGAGCCCACCTGGCCGGCCGGCGACGCCCCGCACGCCCGCGTCCTCCAGCTCACCTGCTCCCCGGTGCACAACTCCGTACCCGGCTGGATCAAACTGGGCTTCCGCCTGGGCTGGAGCCGAGGCGCACGCCGCCTGGGCCGCGCCCTGACCCGCCACGCACGCACCCGCCCCGCACCCGTCAACTGGCGCAAGACCGGCGGCCCCTGGTTCGGCAACCAGCTCATGACCCTCACCCTCCGGGCCCGTTCGGCCGACCTCCACCTGACCCAGGCCCAAACCCGCTCCGGCGAAGCAGAACTGATAACAATAGAAAGCCGCCCCCTGACATCCTGACACCCCGGGCGAGACCTGACGAGAACAGCAATGGCGATCACGCCTGTGCCGACCCTGTGTCTGTATATGCGCACCGCGCCGGGCCGTAATCTGATGGCAACCCGTCAGGCCCGGAGAGTTGGTCGATCACCGTGGTTCAGTATCTTGTCGGCTCGCGTGCGAGCAGCCTTGCCAAAGCTCAGGTGCGAGAATATCTACGTCCTCTACGTAAGCGATTTCCGGACACCACTTTCACGCACCGCGTGATTCTGGAAGTGGGCGACAAGGACCGTAAGTCGCCCCTGTCGCGTGTGTCCGCCGCCAATGGCGGGTCAGCATTCAGCACCGAGCAGGAAGCCGCCTTGGTGCGAGGTGACGTGGATGTGATCGTCCATTCGCTGAAAGACCTGCCTACCGCGAATCCTCCCGGACTCGTGCTCCTGCCTCCGCCGGGGCGCGAGGACGTGGCAGACGCGCTCTGCGGCTCGACTCTCGCGGGGTTACGGAAGGGTGCGAAAGTCGGAACAGGTGCCCCTCGCCGGATCGCACAGCTACTCGCGGTGCGCCCCGATCTCGACATCGTCCCGATCCGAGGAAATGTTCCTCCTCGTCTCAAGAAGATCGGGACGGAAGGGCTTGACGCGGTGGTCCTCGCGGTAGCGGGACTTCGTCGCCTCGGCCTGGACGATGCGATCGGGGAGGTGCTGCCGCTCGACCACTTCCCGCCGAGTCCCGGGCAAGGGGCACTCGGGATTCAGGTCCGTACGGATGAGAGTTCCGCCCGGCTGCGCGAGATTCTGTTCACGGTCGGTGATGCGGCCGCTGACACACAGGTAAGAGCCGAACGCGCGCTATTGGCCGAGTTGCACGGCGGGTGCAGTGTGCCGGTGGGCGCGTACGCCGACAGGCTCCCGAACGGAAAACTCAGGCTGTTCGGTCAAGTCACATCGCTGGATGGAACCGAGCAGATCTCCAGGGTGCTGACCGGGTCGGCCGCCGAGCCGGAGAAGCTCGGCGCGGCCCTGGCCATGGAACTCATCGACCAGGGCGCGCATTCGATCCTCGACGCGGTACGAGGCGGGCTCGCGGCTAGATGAGTTGTCGGGCGATATCGAGCGCGGCATAGGTGACGCTCGCGCTCGCCCCCGCCCGCTTCAACATGGTGAACAGCTCGACCAGCAGACGTACGTCCCTCTGTCCGGTCTCGGAATCCATGTGGGTCAATGCGGTGTACTCGCCCGACACGGAGAACGGGAAGAGGGGCAGGCGGGTGCTCGTGCGGAGCGTGGCGAGCACATCGGCCGTGAACTGTGCGGGCTCCAACAGAATCATGTCGGCCCCCGCGGCTTCCATCCTCAAGGCCGTATCGATGAACTGGTCGGCCTTCCCCGGGTTGATCTGAAACTCTCGGTTGAGCCCCGCTTTCGGAGTTGCCCCCATGGTCAACCGGAACCTGTCGTACAAGCTCGACCAAAAGATGACGTGGGGCATGACGGACACCCCTTCATGTCCGGTCTTGTCCAGGAGACTGCGAACGGCCCCGACCGTGCCGAGCACCATGGACGCCGGCCCAACGATGTCCGCTCCTGCTTCCGCGTGTGCCAGTGCCTGGGCGGCTGTTGCTTCCACGGTGGAAGAGACATCCGGCTGTCCGTTCCGATCGGTGAGGTAGCACACCCCGTCAACGGTGTACGAGCACAGGCACGTTTCTGTCATGACCGCGAGGGACGGTTCTGTGTCCTTGCACGCGTGGATGGCACGGGCCATCAGCGAATCGGAGGCGAACGAGATTCCCGCGGTGGCATCCCGCTCTGCGGACTCGGCGAACAGCTTCACGGAGCGGATGCCGAGGGCCACGCACTCGCGGACCACGGCGGGAATCTCGCCGACCGTGACTGTGGGCATGGGTCGGTCGGCGTGCGCCTCGGTGACAAGCAGCACCAGGGACAGATCGGCCGGTGTGAGCGTCCGCGGCTCCAACAGGCTCCGGACGGCCGGTCGGCTCCGGAGCGGGCTCGTCATCCTGATGGGTGTATGGGGGCTGTGCGTCGTGGTGACGGCCATGTCTCATCCCTTGGGTTGGATCGTGCGTGATGTGAACGCTCCGAGCAGCCGCCGCTTCCTCGGCAGGAATGGTGGGTGGAATCAGCGGGTGAGCGGGACTGCCAACAGCCATCCGAGCGTGGTGTACGCGGCAAGGGCGGAGGAGGCAACAAGACCCGTCCGTACCAGGGCCACGATCCGCGCGAGGAGGCTACGGCGCGATGCATGACGCCTGACGTGACCTCGTCCCTGCGGGGCTTCTGCCACTGGTTTGCTCCCCCGAGTGACTCCCGGCCCTGTCATGGCCGACTGCCCATGAGCGCGGATTGCTTCCGGCGGTGCTTGGCGAGTGCCTTGAGTTGGCGCTTCTCCCGGTCGGTTGCCGGCCGGACCGAGATCCGTGTGGCATACCAGGAACGGCCCGACGGGCGGACGATACGGACCATCGGACCATGGAGACCCGCCACCACACCCGGCATATCCGTCCTGGGATCGAACACGGCTGACCCGATGAGGAGTTCTCCCGCTTCCGGAGTCGGCACGGCGAGCCGTCTCTTCATCAGGAGCCCCCAGACGGCCGATGCGGGTGCGCCGCGATCTGTTCCCCGCACTGCTCAACGGACTTCTCACCGATCCCGCGGCGCGCGTTGTCCCGCCGTCTGCCCCACCAGGCGCACACCTCGCAGCCGACCACCGGTTCGACCAACTCGGCGGCATCGCTGCTCAGATGAAACCCTCGGTCCGCCATCGTCTGCCCTTTCGCTGTACGGCTCTCACTGTTCGGCGTTGCTCGCACTAGGCAACCGCACGGTTACGCAGAGCGGTACTGTTGGAAAGCGCGCACGAGTTAAGAGCGTTAAGCGCTGAGCGCCACGTGCATGGGGAGTTGAACGAACCGTGAGCACCAGTGAACCGAACAGCGGGTTGGAGCAACTGTTCCGCGAGACCGGTTGGAGTCTGCGGCAGTTCGCGCAGGCCGTGAACCGCGTCGGGACCGAGCAAGGCACCCCGGTGCAGTACCGTCCCCCGTCCGTGCATCAGTGGCTGGAGGGCGGAATGCCCCGTGAATCAGCTCGACCACTGATCCTGGAAGCACTCGCCCGAAGGCTGGGCCGTCCCGTAGCACCGGCCGAAGCCGGTTTCCCCACGCCGGAAGCGTCAAGCACATCGGGCACTGTTGACGGAATCATTGATCTCGGAAGGCAGGACATGGACCCGTCTCGCCGCAGGGTCATAGGCTCCGCTCTCTTTTCCGTCGCACTCACCGTCCCGGACTGGCCGGACGTGGTGGGCAGGATAGAAGCGGCGCAGGCCGGCACAAGGGCCCGCCTGGGCACCTCAGATGTGCGAACGGTCATCGCCATGACGGAGCAGCTCTCGTCCATGGACGATCAGCACGGAGGCCGCACGGCTCGGCCCCTCGCCGCAGCGTTCCTCGTCAATACGGTCGCACCCTTCCTGCGGACCGACGGGCCGGAGAATGTACGCAGAGCGATGATGTCGGCGGCCTCCGATCTCTGTTATCTGACGGGCTACATGGCCGTCGACGAGGGATTGCACGGACTCGCACAGCGCTACTACCTGAAGGCTCTGGAACTCGCCGGAGCTTCGGAGGACCATTTGACCTATTGCACAACGCTCCGCGGCATGAGCGTACAAGCCGTGGACCTGAATCAGGGACCCGTCGCGATGCGGCTGGCCAATGCCGCCGCTGCCTCATCCCCGCAGGCGGGACCCAGGATGCGTGCGTTTCTCGCAGGGCAGCAAGCACACGCTGCCGCACAGATCGGGGATCGTCGCTCCGCGCTGATGTACCTACGGGAAGCGGAAGTCGCGATGGACCGCGCGGAGTCGGGCGGGAGGGTCTTCGGCTCTTACGATCCCGCCTCACTGAATTACCACACGAGCCAAGTGCGTTTCGAGATGGGCGACATGGCCGGAGCGGTTTCCGCGATGCAGGAATCGGACAAGTTGCGCTACAGCGTTTATCGGCGAACGCGAGTGAAAGAGCGTGCCATTCTCGCGGAGCGGCAACTGGCGGTCGGACACCTCGAAGCCGCGTGCCGGACATGGGGACTCGCACTGGATGATTATCCGCTGGTGAATTCCGGGAGAATCGACAAGCGGATGACGGACATGTTCGGTCTTCTCGGCCCGCATTTGAAGAACCCCGACGCCCAGGCGCTGTACGAGCGCGCGCGGGCGACGGTGCGGCCCGAGCTGATTCCCGCATGACAAGGCGCCCCGCCGCCTCGGCAAGACGTCACGGACCTGGTTCGGCGAGCGGCTCATGGCCTTGGCTTCGTGTGGCCGTTCGGTCGTGCTGACGCCGTGACATCCGGGGCTCCCGCGCCGGGGTCGGCGGGTGCGGGAGGTCCTTCGTGATCATTCACACAAGGCGTGATCCTTGGCCCAAGGGTTCGGCTGCCGGTGCACCAACGGCATGATGATGCGGACCATCCGCTTCCCGTACCCCACATGCCCCGGGAGTCACAGTTTTGTCCGATGTACGGCCCCCCCAGCCCCGCTCATTCGCCGTCGTCGGCGCCGGTCCCCGCGGCACCTCGGTCCTCGAAAGACTCTGTGCGTCCGTGCCGGAACTGGCTCCGGACATCCCGCTGACGATCCATCTGATCGATCCCGCACCGCCCGGCGCGGGACGTGTCTGGCGTACCGACCAGCCGGCCGAACTGCTCATGAACACCGTGGCCTCCCAGGTGACCGTGTTCACCGACGAGAGCGTCGAGTGCGAGGGCCCGATCCGTCCGGGCCCGAGTCTGTACGAGTGGGCCGCGGCCCGCCCGGAGGAGCGGCTCGGCCCCGACGACTACCCGAGCCGCGCCGGCTACGGCCGCTATCTGGAGTGGGCGTTCCGTACGACGGTGGAGAACGCGCCGGAGAATGTGACGGTCGAGGTCCACCGGGCCCGCGCAGTCCGGCTGGACGACGGTGTCGAAAACGGCGCGATCTCATCCCCGTCGACGCCCGGTTCACCCGGTTCATCCCGCTCGTCCGCCCCTCAGCGGCCCGCCCAGACGCTCACTCTCGACAACGGTACGACGATTTCCGGCCTCTCGGCCGTCGTGCTCGCCCAGGGCCATCTGCCGGTGGTTTCCGGCCAGACCGAGGCGACGCTCGCGCAGTACGCCGAGCGTCACCGGCTCCGCTATCTGCCCCCCGCGAATCCCGCGGATGTCGATCTCTCGGGTGTCGCTCCGGGCGAACCGGTTCTGCTGCGCGGCCTCGGTCTCAATTTCTTCGACCACATGGCGCTGCTGACGGCCGGCCGCGGCGGCATTTTCGCCCGGGGAACCGACGGCGTTCTCGTATACCACCCGTCCGGGCGCGAGCCGCAGTTGTACGCGGGCTCGCGGCGCGGAGTCCCGTACCAGGCGCGCGGTGACAACGCGAAGGGGCCGTCCGGACGGCATCTGCCGCTGGTGCTGACGCCGGACGTGATCGCGATCTTCCGCAAGCGCGCGGACGAGGGCGATCCGCCGGACTTCCGCGCGGAGATATGGCCGCTGGTCGCCAAGGAGGTGGAGGCGGTCTTCTACGCCACCACCCTGTTCGACCGTCCGCCCGTCACAGGCGCCGGCCCGCGCATCCCCGCGCACGCCGACGCCAACCCCGACGCCAAGACCGCCACCGCCACCGGCACCGGCACCGCCACCGCCACCGCCACCGGCACCGGCACCGGCACCGGCACCGCCATCAACGCCACCGCGTCCGCCCGCGCCCGCGAGGACTTCCTCGACCGCTTCCTCGCGACGCCCCACGGCAGCCCCCAGGAGTCCGCCGTCCTGGACGCGGCCGGGATCGCTCCCGCCGACCGCTGGTCCTGGGACCGGATCTCACGCCCGTACGGCGGCGAGACCTTCCGCGATCCGGCGGACCACCGCGCCTGGCTGCTGGACCGGCTGCGGCGGGACGCGGCGGAGGCGGCGCTCGGCAATCTCACGGGCCCGGTCAAGGCGGCCCTGGACGTACTGCGCGATCTGCGCAACGAGATACGCCAGATCGTGGACCACGCCGGGCTCACCGGCCGCTCCCGCCGCGACCATCTCGACCGCTGGTACACCCCGTTGAACGCGTTCCTGTCCATCGGTCCGCCGCGCCGCCGGATCGAGGAGATGGCCGCGCTGGTCGAGGCCGGGGTGCTCGATGTGATCGGTCCGCGGACGACCGTCAGAACGGCGGACGGCGCGTTCCTCGCCGAGTCGCCCGACGTCCCCGGCTCGGCCGTCCTCGCCACGACCCTGGTGGAGGCCCGGCTGCCGGAACCGGACCTCCGGCGCAGCTGCGACCCCCTGCTCTCGCGGCTCCTGAAGACCGGCCAGTGCCGGCCGCACCGCGTCGGCGGTTACGAAACCGGCGGCCTGGACGTAACACGCCGTCCGTACCACCTCGTAGACCGCCAGGGGGAATTCCACCCCAGGAGGTTCGCCCTCGGAGTGCCCACGGAAGGGGTCCACTGGGTGACCGCCGCGGGAGCGCGGCCGGGCGTCGACTCGGTGATGCTGTCGGACACCGACGCGGTGGCACGTGCCACCTTGCGCACACCGCCCGCCGGGGAAGCGGAACGCGCGGCGCGAAATGATCCACGGCTGAATGTTGAACTTGCAAGCATTGATTAGGTCTGCCTAACGTGAGGGGAGCTTCTCATCGGTCCAGACCAATCGATCGAAGGAGTACAACCCCCCATGTACACACGTCTGAACCATGCTCAGCCCTATGCCATCGGGCTGTTCCGTATCGTGGTCGGGCTTCTCTTCGCCTGCCACGGAGCGGCCTCGCTCTTCGGCCTCTTCGGGAGAGAGACCGTCGAGGCGGGCACCTGGCCCGGCTGGTTCGCCGCCGTCATCCAACTCGTCGGCGGCGTACTGGTGCTGCTGGGCCTGGGCACCCGGATAGCGGCACTGGTGTCCTCGGGCTCCATGGCGTACGCGTACTTCAACGTGCACCAGCCCGAGGGACTCTTCCCGATGCAGAACAACGGCGAGCCCGCCGCGATGTTCTGCTGGGCGTTCCTTCTGATCGTCTTCACCGGTCCGGGCGCGCTCTCGCTGGACCAGCTGTTCTCCTCCCGCGGCTCGCGCGGCGGCAGCGAGGAGGCCAGGCAGGAGCGGCGTACGGCGGTGGCCGCCTGACCCGTACGCGCCGCCGGACCGGCCCGTACAGCCGCCTCACCCGCCTGGCCCGCACCACCTGTCTCATCTGCCCCACCGCTTGACCTGTTCGTCCCGTTCGACCGATGCGAGGGCACCTTCGATGCCGGCGTCCGGACCTTCCCCGAGGTCCGGCCGCCGGTATCGCATGCCCCGGACGATCTCCCCGTACCGCACAGGCGTACGCTGTACGGCGGCAGCCGCCCCTGCCGCTTCCCTGCGACCGCGGCACTGCCACGGGACCGGGCGGGGAGAGTCGAGAAGGTGCTGGAGAGTCTGGGGTCGCTGACCGGCAGCCCGTGGATCTACGCGGTGGTGGGTGTCTCCGTACTGCTCGACGTGTTTCTGCCGGTGCTGCCCAGCGGCGTGCTCATGATCACGGCAGCCACGGCCGCCGCCGCGGGCACCGGTTCGACCACGGTCGCCGTCGCGGCCGACAAGGTGGCGCAGGTGCCGCGCGAGGTGCCCTCGCTGCTGATACTGATGGCATGCGCGGCCGGCGCCTCCGTACTGGGCGATCTCTTCGCCTTCCGGCTGGCCCGGCGCGGCGGCCGGCTCGGCCGGGCCATCGCCGGCTCACGCCGGCTGAGCAACGCGCAGGAACGTCTCGGCGGCGCGCTCAGCCGTGGCGGCGGGATCCTCGTCGTCATCGCGCGGTTCGCCCCGGCGGGACGCTCGATCGTCTCGATCGGCGCGGGCGTGGCGCATCGCAAGGTGATGGAGTTCCTGCCCTGGTCGGCGCTGGCGGGCGTGGCGTGGACGGGCTACAGCACGGGCCTCGGCTACTTCGGCGGCCAGTGGCTCGGCGCGAGCTGGGTCGGCACGGCCGTTTCCGTCCTGGCGCTGTTCGCGGCGGGCTCGCTGGCGGCGTATGTCGTCCGGCGCCCCGAACCGGGCCCGGCCGCGGCCCCGCTCGCCTGAGCCTCAGGCGCTACGAGCCGCCGCGGCCGGCGCGGACACCGCCCCGCCCGGGTTCCCGCCCGCGCCTCGCACCTCGA
>NZ_MAUD01000156.1 GCF_001700515.1 Streptomyces lushanensis
CCGCCGGAGAACTCGTGCGGATAGCGGCCGGCCGCGTCCGCGGGCAGACCGACGGCCTCCAGCGCGGCGGCGACCCGGGGATCGCCGCCGCCCCGGGACCGGCTCAGCCCGAGCGAGCGCAACGGCTCCGAGACGATCCCGCCGACCCGCTGACGGGGATCGAGCGACGAGTACGGGTCCTGGAAGACGCTCTGTACGCCACGGCGGAAGCGCCGCATCAACGCGCGGTCGCGAAGCCTGAGTTCATCGCCGTCGAACAGGATCCGTCCGCTCGTGGGCCGGGTGAGGCCCAGCAGCAGCCGGAGCACCGTGGTCTTGCCCGCGCCCGACTCGCCGACCAGTCCGATGCTGCGGCCCGCGGTGATGTCGAGCGAGACGCCGTGCAGTACGGGAGGCGAGCCGCGGTAGGCGAAGCCCGCGTCACGCGCGGCCAGGATCGCGACGTCCTCGGCCGACGGGTCCGGGACCGGGACCGGTGCGACGGGGGCCGCGGCGTTCGGTGCCGGTGCGACGGGCGCCGACGCGTTCGGGACCGGGGCGGTCGGGATCGGGCCGTTCGGGATCGGGGCGGTCATCGGACGATCCGTTCCAGTGCGCTTTCGAGGTGCCGGGCGCTGTCCACCAGATCCCGGGTGTACGGGTGCCGTGAGCGGCGCAGGATGTCGTCCACGCTCCCGGACTCGACGGCCGATCCGTCCTTGAGCACCAGCACATGGTCGGTCACGGCGGAGACGACCGCCAGGTCGTGGCTGACGAACAGCAGCGCCATGTCCCGCTGGGCGACCAGTCCGTCCAGCAGCGCGAGCACCTCCGCCTGAACGGTGACGTCCAGGGCGGTGGTGGGCTCGTCCGCGATCAGCAGGGCCGGTTCGCAGGCCAGGGCCATGGCGAGCGCCACCCGCTGGCGCTGTCCGCCGGAGATCTCGTGCGGATAGGCGCGGATGATCCGGTCCGGCTCGGGAAGCCGTACCTGGTCGAGCGACTCCTCCACCGCGCGGCGCAGCGCGGCTCCGCGCAGTCCGCGCCGGCGGCGCAGTGGCTCGGCGATCTGGCCGCCGATCCGCATCAGCGGGTCGAGCGCGGTGAGGGGCTCCTGGAAGACGACCGTGGCGGCCCGGCCGCGCAGACCGGTCAGCCGCTGCTCGGTCGCGCCGATGACCTCGGTGCCGATCCCGTCCGTGGCCGCCCTCAGGACAACACTGCCGGACGCGGTCATCCCGGGCGGCAGCAGGCCCAGTACGGCGAGCGCGGTGAGGGACTTGCCGGAGCCGGACTCGCCGACCAGTCCGAGCCGGGAGCCCGCGGCGATCGAGAACGAGAGGTCCGAGACCAGGGCGCGGCCCTGGTCGGTACGGATCGTGAGGCCGGTGACGTCGAGCACCTTGGCCTCGGGCGTCTCGGCCCCGGAGATCACCGCCCCGGGCGTCTCGACCTCGGCGGTCTTGGCCTCGGGGGTCTCGACCTCGGGCACCTTTCCGTCGATCTGTGTGTCGGGCACATGTGGGACGGGCCCATGTGTGCCGGACGCCTGTGGTTCGGGCATGTGTGGCTCCGGCATGGAGGGATCGGGCACGTTCATCGGGTCCTCCGCCGGGTCGGGTCCAGCGCGTCGCGCAGTCCGTCGGCGATCAGATTGACTCCGACGACCAGCATGACCAGCAGCACTCCGGGAGCGATGACTCCGGTGGGAGCGGTGAACACGGTCGCCTGTGCCTCGTGGAGCATCCGTCCCCAGGAGGCGTTCGGCGGCGGGGCGCCGAGCCCCAGGAACGACAGGCTCGCCTCCGTCATCACGGCGAGCCCGAACTGCTGGGCGAGATTCACCACCAGGGTGGGCCAGATGTTCGGCAGCACATGGCCGGTGATCACACGGGGCCAGGACGTTCCCGAGGTACGGGCCGCCGTGATGTAGTCCTGGGCCAGCACCCGCTTGACCAGGATCCGGGTCAGCCGGGCCACCACCGCGGTCATCGCGAACCCGATGGCGAGGACGGCCGAACTGAGCGAGGCGGACCGGGCCGCGACCATCAGCATGGCCAGCAGCAGCGTGGGAAAGGCGATCAGCACATCCAGCAGCGTGGAGAGCGTGTCGTCCAGCCAGCGGGTGGCGAAGCCGGCGGCCAGTCCGGCGCAGAGCCCGAGAGCGGTTCCGATCGCGATCGCGCCGAGACCGGCCTCCAGGGCGATACGCGCGCCGGTCATGAGCTGGGTGAGCAGATCACGGCCGAGCTTGTCGGTTCCCAGGAGATGCGGCAGACCCGGTGACATCAGCCGGCCGCCGGTGGTGTCGTCGGGCGCGTACGGCACCCAGAACAGGGAGACCAGCGCGACCGCGACGATCAGTCCCACAAGGACACAGCCCGCCACCAGCGCGGGTGAGCGCCGTCTCCGTACGGGCACCGAAGCCGCGCCGGGCCTGCCGGACCTGCCGGGCCCGCCGGGCTCCTCACCTGTGTCGGGAGCCGTCTTCGTGAGCTCGACAGCCGTCGGCTCCTCCGTGATCGGCTCGTCCCTGATCGGCTCGTCCGTGGTCGGCTCGTCCGTGGTCCGCTCGCTCATCGGGCACCTCCCGACAGCCGGCCCCGCAGCCGGGGATCGATCAGCCGCTGGGCCACATCGCTCAGGAATCCGATGACGAGCACCGCGAACGTGCTCACGAAGAGCACACCCTGGACCGTCGGATAGTCGTGCTGGGCGACCGCCTGGGCGAGCAGACTGCCCAGCCCGGGCAGCGCGAACACCGTCTCGACCACCACCGCGCCGAGCAGTGTCGTGGCGAGCTCGATACCGAGGACCGAGACGACCGGTACGGCGCCGTTGCGCATTCCATGGCGCCACATCGCACGGTTGAAGGACGAGCCGAGCGCCCTGGCCGTGCGCAAGTAGTCGCTGCCGAGGACATCGAGGGCGGCGGACCGTACGTACCGGACGAGCGAGGCGGACATCACCAGGGCGACGGTGATCACCGGCAGGGCCAGCGAGGTCAGCGCTTCTCCCGGCAGCGCCCAGCCGTCCTGCGGAAAGCCGCCGGCGGGCAGTACGCCCAGGCGCAGCGCGAACACGGTGATGAGGATCATCCCGATCCAGAAGACCGGTACGGCGATGCCCAGTTGGGAGATTCCGTTGATGAGCGTGCCGTACCAGGTGGCCGACCGGCGGGCGGCGACGAAGCCGACGGGAACCGCGATCACCACGGCCAGCAGGAAGGAGAGCAGCGTCAGCGGGACGGTGACATCGAGCCGGGAGGTGATCTCGGGGCCGACCGGCAGTGAGCTGATGAACGAGTTCCCCAGGTCGAAGGTGGCCAGTTGGCCGAGCCAGGTGACGAACTGCTCGGGCAGCGGGCGGTCCGAGCCGATCTCATGACGGGCCGCGGCGATCTGCTCAGGAGTGGCGCCGACGGAGAGCAGGGAGTTCGCGGGATCACCGGGCAGCAGCCGTAGCAGCAGGAAGATCACCACGCCGGCCAGGAACAGGGAGCCGGCCAGGAAGGCCAGCCGCCGCAGCAGGTACGAGATCATCAGGGAGGAGGACCGATCGACGGAAGCGGGGATATCGACCACGGCGGAGGCGCCGCCGTACGGACCTGGTGGGGCGACCGGGCCCGTACGGCGGCGCGGATCATCAGCTCTTCTTGATGCCGTAGGCGTAGAACTGCGAGTTGAGACCGTTGAGCGGGTAGCCCGACAGCTTGGTGGAGGCCACCACGATCTGCGGGTAGAGGTAGAGCCAGTCGCTGGCCGCGTCCTGTGCGATCTGGTTGTTGACCTTCTTCAGCAGCGCCGTCTGCTCGTCGGTGGTGTCCGACTGCTCGGCCTGCTTCACCCACTCGCTGACCTGCTTGTCGTCATAGCCCCAGTAGAAGTCCGGGTCTCCGTACCAGACGATGTCGCGGTCGTTGACATGCTCCTGGAGCGTCGCGCTGAAGTCGTGGTTCTTGTAGACCTTGGTGTACCACTCGTCCGGCGTGATGATGTTGATCTTGACATTGATTCCGACCTTGGCCAGCTCCGACTTGATGAAGGTGGCCGCCGTCGGGTGCGGGTCGTAGTTCGGCGTGTCGAGCGTGAAGTCGAAGCCCTTGGCGTAGCCGGCATCGGCGAGCTGCTTCTTGGCGAGCGTCACGTCGTACGGATTGACCTGGGTGAGGTCCTCGTACCAGGGGTCGGTCGGCGGGACCATCGAGCCGATCAGCGTGCCGTGGTCGCCCCACACCGACTGGAGCAGCTTCTTGTTGTCGATCGCCGAGCTGACGGCCTTGCGGACCTTGACGTTGTCGAAGGGCTTGACCTTGTCGTTGAAGGCCAGCAGCAGCTTGGTGGTCGACTTGCCGTCGTTGACCTTGTAGGCCGGGTTGCTCTTGAACTGGTCGAGGGCGTCAGGGCTCTGCTCGCTGGTCACCACGTCCACGGCGTTGGTGAGCAGCGCGTTGTTGAGCGCGGTGGCGTCCTTGTAGTAGTGGAAGACGACCTTCTCGTTGGTCGCGGGCGTTCCCCAGTAGCCCGCGTAGCGCTCCAGGCTGAGCGCGGAGCCCCGTGTCCACTTGTCCAGCTTGTACGGTCCGCTGCCGTCCTCCGAGGTCTTGAGGTCCTTGGCCTCGGAGTTGACGATCCACACATAGCTGAGATTGTAGACGAACGAGATCGACTTGGACGAGAGCGTCACCTCGACCGTGGCCGGGTCGGGCGTCGCGATCGACTTGATCATGTCGAAGCTGCTCTTGCGCGCCGACTGGGAGTTCTCTGCGGTCACCTTCTCGATGCTGTACTTCACATCCGCGGAGGTGAGCTTCTTGCCCGAGTGGAAGGTGACGCCGTCGCGCAGCGTGAAGGTGTACGTGAGGCCGTCCGGGCTGACGGTGTAGTCCTTGGCGAGCTGCTTCTCGACCTCGCCGGTGTCGGTGAGCCGGAACAGCCCTTCGTAGACATTGCCGTTGAGCGCCTCCGTCACGCCCTGGCCGCCGCCTCCGGTGTTGTCCAGATTCTGCGGTTCGTAGAGCGATCCGACGCCGACCGTGGCGTTCTTGTCGTACGAACCTGAGGGCGCGCTGCTCTTGCTGTCGGTCCCGGAGCCGCAGGCGGTGAGGGCCAGGGACAGGGTGACCGCCAGGGTGCCGCCGAGCAGCGGTACGGACTTTCTCATCTCTTCTACTCCTGATCAACGGCCGGACGAAAGGTCCCGCGAAGGGTGACCGGTCCGGCTGTGGTGCCGTGGGTGAGCTCAGTGGACGGCGTAGCCGCCACGGAAGACCGGGACCTTCTCGCCCGCCTCGACGGGCAGGTGCAGCCGGTTCTGCCGTGGCGGCAACGGACAGTTGTACTGAGCGGAGAAGCCGCACGGCGGCACGAAGGCGCGGTTGAAGTCGAGTGTCACCGTCTCGCTCTTCCCTTCACGCGGGACGAACAGGAAGCGGCCCGCGCCGTAAGTGTCCGTGCCGTTGGTCGGATCACCGAAGACCAGAAGAAGCGTTCCGTCGTCGTCGAAGGCCGACAGCGTGTAGTCCACACCGTCCAGTGTGACGTCGATGTCGCCGGGGACGACCAGTTCCCGGCTGCCTCCGCTGTCCCGGATGTGCTCGAACGGCACGCGCCGGTCGGCGGAGACGGAGGTGAAGGCGGCCTCGACCACCCAGTCCGGACGGAACGGATACGTCTCGACATGTGAGAAGTGCCGCACGGCCGGGGCGTCGGCGTCCCAGAACCGCAGTGCGTGCTCCGGCTCACCGGTGTGGAGATTGGTCCGCGCCACTGTGGTGACCGTCACACCGTCGGACGGGGCGACTCGCGCCGACTCCTCGGCCGCGTCGGCCCCGGGAGCCAGCCAACGGGTCTCCACCAGCGCCAGATTGCCGAGCGGCCCGCTCACGGCGGCCTGCCGTGAGGCACGCCAGGCGTCAAAACCAGCCTGTGCGGCGGCTATGGCCGCCACGGAAGCACGGGTTTGTACGGACATGCGTAACTCGCTCCGGTCTGCGTAAAAGGTTCGATCCGGCGCGCGTTGTCGCTGTCGGGTCTGGAACGAATGGATCGTACATGCGAGGGATCATTTCCAGCCATAATTGACCATCCTTCGAGACAGCCGTCCCAAATCCGTCCCGGCCGATGAGTTCCGGTGGCCGGGGCGGTCCACCGCTGTATGGAAACGAACATGAAGGCCGACCCGTTCGACCTCGGTCCTGTCTGCCGGGCCGTGGCCGGGCTGCTGGGCGGTATCAGTGAGGAACAGCTCGCCGGACCCACGCCCTGTCCCGCGTACACCGTGCGGGAGGTGCTCGGGCATCTCGCCGGGCTCACCGTGGCGTTCCGGGACGCGGCACGCAAGGAGCTGGGGCCGACGACGGACACGTCGCCGAACGCCGCTCTGCCCGTGCTGCCCGACGACTGGCGCACCGTGCTGCCCCGGCGGCTCGACGAACTGGCGGAGGCATGGCGCTCGCCCGAGGCATGGCAGGGCGGCACACGGGTCGGCGGTGTCGAGCTGCCGGGTGAGGTGGCGGCGGTCGTGGCACTCAACGAGGTCCAGATCCACGGCTGGGACCTCGCTCGGAGCACCGGACAGGAGTACGCGCCGGACGAGACGAGCCTGCGGGTGTCCTACGCGATGCTGATCACGGCGGCGCGAGCGGCCGAGGAGGATCCGGCCCCCGAGGGGCTGTTCGGCCCGCCTGTCGAACTGCCGGAGGAGGCCCCGCTGCTGGACCGGGTGATCGGCCTGAGCGGCCGTCGCCCCGACTGGCGGCCGGGCATGTGAACGGGCGGGTCCGGACCACCCGCCCGGAGGTCGGGGGGCCTCACGGTCGACCGGTCCGGACCCGCTCCCGGGGGCGTTGTGACCCTGGGCCGTCCCGGTGGCCGGCGCCATGACCAGCGCCGGCCGCCGGGCTCAGTCGGTCGTGGACGGGGCCGGCGCGGGACCGGCGGATATGGCTCCGGCCGTGCGGAGCAGTGCGCGGGCGGCTTCCTGGAAGCGGGCGTCCGTCTCGGCCGCGCTCCCGGAGCGGCCAGGGCACCAGACACGGCGGTCGCGCTCCGCCAGGACGGTGAGGCGGTCGAGATGCGGCCGTGGCAGGCTTGCGGGCCCAAGGGCCGCGAGCACGTCCAGGGCTCCCATCGCGTCGGCGTCGCGCTCGGCGGAGATCAGGGCCGCGTCCGCCAGAGCCGTACGGTCCTGGCCCGACGGATCCACGGCGAGCAGGGCCAGAGCCGTCGACGGTGCCCGCTCCGGGACGGCCAGTCCGTCCTCCAGGGCCGGGCGCAGCGAGGCGGCGGCCGGGCCGAGGAGCGCGGCGGCCCTCGCCGCGCGCACGGCCGTCCAGCGCATCCACTCGCAGTCCGTCCGCGCCAGCACGCGCGCGATCACGGGCACGGCCTCCTCCGGGTCGCCGGTCAGCCGCCACAGCGCGAGCGCGATCTCCAGATCGGCGTCCATCCGGGGGCTCGTCGTACGGTCCTCGTCCGTGGCGAGGGCCGATCGGAGCAAGGGCAGCAGTACGGCGCGGTCCAGGTCCGGGCCGTCGACGGCGCGGGCCGCCTCCCGCAGCCGGGTCAGATCACGGCCGGACAGCTCGACGGCGAGAAGCGTCAGCAACGGCCCGCTGTCGCCGGTGATCCCGCGCAGTGCGCGCGCCGCCGCCGAGCGTCCCTCCTCGGGCCCCGACACGGCGGCCTCACGCAGCGGTCCGGCGGCCTTGGCGGGATCGGCCGCCGCCAGCGCGCGCGGCACGAGGACCGGGAACGTCTCCAGCACCGCGAGGAGTTCGGGGAACGCGGGCGCGGCGCGCTCGCCCCAACCGGTCAGCAGCCAGGTGAGCCGGATCGGCTCGTTCCCGGCCAGATCCGGATCGGTCAGCCGGGCCCGTACGGCGGTCAGCAGCTCCGGGTGGTACGGGATCGGCTCGACGCCCTCGCCGTCCCGGAAACGGCAGGCCGCGCCGAGAGCCGTGGGCCGTTCCGGCAGATCACGCGCGAGCAGTGGCGTCGCCCGCTCCGGGTCGATCCGGACGAGCGAGGCGAGGGCGCGGTCCGCGAGATCGCCGCCGCCGGAGGCGAGGGCGGACAGCGCGGGAGCGGCCGGCGCCGCGTACACGCCCAGCTTGTCCACGACGGTGAGTGCCGGGCGCGCCGAGGACGGTTCCTCCAGCAGGCGGATCAGCGGCCCCGCGAGCCGGGGCGCGGCCTCACGGGAGCAGTCGCACGCCTCTTCCGCCGCCCACAGGGCCTCCGCCCGTGCCTCGGCGTCCGGGGAACGGAGCGCGGCGTCGAGCAGGGAGAGCGCCGCCTCACGGTCGGCGGCGGTTCCCCGCCCCAGCAGGGTGTCCACGATGTGCCGGAGGGGCTCCGCGCGGTCCTCGTCGAAGCGGTCGGCGACCAGCGGGCGGAGCGGAAGCAGCGACAGCACGGCGTCGTGGTGCACGGAGGTCCAGGGCAGTCCGGCGTCCAGACAGCCGAGGACGGCGGCGATCCGCAGCTCCGCCGGCTCCCCGGCGTCGAGGCCCGCCGTCACCGCGGACGCGGCGCCCGCCGGGTCGAGCAGCGCCGTCGCGGCCAGCAGTTCGGCCCGTACGAGCGGGTCCTCCTCGCGCTCGCCGCACCGCCGCAGCACCGGAAGGACCGGCTCCGCCGCTCCCGTCCTGGCCGCCGTCCAGACCGCCGCCTGGCGCAGCCGCGCGTCGTCCGCCTCCACGAACGGCAGGATCAGCGGCAGCTGGGCGACGACGGCCGCCCGACAGCCGCCGGCCGCCTCGCCGTCCCGCTCGTCCTCGCTCTCGGCTATCCCGCCCAGCAGAACCAGCAGTTCGAGGCTCTGGACGCCGGCGGCGGCCAGCCCGGCCAGATAGGGCACGGAGTGGGCGGTGGCCTCGTACACCGAGCCCTGGTGGAAGATGCTGCCGTACAGCTCGCCCAGCGCCGACGACACCTCCTCCTCGTCCTCGCTCGCCAGCCCCCGCAGCAGCGCGGGCACATCCTCCGCACTGCCGTAGGCGTGCTCGAACTCAGCCCACGGCCGGGCGTCGAGATCGGTGAATACCTGTACGAGATCCATGCCCGAGATCGTGCCACGGGGGTCTGACAACGCCCGTCCGCCGCCCGATCCGGGCCCCGGCACCGGGTGCCCCGGACCGCGTTCGGACCGACTCGGACCGCCTTCGGACCACCTTCGGACCGTCAAGGACCGCGTCACACGGCGTCAGACCGCGTCCGGACCGTGCCCGTGCGCCTCGTCGTACGCCGCCCGTGACTCGGCAACCGTCACCCGGTGGCGCTCGGCCCAGTCCGTCAGCCCCAGCAGCGAGGCGTGCAGTTCGCGGGCCACCGCCGTCAGTTCGTACTCGACCCTGGGCGGAACCGTCGGAAACACCGTACGGATCAGCAGCCCGTCACGCTCCAGGTTGCGCAGCGTCAGGGTCAGCATCCGCCGGCTGATGCCCTCGATGGAGCGCTCCAGTTCCGTGAAGCGGATCGGTCCCTGGGCGGCGGCGACGATGATCAGGACGCTCCACTTCCCGGCGACCCTGTCAAGAACCTCCCGCATCGGGCACGCCTGCGCGTGCATGAGCTGGGTCGTTACACGCGTGTTCCCCTGGGACATCCGAGTGCCTCCTTACCGGCGGACTGTACGGCCGCCCACGATGAGCCCGTTACATATCGTGCACCTTTGGAGGTCCGAAGCCCATGGCCAGGGTCGTACCACCCGCTCGCCACTCCCGCTGGACAGCGCTGACCGTGCTGTGCGCGGGAACCCTGATGACCGTTCTCGACGGCAGTGTCGTCACCGTGGCGATGCCCGCGATCCAGTCCGACCTCGGCTTCTCGCCGGCCGGTCTCGCCTGGGTCGTCAACGCCTATCTCATCGCCTTCGCCGGACTCCTGCTGCTGGCGGGACGGCTCGGTGATCTCATCGGCAGACGGCGGACGTTCGTCTCAGGACTCGCCGTGTTCACCGCCGCCTCACTGCTCTGCGGACTCGCCACCGGCCCCGGGACCCTGATCGCCGCGCGCTTTCTCCAGGGCGTCGGAGGAGCGATGACCTCGGCGGTCGTCCTGGGGATGCTGGTGGCACTCTTCGAGGAGGGCCGTGACCGGGCCAGGGCCATCGCCGTGTTCAGCGCGGTCGGTGCCGCGGGCGGCGCGCTCGGCACCTTTCTCGGCGGCGCCCTCACCTCGGCACTCGGCTGGCACTCGATCTTCCTGATCAATCTGCCGATCGGCGTGGCCGCGCTGGTCGCTGCCGTGCGCGTACTGGAGAACGACCGCGGGCAGGGCCTCGGCAAGGGCGCCGACTACCCGGGCGCGGTGCTGGTCACGGCGGCGCTGATGCTCGGTGTCCACACCATCGTCAAGGCCGCCGACCACGGCTGGACGTCCATCCGTACGCTCGGGTTCGGCGGACTCTCCGTACTGCTGCTCGCGGGCTTCGCCGTCCGGCAGGCGCACACGGCCGATCCCCTGCTGCGTCCACGGCTGCTGCGCTCACGGACCCTGGTCGGCGCGAATCTCGTCCAGCTTCTGATGGTCGCCGGGATGTTCACCTTCCAGTACCTCGGCGCGCTCTACATCCAGCGGGTGCTGGGCTACGACGCGCTGCTGACGGGCATCGCGTTCCTGCCCGCCCCGGTCGTCATCGGGGTGCTGATGCTCGGCCTCTCGGCACGGGTGACCGTGCGGTTCGGGCCGCGGCGCGTGCTGTGCGCGGGGCTCGTGCTGATCGTCGCCGGGCTGGCGCTGTTCGGGCGGGCGCCCGCGGACGGTACGTACGCCGTCGACGTGCTGCCCGTGATGCTGCTGCTCGGCGTCGGCTTCGGTCTCGCCATGCCGGCGCTCACGGGCCTGGCGATGGCGGACGTACGGCCGCAGGACGGCGGTCTCGCGTCGGGGCTGTTCAACACCGGCCAGGTGGTGGGCGGTGCGCTCGGTCTCGCCGTCGCCACGACGCTCGCCTCCGGCCGGACGAGCGAGCTGCTCAAAGCGGGTGACGACGCGGTCCCGGCACTGAGCGACGGCTACCGGCTCGCGTTCCGTACGGCGGCGGGCGTGGCCGTGGCGGCGCTCGCGGTGGCGGCGGTCCTCCTCCGTACGGAGAAGCCACGCGGGGACAGCCCGCGTGAGGAGGAGCGGCGCGAGGAGGAGCCGCGTGAGGAGAAGGCGCGTGAGGAGAAGGCGCGAACCCCCGCTCCGCAGGCCACGGTTCACCCGCCGTCCATCACCCATACGGGATGATCCCGGACCACTCACGTAATCTCATGATCCGGCCGGTACACGCTCGGTGTCCGGTACGCGTACGCACCCGGGACCCGGTGCGCACGCGGGATCCGGCGCACACCAGGGGGAAGGGCCCGTACGTGATCCACGCGCTCCGCCGACTGCTGCCCTTCCTGTTGGCGCCGCTGCTCGCGCTGTGCGCCGCGTGCGCCTCCGCCCCCGCGAGCCCCACCGGCCCCGGTGGATCCGGATCCGGCGGGGCGAGCGGCTCGGGTGGACCCGGTGGAACCGGCAGCCCCGGTGGATCCGCCTCCTCCGCCACACCGGCCGGGCTGGACGATCCGGCGAAGAAGGACCTCGCGATGCGGCTCGTCTCCAGCGCGGAGAACTCCTCGCTGGACTGGAAGGCCCAGTACGGCTACATCGAGGACATCGGCGACGGCCGCGGCTACACCGCCGGCATCGTCGGATTCTGCTCCGGCTGCGGCGATCTCCTCCTCGTTGTCCAGCGGTACACCGACGCGCGTCCCGGCAACGCCCTGGAGCGTTTCCTCCCCGCGCTGCGCGCGGTCCGGGGCGGCGCGTCCCACGAGGGACTCGGCCGCGCCTTCACCGACGCCTGGCGGAAGGCGGCCGGGGATCCCGCTCTGCGCGGAGCCCAGGACGCGGAGCGCGACCGGGTCTACTTCGACCCGGCCGTCACCCGGGCGAAGGCCGACGGCCTCGGCACGCTCGGTCAGTTCATCTACTTCGACGCCTATGTGATGCACGGCTACGGCGACGGCAGGGGCGAGGCCGGCTTCCGTACGATCCGCGAACAGGCCCTGCGCGAGGCCGCGCCGCCCGCGCGCGGCGGCGACGAGAGGGAGTATCTCGACGCGTTCCTGGACGCGCGGGTCGCCGCCATGCGCGACGAGCCGTCCCACACGGACATCGGCCGCGTCGAGACGGCCCAGCGGATCTTCCTCGACCGGGGCAATCTGGATCTGGATCCGCCGCTCGACTGGACGGTGTACGGCGACCGCTACCGCATCGCCGCGAAGTAGCGACCGGCCCGCCGCGCGCCGCCGCGCCTCCCGCGGCGGCGCGGTCGGGCATCCGCGCGATCGGGCATCCGCGCGGTCGAATTGCCGCCAACTGTCGGCTGCTCACTCCTTCTTCACATCCGAACGGGTATACGCCACCCCCCGCCTTTGGTAGGAAAGCTTCCTAACAGATAAGCGCAACCAGGAACTCTCCCCATGGAGGTCAGGGTGCCCACCCCCCACGTACGCACTGTTCTGCTCGCACTGACACTGATCGCCGTTCCTCTCACGGCCACCACCACCGCGAACGCGGCACCGGAGCCCGCCACCGGCCGCGCCGCCCTCGCGCCCTCCGCCGCCGCGGCGACGGGACTCGACGACCCGGCGAAGAAGGAGATCGCCATGCAGCTCGTCTCCAGCGCGGAGAACTCCTCGCTGGACTGGAAGGCCCAGTACAGCTACATCGAGGACATCGGCGACGGCCGCGGCTACACCGCCGGCATCATCGGATTCTGCTCCGGTACGGGCGACATGCTGGACCTGGTCGAGCTGTACACCAGCCGCAAGCCGGGCAATCCGCTCGCCTCGTATCTGCCCGCCCTGCGGAAGGTCGACGGCACGGACTCGCACCAGGGCCTCGACCCGGGCTTCACCTCGGCCTGGAAGCAGGCGGCCAAGGACTCCGCGTTCAAGACCGCGCAGAACGACGAACGCGACCGGGTCTACTTCAACCCGGCCGTGAGCCGCGCCAAGCAGGACAAGCTCGGCACCCTCGGACAGTTCGCGTACTACGACGCCATCGTGATGCACGGTGACGGCGGCGACAGCACCAGCTTCAGCAGTATCCGCAAGCGCGCGCTGGCCAAGGCGAAGACGCCGGCCCAGGGCGGCGACGAGAAGCAGTATCTGCACGCCTTCCTCGACGCCCGGGTATGGGCGATGAAGCAGGAGGAGGCGCACGAGGACACCAGCCGGGTGGACACCGCGCAGCGGGTGTTCCTCAACAAGGGCAATCTGAACCTGGACCCGCCGCTGGACTGGAAGGTCTACGGCGACAGCTTCCACATCGGCTGAACGGGACCAGCTGAACGCGCCGGTCCGTGAGGTGTGATCGGCGGTGGGACGACGGGTACGGCGCCTGCTTCACGGCGCCGTACCCGTACCCGTTCCGTACGCGTTCCGTACGCGTTCCCGTTCCGTTCCCGGACTCGGACCCGTACGCGTTGCCGTTCCCGTACAGGTACGCGTATTCGGACCCGTTCCCGCACCCGCCTCCTCGTGCCGCGCGGCGGCCGGACGGTCAGCCCTTCGCCGGTCGGCCCTCCGCCGCGATCCGCGCCAGGCGCCGCGCCTCGCCCCGTGTCTCGCGGGCGACGGCGTCCTCGTCCACCCTGGTCAGACGGTTGTCCTCGACCACGGACACTCCGTTGACCAGCGAGAGCGTGACGGGCGCGGCGGCGCCGAGGACCAGTGCGGCGACCGGGTCCGCGATCGAGGCGTGGGCGAGCGTGTCCAGCTTCCAGAGCACCAGATCGGCGAGCTTGCCCGCCTCGACCGACCCGATCTGATCGGCCCGGCCGAGGACCTGGGCGCCGCCGTACGTACCGAGCCGCAGCGCCTGACGCGCGTTCAGGGCGCTCTCGCCGCGCTCACCGAGACGGTTGATCAGCAGCGCGTTGCGCAACTCGGTGTGCAGTTCGCCCGACTCGTTCGAGGCGGTGCCGTCGACACCGAGACCGACCGGGACACCCGCCGCGAGCATGTCCGGGACCCTGGCGATTCCGGCGGCGAGCCGGGCGTTGGAGGACGGGCAGTGCGCGACGCCCGTACCCGTACGCGCGAACGCGGCGATGTCGGAGTCGTTCATATGGACGCAATGGGCCATCCATACGTCGGAGCCGAGCCAGCCGGTCGACTCGAAGTAGTCCGTCGGGCCCAGACCGAACAGTTCCTTGCAGAACTGCTCCTCCTCCACGGTCTCACTCCCGTGCGTGTGCAGTCTCACGCCCTTGCGGCGGGCCAGCTCCGCGCTCCGCCGGAGCAGCTCGGTGGAGACCGAGAACGGCGAGCAGGGGGCGACGGCGATCTGCGTCATCGCGTCGAACGCGGTGTCGTGGTGGCGGTCGATGGTCTCCTCGGTGGCGGCGAGCGCGCCGTCGAGGGATTCGACGGCGAAGTCCGGGGGCAGTCCGCCGTCCGAGGTCCCGCGGTCCATGGAGCCACGCGCGAGGGTGAACCGTACGCCCGTCTCCGCGGCGGCCCCGATGATCGCGCCCGACAGATCGCCCGTGCCGCGCGGATAGACGTAGTGGTGGTCCATGGCCGTGGTGACACCGCCACGGGCCATCATCGCGAGGGAGCCGCGCGCCGCCGCCCTTACCATCGGCTCGTCCATCCGCGCCCAGACCGGATAGAGCGCCACCAGCCAGTCGAAGAGATTGTGGTCGGTGGCGAGCCCCCGGGTGATCCACTGGTAGAAGTGGTGGTGCGCATTGACCAGGCCCGGGGTGAGGAGATGGCCGGTGCCGTCGACACGGCGGACCACCCGCTCCACGGCCGGGGCCGGGCCGGGGCCGACCGACTCGATCCGGTTGCCCGCGACGACGACATGTCCCGAGGCGTACTCGGTGTCACGCGCGTCCACGGTCGCGATGGCGCAGTTCTCGATGACGATGCGCGAAGCCGCCATGGCGGTTCCTCTCCCTGCCTTTCCTGTCTTCGGGCGTCGGCCCGGATCGTCCACCGGATTCGGCGGGCTCGTGGGACTCATCGCAGACGTGTGAGGTCGACCGGGATGCGCGGCTCGGCCCCGTCGCGCAGGACGGTGGCCTCGATCAGTCCGTAGGGACGGTCGGCCGCGAAGTAGACCTCGTGGTCGTTCTTCAGCCCGAAGGGCTCCAGATCGACCAGGAAGTGGTGCTTGTTCGGCAGGGAGAAACGGATCTCCTCGATCTCGCCGCGGTTCTCGATGACGCTCGTACCCATCTGGTACAGGGTCTGCTGGAGCGAGAGCGAGTAGGTCTCGGCGAAGGTCCGGAGGATGTGCCGCCTCGTCTGCGCGTAGGACTCGTCCCAGTCCGGGACCGGTATGTCCTCCCCCGGCTCGTCGCCCGACCAGCGGTAGCGCCATCGCGCGGAGACGTCGGTCGCGAGAACGCGGTCGTACGCCTCCCGGAGCGTGGTGTACCTGTCCTTGGTGTAGCCCCAGAACTCGGAGTTGGTCGAGTTCAGCACCGTCAGGTCCGTCAGCCCCGAGACGACCTCCCAGCTCTCGCCGTCGAAGGTGATCTGGGCGAGACGGGTCTCCTGGCCCGAACGGACGAAGGAGTGCCTGGGCCGCTCGGCCGTACCGGACCAGCTCTCGCCGTCGCAGGTGTCGATGCGCTCCCAGGCGTACTCCTCGATCCGGACACGCGCCCGGTGGATCGGCTCCTGGCTGGTCACGAAGTGCCGCGCGAGATGGATGCCGAACTGCTCGGCCGACTCGATGCCGTGCTCCTTGGCGAACGCGTACACCGTGTTCTTGGTGGTGTCGGTCGGAAGGACATGGGTGTTGGAACCGGAGTGGTGGACGTCCGCCATGTCGCCGGAGAGGGCGACGGAGACATTCAGGTCCTTGATGTGATGGGTACGGCCGTCCCGGGTGATGCGGACGACGCGGCTCTCCGCCTTGCCGTACTGGTTCTGGCCGAGAATCGTGGACATGGCTCTCGCTAGCTCCCTCGGTATACGGAGTAGCCGAACGGGCTGAGCAGCAGCGGTACGTGGTAGTGCTCGCCGGGAGTGACGGTGAAGGTGATCGTCACCTCCGGAAAGAACGAGGGGCCGCCGTCCCGTGCGCGGGGCGCGTCCTGCTGTGCCTCGGCCCGGTCCGCGGCTCGGTCTCCGGCTGGGTCACCGGTCCGGTCCCCGGATCGGTCCGTGCTGACGAAATACGCCTCGGTCCCGAAGCCGAGACGTACCTGTGCCGTCTCCGCCGGCAGCGCCGGCAGGTCCTTGCAGCGCCCGTCCGCGTCGGTGCGCGAGCCGCCGAGCGCCATCCAGGCGGCGCCGGAACCACTGCGGGCCGCGAGCGAGACGGCGACGTCCGCGGCGGGGCGTCCGGTGCTGGTGTCCAGGATATGGGTGGACACGGAAGCGGTGGTCGCGGTGCTCATGAGTCCTTGTCCTCCGCGGTTCTCGTCCTCCGCCAGGAGGCGGGTCAGCCGGATACGGTTGATCTTCCCCAGTTCGGTGCGCGCGATCGCACGCTCCCGCTCGGGCGTGTGCGTCAGCCGCTCCTTCAGCGCATCACGCATCCGCTCACCGGTCGCGCCGGTCGCCTGGATCAGGAAGACGTGTCCGAACCGGTCCTCGTACGCCAGGTTCAGTTCGCGCATCTCGGCCCTGAGCTCCTCGGAGGCACCGGCCATCCCTCGCTGCTCCCGGGAGGAGGCGGGATCTCCGGGCTTCGGCCGGCCGATCGGCGGATGCCCTGCCATCGCCTCGGCCAGCTCCGCGTCGGTCAGCTCGTCCGTGGCGGTGTCACCGGCGGCCAGAAGGGCCTCGGCGGTGGCGTACGGGCGCCGGGCGAGCAGCTTCCTCCCCCACGCCGGAGTGGCGCACACCTCGTGCAGCTCGGCCAGGAGCGCACGGTCGGAAGAGGTGTTGAACCGGGCCAGGCCCGGTGTGGCTGTCGACGTCACGGGAGCCTCCGTGGCTGTGCTGGACGGCTTCGCACAGCTAACGCCCTCGGCGCCCACAACGTCAACACTTTGTTGAAATTCCGTATACGGAGCCACCGCCCGCCACGGCGCCCGCACTCCCCCGCCGGGCCCCTTCCGGGACAGAAGCCCTTCCGGACAGGCCCTGGCGGACCCCCGGCAAGATCCAAACGAGAGGCCCTAGCGCACGCCCTTCGTCGCGTTCTCGCGGTTGAGGTAGTTGTAGACGGTGAAGCGGCTGACCCCGAGGGCGCTCGCCACCGTCTCCACGCCATGACGTACGGAGAAGGCGCCGCGTGCCTCCAGTATCCGCACGACCGACTGCTTGGTCCTGCGGTCGAGATCGGCGAGCGGCATACCGTGCTGCCGCCCCAGGGCCGCCAGGATGTGATCCAGGGACTCCGAGAGCTGGGGCAGCCGTACGGCGAGGATGTCCGCGCCCTCCCAGGCGAGCACGACGTCGTCGGGCAGGGCCTCGTGGGGCGCGAGCAGCTCACCGCCCATGGCGTCCACCAGCGGCTGGACGGCGGTGACGAAGGGATGGTCCAGCGGCCCGGTCACCGGACGTCCTCGGCCGCGGCGATGTCGGCGGTCCCGGCGGCACGGGTGTCACGGGTGTCACGGGTGTCGCCGATCACGTTCACCTGGAGGGAGATCCGGGTGGCGCCGACGGCCAGCGACCGGCGCAGCAGCGCGTCCACGGTGGTCAGCACCGCCTCGGCGCCGCCCTCCGCCGTATTGCCGAAGGGCCCCACGTCGACGGCGTCCAGTTCGGCGCTCTGGACGATCTCGCGGGCCACCAGCGCGTGCGCGGGCGCCTCGTCGAGGTCGAAGGGTTCGGTCGTGAACTCGACTCTCAATCGCACTTGTGTCCCCATGGCGTCGGCCTGACCTGCACGTTCTCTCAACCCTCCGGCTGAGAGGGCACATCCGGGGCACATTCCCCCCTCACGGCACCGAACGGCTGGTCCACCGCCGCCCTGGTCTGTTGGTCCGACTCAGGAAAGAGATGGCTGTAGACGTTCAGGGTCATCGCGGCGTTGGCATGCCCCAGTCGCTCCGACACGACCCTAACGGACTCCCCCGCAGCGATCAGCAAAGATGCGTAGGCATTCCGCAGGGCGTGGGGCCCGGTGCCCTTGGACAGCTTGGCCTCGGCGACGGCCGGACGCCGGACCTGCTCGTAGATCCGATTTTGTTTGCACGGACCATGCGTTGGACGCCCCCGGGGTGGCCGGGTTCATCGGCCGGCTCGCTCTGCGACCGGGCCGCCGATGGGGCGGATCAAGAAGAAGCGTGCGCCGCCCGCCGGGGGCCCGGCCGCAGGACCGGGCGATCGACACCGGGCTGATGGCCAGCGGCACCGACGTGAAGTACCACCTTGGCCCGGACGGCACCGTGTTCCCCGTCGCGCTCGGCAGGAGCGGGCAGGTGCTGGCCAGCGGCGAACGGCTGATCTCCGCCGACCAGTCGAGGACGGTCAGCACACCGCGGCGCTTGGGCGGCGAGCCCCTCTTCGCCTTCCCGTGACGAACGTAGAGGACGCCGCACTCGCCGGACTCGGGACCTTCAGGGGTGCGCCCGAAGTCGACCGCGTCCAGCATCCGCGTCTCGTTGCGGCGCAGGCCGAAGGCGTACGCGGTCTTGAACAGCGTCGCGTCGCGAAAGGCGGTCAGCCGGCCCTTGCGGCCCCGGCCACGGACACTGCCGGCCTGGTCGTCGGTGTAGTCGAAGAACGCCTGCAACTCCTACGGGCTCACCGAGCGCGAAAGTGCCAGGAACACTGCCCGTTCGGGCACCCGTTGGCGGGGGCATTTACCAGATACTCGACTCATGCGCGTACAACGGACCGCACCTGCCCCGGCACATCGGTCCGGCGCTGTCGGCCGGACCGCGGGTGCCAAGCCGACGCATGCGCTGCTGGCGCTGCAGCGCGCGGTCGGCAACCAGGCGGTCGCCAGGGTCCTGAAACCGGGGCCACCGGTAGTGCAGCGGGCTTCGCGGGACGATCTGCTGGCGGCGCTGCGGGACGCGGTCCGCGCCGGTGCGTGGCAGGAGGTTGCGACACGCCTCAACGGCTTCAACGACGCCGACATCGTACGGCTGTCCGCGGGCCTGACGTTGGGCGAGGCGGCCAACACCCGTGCGGCCGTGGCAACTTACCTGGCCGGATGGCCCCAGGAGAGCACGATCACCGCAGCGCTGGACAGAGGCCGCGCCGAAGTGGCGAGGATCGGCAGGATCTACCAGGCGTACGAGCAGGGCGTCCGGGACGCCGACTGGCCGATGGTGGCACGGCAGCTGCACGCCATGTCCACAGCGGACGTGGAGGCACGTCTGCGCAAGCTGGCCCCTGACGAGCTTCGGACACTGTGCGAGGCCGCCCCGGAGCAGAGCGCTCGGGTGGCGCAGCTGGCCCACGCCGCTGCCGGCGCACGGGGCATCGAGGTCCCCACCGGGCCGGGGCCGCTGACGGTCGGCGAGCAGGTCGTGGGCCAGGCCGAAGAGTATCTCCCCGGCGGAGAGCAGATCGTGGACACCGTCGCACCGGCCGCCGAGGGGGACGGAGCGGCAATAGGCACGCGCCGGATCGCCGACGGCGTGGTGACCATGGCCGGAGTCGTTCCGCTCGCCGAAGTGGAGGAGACAGCCTCCGCCAGCGGTGTCTTCCGGATCGACAAGGCGGCGGGCGTGGTCCGAAGTCTTCCCACGGCCGGTAGGGCCGCTGCCCTTCCCGCGGCCGCGCGGGCGGGTGTCGGTCTGGCAGTGAAGGTGCCGGTGGTGGGCGTGGCCTTCGTCGCCGGGTTGGTCGGCCCGTTCGCGGTCGGCTGGGCCATCGCGCACACCGCTGAGGTGGCGAAAGCACAGGGGGAGTTCGGCCAAGGTACGTCGGCGCCGGGCGGGGCGCCGCTGTCGGGTGCGACACTGCCCGGCGCGTTGCCCCTGCCAGCGGCAGGGCACCGGGAGGAGAAGGAGGACGACGACTGCCGCAATTGTCCGCCCGGCACCTCCGCCCTCTACGGCCCTCTCGACGAGCACGGCCGTGCCACCGGCGTCCACGCTACCCTCCGTGGCCGGACGTGGAGCGGCGAGGCACCGTACGAGGATCCGGTCGGCTACGAGTCGGGCATCTCCGGCGTGGAAGGCGGGCAACACCGGGCCCATCTGCTCGCGCGCACGCTCGGCGGCAGCGGCGGCAGGAACAACCTGGTCCCCTTCGGCGCCGTTCAGAACATCGCCATGTACCACAACGTCGAGTCGGTCGTGGAAACCCACGTGACACTGTTCCCGGAAAACTGCGTCGAGTTCAGCGCGCTGCCCATGTACGAGGGCGACAGCCCCACGGCCACCGCGATCCATGTCTTCGCCCGAGACCTGTGCACCGGTAAGGTCGTTATCGACGAGTTGGTCCAGAACCGGTATCTGCACTGAGGTGTTTCGGTAGCCGATCCCGGGACGCGACCGTTACGGCCTGTTCGTTGCGGGTGTCTGCGATCCTGCCCGTCGCGGGTCGGGGGTTGATACTGGGTCGGCTCGCGTATTCAGCTGTTGCCGGTTCTCGGTCCGATCCGGTGCGTGGGTAGCACCGTGCGGCGTGCGGTCCGGCCACCCGGGTGCTCGCGCGGGTGGACTGCGCCCGGGAGGACGCGGCCGGGGTCTTGCCCCGTCCGCTTGCCACCGCGCTACTGGCCGCCGCCGCTGCGAGTTCGGGGCCCGCAGGGCGTCGGCCCGCTTCAGATCACCGAAGTACCGGTCCGTGGCCAGTTGCGTGGTGAGCCACCGGGCCAACTCCCCGGCCCCCGATTCGCGGCTGATGGCCAAGACCGCCGTCAGCGACCGGTGCGGGTAGTAGACCGCTTGCAGGCCGCCCAGAACGTCCGCAGCCCGTTCCGTGCCGATGAACCCGGCCGCCGCGGCGAGCTTCAGGGCGTGGCGGACATTGGCCAGGGGCCAGTTGACGGAGCGCAGGTCGGCATCGGTGGACTGTCCGACGGCCACCTCGTCGTGCAACCATCGCCTGCCGGCCCGAGAAGATCTCCCGGTGGTAAAAGGGCCGCGCCCGGCCCGACCGCCGCACCACCATCGCCCTGACCGACATGCTCGGCGTGCCCTTCGACCAGGCCCTCGCACTGGGCTGGCCCCACTGGCTGCGGCTCGCCCTCAAGGACGACCGCGCGCTGCTCGCCTCCCCATGGACACCATCCGGAACCATTCGGGCACTGGAACACGTAGGAGGGCCCGCGGACATGGAACGCAGGGAATTCGTGATCACCGGCGGCACCTTCGGCCGCCCTGCTGACAAGCTGGACCGCCGCCGCCCCCGCGACCGCGATTCGATGCGGTTGATGCCTGGTGGCCGGACTTACTGGTGGGTGGTCAGCCGGGTTCCGAACGTGGTGACCCCAATGAGCCCGTCACAGGGCTGCAGACGGGGCTTCGGGAGGGCGATGGGGCGTGCGTCGCCGGGGACTCGGATCTCGGCGCTGAGGGGTGAATCGATGACCGGGGCAACGCACTCGGCGGCGAACGAGCTGAGCCAGAGCAAGTCGAAAGATGTGCTGTGGCCAGGGGAGAGCACGACGGCCGAAGGCGGGCGCAGCTGCGAGCGGACTGTTGTGAGACGCCGTCGTTCGTTCGGTCTCGTTTCCGGCGTCGCGCACGACTGGGTGTCCGGCAACGCCCCGGGGACGCAGACCGGCACGACGTCGGAACCGTAGAAAGTCAGGCCGGCCCAGCCACTGAGCCGGCACGGCGAGTGACCCGCGTTGCGCAGCAGAACCCTGGTGACGGTCTTCTGCTCGTGGTCCTCCGGGAACAGTCCCGGGTTTTCGGTCGATGCGGTGAGGTCGGGGGCCGCGCAGTCGTGGATCTCGGGGGTTGTGGGTGTTGGTGTTGTGGCCGCGGTCGTCGCGGAGCGGGTCGGTGCGGCCGTGGCGGTGACGGACGTGTGCGTCGTTGTGGCGGTGACGGACGTGTGCGTTGTGGGGGTGGTTGTCGGCGAAGGCGTCTGGGCGGGGCTGCCGGTCAGGGCGCTGCGACTCGGGACTTGCCCGTCGGCCGGGTCTGGTACGCCGGTTGATGCGGCGCATCCCAGTGTCGTCACTAGCAGCGTGCTGCCTATCGCGTGTCCCCACCATCTCCCCATGCTTCGAAACGTAGCAGCGGGGTCTGTGGTGTTTCGGAGCGGCCCCCGTACCGGCGGTTGGGAGCGTGCGGTGGTGAGTGCGACAACCGATGGGTCCGTGGGGATGCGGGCATGTCGAGGATGCCCACCAGATGCCAGTCTGCGGGCCGCCCCCTTGCACCCACGGGTGTTCCGATGTCGCGCACGGTGCAGACAGCCCGCCACACGTTTTGGAGACTGTCACGTCGACGGGGTGCGGAGGGCAGCATCTCGCCACCGTCGCGCGCAGGCGACGGCTGGAGCAGCCCGGCGTCGTTGAGATGACGAGCCTGCCCGGGGAGCCGACATCGCCCCGGGGTTGCTCACGTCCCTTCCAGCCCCGGCATCCAGCCCGCCCCGGACGCCCCCGACGGTCGGCCATACGAGGTGGCCGCACAAGCGCACTGCTTCGAAGTCGCGCACCGTAGCGTGCAATCACCGGCTACCCGAACCGGTGATCCCGTGGATCGTGGATGATCCACCGCCACTTTCCGCCCGTGAATCGAAAGGAATCCTCGAGACAGCCATCAAATCGAATCGCCGCGCACCATCAGCACTTCATGCTGCCGCACAGCTCACGCGGAACAGGCCTCAAGCCGGCTCCAGAGCTCTTCTTCAGGACGCCACCGCGTCGCCGCTTCCCCGAGGGCACATCCAGGACACACGCACCTGAAAACGCTGCGGAGCGACGAGAACAGGTGAGGGACGTTCCTACAGGTCAGCACAGATCAGCGGGCGCTCCCGCAGGTCAGAGCCGCGCAGCAGGACTTGGCTCTCAGTCGCATCGCGCCTCCGTCGCACCGGCCCGGGACGAGGACGACCTTGACCGACGGTCCGGCGGGGCGCGGATCTCCTCCGTACGGCACCGTGGCCCCGCCGTCCGCCTCGCGGGCCTTCCGGCGGGACCCGGCACCGCGGCGCCCGGTTTCCGCCGTGTTCATCGTTCACCTCTTGACAGCCCAGGAGCCCCAGAGGCAGGCTTTCCATCAAGCAGAAGATAACTTCCGCAATACGGAAGGAGCGCCTGACTCCTCATGGCCCCTCTCACCACGAACGGGCGCGGCACAGAGCAGCGCTTCGATGTGAACCTGTCGATCCTCTTCACCGAGCTTCCCCTACTGGAGCGGCCCGCCGCCGCCGCGGCGGCGGGCTTCGGCGCCGTGGAGCTGTGGTGGCCCTGGATCGACACCCCCACCCCGCCGCAGAGCGAGCTGGACGCGCTCAAGAAGGCGCTGGGCGACGCGGGCACCCAGCTCGTGGGGCTGAACTTCTACGCCGGACAGCTCCCGGGACCCGACCGCGGCGCGCTCTCCGTACCCGGCGAGGAGGCCGAGCGGTTCCGCGCCAATGTCGAGGTCGCGGCGGCCTTCGCCGCCTCCGTGGACTGCCCGGCGCTCAACGCGCTGTACGGCAATCGCGTCGAGGGCGTCGACCCGCACCTCCAGGACACCCTCGCCCTGGACAACCTGGTGCTGGCGGCCCGCGCGGCGAGCGAGGCCGGTTCGATCCTGCTGATCGAGGCGCTCAACAGGCCGGAGTCGCCGCTCTATCCGCTGGTGAGCGCGGAGTCCGCGATCGAGGTGGTCGACCGGGTCAACGAGGCCACCGGACTCGACAACGCCGCCTTCCTGCTCGATCTCTACCATCTGTCGATGAACGGCGAGGACCTGAACGAGGTCATCGACCGCTACGCCGACAAGACCGGCCACGTACAGATCGCGGACAACCCCGGCCGGGGCGCACCCGGCACCGGAGCGCTGCCGCTGGACGATCTCATCGGGCGGCTGCGGAAGGCCGGTTACGCCGGCTGGATCGGCCTGGAGTACAAGCCGGGCGACCGTCCGAGCGCCGAGGCCTTCGGCTGGCTCGCCAACTGACCACCGTCACGTGACCACCGTCACGCGCGTGTCCAGACGCACGCACGTGTGCTGAAAGGGGCAGCCTCATGAGCAATCCTCCCAAGATCGCGTGGATCGGCCTCGGCATCATGGGCTCGCCCATGTCCGAGAACCTGATCAAGGCCGGATACCCGGTGACCGGCTTCACCCTGGAGCAGCCCAAGCTGGACCGGCTGGCCGCGGCCGGCGGCACGGTCGCGGGCTCGGTCGCCGAGGCGGTACGGGACGCCGATGTGATCGTCACGATGGTGCCCGCCTCCCCGCAGGTCGAGGCGATCGCCTACGGCGCGGACGGCATCCTGGAGAACGCCCGCAGCGGCGCGCTGCTGATCGACATGTCGTCCATCACTCCGCAGACCTCGGTGGGTCTGGCCGCGAACGCGGCCGAGAAGGGCATCCGGGTGCTGGACGCCCCGGTCTCCGGCGGCGAGGCCGGAGCCGTCGAGGCGGTCCTCTCCATCATGGTCGGCGGTGAGCGGGCCGACTTCGACGAGGCCAGGCCGCTGTTCGACGCCCTTGGCAAGACCATCGTGCTCTGCGGGCCGCACGGCTCGGGCCAGACGGTGAAGGCCGCCAACCAGCTCATCGTCGCGGTCAACATCCAGGCGTGCGCCGAGGCCGTGGTCTTCCTGGAGAAGTCCGGTGTGGACCTCGCGGCGGCACTCGAGGTCCTGGGCGGCGGTCTGGCCGGTTCCACCGTGCTCGCCCGCAAGAAGGACAACTTCCTGAACCGCGACTTCAAGCCCGGCTTCCGGATCGATCTGCACCACAAGGACATGGGCATCGTCACGGACGCCGCCCGCGCCGTGGGTGCCGCGCTTCCGGTCGGTGCCGTGGTCGCCCAGCTGGTCGCCTCCCTGCGCGCGCAGGGCGACGGCGGCCTGGACCACTCGGCACTGCTGCGCTCCGTGGAGCGCCTCTCCGGCGACCAGGTCTGAGACACGACCCGTCGCCGGACCTTCGAACCCGGGCGGCGCCGGCGCTGACACCTGTCCTGTCGCGCCCAGGCGCCGGCGCCGCCCGGACCCACGGAGAAGAGCGCGGAGCACGGGATCCCGTGCTCCGCGCTCTTCCGCGCTCCCGCGCGACGGCACGCGCCGGCCGGGCCAGGGCCCTGGCCCGTACGAAGCCGACGGCCCCCGCACCGGATTCGCTCCGGTGCGGGGGCCGCGTCCGTCCGCCGCCGCTCGGTCGGGGACAGCGGCGGATCAGCTCAGGTCAGGTCAGGTCAGGTCAGGTCAGGTCAGGTCAGGTCAGCGGCAGGATCTCCGTGGGCGCGTGCCACGGCTCCGTGGCGATGTCCTCGAACTCGTTCACGCTCGCGATGTCGCTGCCGCTCATCGAGATGTTGGTGACGCGTTCGAGGATCGCCTCGACCACGACCGGCACCCGGAACTCCGCGGCGAGCTTCTTCGCCTCCTCGAAGGCCGGCAGGAGCCGGTCGGGCTCGGTGACCCGGATCGCCTTGCAGCCGAGCCCTTCCACGACCTTGACGTGATCGACGCCGTAGACGCCCAGCTCGGGCGAGTTGATGTTCTCGAACTCCAGATTGACCTGGAAGTCGATGTCGAAGTTGCGCTGCGCCTGGCGGATCAGCCCCAGATAGGAGTTGTTCACCAGCACATGCACATAGGGGATACGGTGCTGGGCGCCGACCGCCAGCTCCTCCAGCATGAACTGGAAGTCGTAATCACCGGAGAGGGCGACGACCGACGCCTCCGGATCGGCGACGGCGACCCCGAGCGCGGCCGGAATCGTCCAGCCGAGCGGTCCCGCCTGGCCGCAGTTGATCCAGTGGCGCGGCCGGTAGACATGGAGCATCTGCGCGCCGGCGATCTGCGAGAGCCCGATCGTGGTGACATACCGGGTCTCGGGACCGAAGGCCCGGTTCATCTCCTCGTACACCCGCTGCGGCTTGAGCGGCACATCGTCGAAGTGCGTACGGCGGTGGAGCGTGGCCTTGCGCTCCCGCGCGGAGGCGGCCCACGCGGCGCGGTCGGGCAGCTCGCCCGCGTCCCTCAGCTCCTTCGCGACCTCCACGAAGAGTGCGAGGGCGGCCTTGGCGTCGGAGGCGATCCCGTAGTCCGGCGGGAAGATCTTGCCGATCTGGGTGGGTTCGACGTCGACATGGACGAAGGTCCGTCCCCGCCGGTAGACGTCGAGCTTTCCGGTGTGGCGGTTGGCCCAGCGGTTGCCGATGCCGAGGACGAAGTCCGACTCCAGGAAGGTCGCGTTGCCGTAGCGGTGCGAGGTCTGGAGACCGACCATGCCCGCGTTCAGCTCGTGGTCGTCCGCGATGACACCCCAGCCCATCAGCGTGGGAACGACCGGAGTGCCGGTCAGTTCGGCGAACTCGACGAGGAGTTCGCAGGCGTCGGCGTTGATGATGCCGCCGCCCGCGACGATCAGCGGGCGCTCGGACGCGGTGAGCATCCGGACGGCCTTCTCGATCTGCGCGCGGCTCGCGACCGGCCGGTGGACCGGCAGCGGCTCATAGGTCTCCGGGTCGAACTCGATCTCGGTGAGCTGGACATCGAGCGGCAGATCCACCAGGACGGGACCGGGGCGGCCCGAACGCATCAGATGGAAGGCCTGCTGGAGGACGCCGGGAACCTGCGCGGCCTCCAGGACCGTCGTCGCGGCCTTGGTGACGGGCCGGGCGATCGAGGCGATGTCGACGGCCTGGAAGTCCTCCTTGTGGATCACCGCGGTCGGTGCCTGGCCGGTGATGCACAGGATCGGGATCGAGTCACCGGTCGCGGAGTAGAGGCCGGTGATCATGTCCGTGCCGGCGGGCCCCGACGTACCGACACAGACACCGATGTTGCCGGGACGGGTACGGGTGTAGCCCTCGGCCATGTGCGAGGCGCCCTCGACATGGCGGGCGAGCGTGTGATGGATCCCGCCGGATGCCTTCAGGGCCGCGTAGAAGGGATTGATCGCGGCGCCCGGCACACCGAACGCGTTTGTCACGCCCTCGCGCTTGAGGATCTCAACTGCCGCTCGGGCAGCGGTCATTCGAGGCATGGAGTACTCCTGCTTCGGCCGGCGGATTCGGGCTCTGTCGCGCCACCTGAGAGTCGATTCCGTAATGCGGAAGTTTAGTTCTGCTATATGGAATCAATCTAAGGTGGACTCCGTACCGCGTCAAGGGATGGCCGAAGAGCCTCCCCAGGGCCCCGCCCGTGGTGGACGATGGGACACCGAGCGCGACGGATCGCGGCCGGAGACGCCGGAGGGGCAGCGGAGGGCGGAGGGGACGCGTGGTGGCAGAGAGCGTGTGGGTGAGCTGTCCGTCGTGCGGCGGCCGGCATGCCTTCGCGGTGTCGGAATATCCCTGCGCCTGCGGGGCACCGGTGGCGCCCGTGCTGGTCGGCGGAGCACCGGTGGAGCCGGTCGGGTACCGCAGTTGGGCGGAGGAGTGGGTGGCCGTCCGCTGCTCGGCGTGCGGACGCGAGGGCCAGTGGCCACGGCCGGAGCTGGACTGTCCGTGCGGCACCGTGCTGCGGATTCCGGTACGGGAGGACGGCGGTACGGGGTCGGCGGCGGCGGAGCCGGCGGTCACCGAAGCCGGGCCGCCCGCGCCTCCCGGGGAGCCCCGTCCGGCGGAGCCGCCCTCGCGGGCCCCGCTGCCGCACGACGCGGTGTCACCGCGCCCGTCGTTCCGCCCGCTGACGATCCGTACCGCGCATGACGCGGTCACGGCCGCGTCGCTCTATCTGCGCTGGCTGGGCTTCGAGGGCGTCGTCCGGGCCGGCGAGGGAACGGAGGGCGCGCCGTATCTGATCGATCTGTGCGGCCCCGACGTGGTCGCGCAGGTGGAGCCGACCACCCGGCCCGTCAATGTGCGCTCCGTCGAGTGCCTCTGGCTCAACGGGCTGGGCGCCTCGGCGCGAGGGGTCTTCTTCTCCCTCGCCGGGTACGCGGACGACGCGCTCGCCCGCGCCGACGCTCTGGGCATTCCGCTCTTCGTCATGGACCTGACCGGCACTCCCCGGCCGGTCAACGGCGCGGCGGACGAACTGGTCTCGACCGGCGCGTAGCCTCCTCCGGCGCTCGTGGCCTCCCCGCGCGCGGTGCCGGGAGGCCGGCGCCCGGCCGTCCGGCACCCGGCCTGCACCCGGCCGGACGCCGCTGCCTCAGCGTGTCCGGCCGGGCGCGGGCATCGCCGCCGCTCCGTGCGGTGTCATGTGCCGGGCGAACCACTCGGTGGCCAGATGGGCCACCGCTTCGAGCGCTCCGGGCTCCTCGAAGAGATGGGTCGCGCCCGGCACGACGGCCACCTGGTGCTCGTAACGCAGCCGCTGCGCCGCCTGCCGGTTGAGGCGCAGTACCTCGGTGTCCGCGCCGCCGACGATGAGCAGCGTGGGCGCCCGTACCTCCGCGAGCCGGCCCGTCGCCAGATCGGGACGGCCGCCGCGGGAGACCACCGCCGCGATGTCCGTGTGCGGCTCGGCCGCCGACACCAGGGCCGCCGCGGCACCGGTGCTCGCACCGAAGCAGCCGACGGGCAGGGCGCGTTCGCGGCGCAGCCACAGGACGGCCAGGGTGAGCCGCTCGGCCAGCAGCCCGATGTCGAAGACATGGGTACGGTCCTGCTCCTCGTCCGGTGTGAGCAGATCGAACAGCAGGGTGCCGAAACCCGCCCGGTTCAGGGCAGAGGCCACGGCCTGGTTGCGCGGGCTGTGCCGGCTGCTCCCGCTGCCGTGCGCGAAGGCCACGATGCCCGGCGCGCCGTCCGGCACCACCAGGCTCCCGGGCAGCGTGGCCGGTCCTGCGCCGATCATGACCTCCGGATCCCCGGCGACATGCCCGGCAGTCTCAGGACCCGGCGCCGCCGTGCTCTCGGCCGTGCCCGCGCGGGCGGCGGGCGCGGTGTTCTCCCCGGGCGTCGCGCCCCGGGCGAGCAGCGCCGCGACCTCGTCGTCACCGGTCTGCGCGAAGTTCACGTACCACTGACCGACCGAGCCGAAGCAGTCCGGTGAATACAGACACACCACGGCGTCGGCCTCCTGCCTCAGCCAGGCCAGGGCCTCGGCCGGTGCCAGCGGTACGGCCAGCACCACCCGTGCCGCGCCGCGCGCCCGCGCCACCCGGCAGGCGGCGGACGCGGTGGAGCCGGTGGCGATGCCGTCGTCGACGACCACCGCCGTACGGCCCGTGAGCCCGGCCGGCGGCCGGTCGCCACGGTAGCGCCGCAGCCGCTGCGCCAGTGCCTCGCACGCGTCCCGCTCGATCTCCGCGCGCTCGCGCGGAGAGACCCGGGCGGCGCGGACCACATCGTCGTTCATGATCCGTACGCCGTCCTCGCCGATCGCGCCGAATCCCAGCTCGGGCTGGTAGGGCACGCCCAGCTTGCGGACGGCGATCACATCCAGCGGCGCGCCCAGCGCGCGGGCCACCTCGTAGGCCACCGGAATCCCGCCGCGCGGCAGGCCCAGCACCACGGGATCGCCGAGATCCATCCGTTCCAGTTCTTCGGCCAGCCGTTTCCCGGCGGCCGTTCGGTCGACGAAGCGCATGGTCCGCCTCCTCTCCCGGGGCCCTGCGGCCCGCATCGGGAACACTCTCCATCCAACCCGAAAACGCCAGGACCGGCAGGACCGGCCGGGTCGCCCCGGGCCGGGCGCGGGCAGCCGCGCACCGGCGCGGACGCGCCGTAGCGGCATGAGGGCTCCGGGTGGAGTCTGGATATGAGGAACCCGCGGGCCGCCGGGGGCCTGGTGGGGCCTGGCCGCCGCGACATCGCCCAGGTCCTGTCCGGTCGATCTTCGTGGATCAGGCCGCGGCGTCCGGTGGAGGGCATACCTCCCGTGCCGTTCAGGCCACGGGGAGCATCGCAAGGAGGGGGACCGGCGTCGTCGACGGCCCGGCCGTACTCGGGCGACTCCGACAACGCGGCGAGGTGCCGTGCCGGGCGTCGCGGACCCGCGAAGATCGCCCGGACAGGACCTAGGAGGCGGCAGCCATGACCACCACCACCGACACCACGTTGCACGCCCTCTCACCGGTCCACCGTGAGCGGCTGATGCACGGCGCGCGCCAGGTGAACTTCCCCGAGGGCACGCGGATCTTCGACGAGGGCCAGCCCGCCGACCGGTTCTGGATCGTGCGCAGCGGCTGCGTGATCCTCGACGTACGGGTGCCGGGCCGCCGCCCGGCGGAGATAGCGTCGCTGGGCGCCGGGAGTCTCGTCGGCTGGTCCTGGCTCTTCCCGCCGTTCGTCTGGCAGCTCGGCGCGGAGGCGATGACGCTGGTGCGCACGTACGAGTTCGACGCGGACGACGTACGGCTGATGTGCCACGGCGATCCGGTGTTCGGCCAGGCCGTGGCGCTCTGGATCGGTGGCGTGCTCGCGCACCGGCTGCACGAGGCGAGGACCCGGCTGCTCGATCTGTTCGCACCGTACGGCAGCAGTGAGGGACCGATGCCCTGACACCGTTCCTCCGGTTCGGGGCGCGGGCGGGAGCCCGAACCGGCACGGGAACACCCGCCGCAGGAATAGTCGTGCACCGGGCCCGGGTTGGCACGATGGCCGCTGTAGTTCACCAGCAAGTGGGAGACAAGACGATGGTTACTCTGCAGGAGTCCGTGGGCCGGTACGGGATCTGGAGCTCAGGACTCCGCTCCGACGGTCCGGCGGGCGGTGAGGTCCTGGAGGCCGCCGCCGAACTGGAGGAACTCGGCTTCGGCGCCGTCTGGCTGGGCATGAGCGGTGTCGAGCAGGCGGAACCGCTCATCGAGGCCACGTCGCGGCTGACCGTCGCCACCGGCATCCTCAGCATCTGGCAGTACGAGGCCGCCGACACCGCCGCCCGCTTCCTGCGGCTGGACGCCGCGCATCCGGGACGCTTCGTACTCGGCCTCGGTGCCAGCCACGCCAAGTTCGCCGCGCAGTACCAGCGCCCCTACTCCTCGATGGCCGGGTATCTCGACGGGCTGGACGAGGGCAAGGTCCCGGCCGACCGGATCGTGCTCGCGGCGCTCGGCCCGAAGATGCTCGAACTCTCCCGTGACCGCGCGGGCGGCGCGCACCCGTATCTGGTCACCCCGGAGCACACCGCGCAGGCCCGTGAGACCCTCGGCTCCGGACCGCTCCTGGCCCCCGAGCTGAAGGTCGTCCTGGACAGCGATCCGGAGACCGCCCGCACCACGGCGCGCGACTACCTCGCCATGTATCTGACACTGCCGAACTACACCAACAGCTTCCTGCGGCTGGGCTTCACCGAGGACGACCTCCTCGACGGAGGCAGCGACCGGCTCATCGACGCCGTCTACGCCTGGGGCGACGACGCCCGGATCAAGAGCCGCGTCGACGAGTTCCACGCGGCCGGCGCGGACCATGTCGCGCTCCAGATCGTCACGCCCGGCAGCACGGCGGGCGCGCCGGGCCCCCTGCCCCGCGCCGAGTGGCGACGGCTCGCCGAGGTGGTGGCCTGACCCGGGACGTGCCTGACCCCGGGCCTGCCTGACCCGGGGCATCGGGGCCCGGCCCGGGGCATCGGGGCCCGGGGCATCGGGTCCCGGCCGGGGGCCTCCCGTCCGGATCGCGCCCGGCTCGCGTGCCCGCGGTGACCTCAGCCGGTGCCTCTGCCGCCGCGTCGACGGGCGCTCCCTGATCCGGTGTGCCGGGTCGTCCGGTGTCCCCGGGGTGTCCGGTGTGCCGGGGCGGTGTCCGGCTCGCCGTCCTCGATCCGCCCGGCCGGAGGCGCGCTCCTCGTACAGGTGCGCCTCCGGCCGTGACAGGCGTACGACCCCGGAATCCCCCCCGACACATGGTGTTCATCCCGTGTCCTCGCTCCATCCGCCGCGGCGCGGCCCGCACGGCCCACAAAGGAGGAAAAGGACACCCGCAAAAGAAAGGGACACCATGCCCGGCCTGCTGACCTCGATCCTCACCAAGGTGGCACTCGCCGCGATCGAGTCGATCGTCACCCGCCTGCTCACCCGGCTCTGGACGGACTACGCCCACGCGCGCCGCGCGGCCACCCCCTCGTTCGCCTGAGGCTCCCCATGGCGTCGGCCCGCCGGTCGCCCTGTTGAGCTTTTGTCCTTTTTGTAATACTTTTCGAGCCACATGCCTGCCGTGTGGGCCGCCTTCCGAACCGCCGAGGCGTGGTCTGTCCTGCGCCGACCCGCCCGGGTACCGGCCGATCAGCCCGAAGGTGGACGGTGAGCTGTGGGAATTCCCGGACTCGGTGAGCTGCGGGCGGTCGCACGGCCCGCCATGACCGTGCTGGAAACCCTGACGCGGCCCCTGACGTCCCGGGCATCCGGACGGGTGCAGACGTTCGACGGCGGGCGGGCGCATCTGACGGTGCGTGGTCTGCGCGGCACGACGGGCCCCAAGATCGCCGAGTCCCTGGAGCAGCGTCTCGCCGAAGTCCCCGGAGTGCGATGGGCCGCGGTGAACGCCGTCCTGCAAAGCGTGGTCGTCGCCCTGGAAGGCCCGGCGGACGACGAGTCGGCCGTACGCGGAGTGCTCGAAACCGTCGAAGCCATCGAAGAGGCATACGACACGGCCGACGAGCCGCTGCCGCTCCACCCGGCCTCCGCCCAGCCGGCCGGCCGGGCCATCTGGGCCATGGCTGCGCAGGCCGCGGCGCTGCCCCTGGCGGTCGTCGGGCGGGTGACCCGCAGCTCCCCGCTGCCGCTGGAACTGGGCTCGCTGGTCACCATCGTCGAGACCCAGCCCCGTCTGCGGCAGGTGGTCGCGCGGGCGGTGGGGGAACAGAACGCCACGCTGGTGCTCGCCGCCCTGAACGCGGTCGCCCAGGGAAGCTCGGGCGGATTCCTGGGTCTCGCGGTCGACGCCGTGCACCACGCTCTGAGCACGGCGGAGCTCAAGGCCCACCGCGCCGCCTGGAACAGCGCGGAGCCCGGCCTCACCGGGTCTCCTCGGCTGGCGCGGGCGGAATACCGGGACCGCGTGCCGCGTCCGGTCCCGCTGGGGCCCGGCCCCGTCGAGCGGTACGCCGACACGGCGGCCGTCATCGCGGGACTGACGTTCGCCGGGGCGCTGGCCGTCACCCGGAGCACGGGCAGCGCGGCGGGTGCCACGCTCGCCGCCATCCCCAAGGCCCCCGGACTGGCCAGGGAGGGCTTCGCCTGCACCTTCGGCGGAGCCCTCGCCCACAGCGGCACGGTCGTCCACGACCCGGAGGTGCTGCGCAGGCTCGACCGTGTCCGTACCGTCGTCCTCGACACCTCCGCCCTGACCACCGGCGCCCATGTCCTGGCCGATCTCGTTCCGCTCGACGACGCGTCGGCCGGGGATCTCGCGGCGACCGCCCACCGGCTCTTCGATCCCCGCCGCCCGGAACGCCTCACCAGCACCCTGGACGCGGACAGGGACGGGGACGCGGACCAGAAGCGGGGTCCCCGCCAGGAGCGGCGCCCGGACCAGGGACGGACCACGGGCGGACGCCCCGAGGAACCGTCGGGGCGGCGGGACGACGCGGAGTGGTTCCTCGGCCCGCTGGACCGGCTCACCCTGCGCGGCAGGACCGGGGCCCGGGCACGGGCGCGCCTGGAGAGGGAGGGCGCCGCGTATGTACTGGGCCTGGCACGGGGCGACCGGCTGATGGCCGTGATCAGCGCCGCGCCGGAGCTCCACGAGGCCGCCGAGACACTAGTGGGCGCCGCGCGGCGGGCCGGACTGCGGGTGCTGGCGGCGAACGACGGCACGGTGATCCGCGTTCCGGGGGCGGACGACACCGTGCCCGGAGGCGAACGCCTGGCCGCGTCCGTACGCGCACAGCAGTCCGACGGCACCGGAGTCCTGGTGGTGTCCCGGAACCGCGAGGCCCTGGACGCCGCGGACGTGGGCATCGGGACCGCCGGGTCCGAGGGACGGCCGGCCTGGGGATCCGGGCTGCACACCCCGGATCCCGGTGACGCCGTGATCGTGGTCGAGGCGTGCGGCGTCGCCCGCAGGGTCTCCCGCCGCGGCGTCTGGCTGGCCAAGGGCGCCTCGGGCCTCGGCAGCGCGATGACACTCGCCGGACGGACGGGGCGGACGGGAGCGCTCAGTCTGGCAGCCGTCAACTGGTCCGCCGCGCTCGGCATGGCCTACGGGGCCTGGTCCGCGGCCGAACTCCTGCGCCACCCGCCGGTCCACGGGGCGTCCCGGCAGCCCTGGCACGCGATGCTCCCCGAGACCGTCCTGGCCAGAACCGCCGGCCGCGAGGGCGGCCTGACCGGGCGTCAGGCACTGGACCGGGCCACGCGTTCCGGCGGCCCCGTGGACCGGCCCACCTCACTGCCCCGTGCCGTCGTGACCGAACTGGCCAATCCGCTCACACCGGTTCTGGTGGGCGGCGCCGCCCTGTCCGCTGCGGTCGGGGGTGTTCTCGACGCGGCCATCGTCCTCGCCGTCACCGGGCTCTCCGGCCTCATCGGCGGCACCCAGCGCCATGTCACCGACCGGGCGGTGCGCCGTCTGCACCAGCGGTCCGCCGTACAGGCCGGGGTGGTACGGGACGGCGAGGAGCGTGTCGTGCCCGCCGAGGAACTGGTCGTCGGAGACGTCGTCGTCCTCGGCTCCGGCGATGTCGTGCCCGCCGACTGCCGGCTGCTGGACAGCCACGGGCTGGAGGCCGACGAGTCGGCGCTGACCGGCGAGTCGCTGCCGGTCGCCAAGGCGGTCGACCCGGTGCTCGCCGCCGATGTGGCGGACCGTACGTCCATGCTCTACGAGGGCACCACCATCGCCGCCGGGCGCGCCAGGGCCGTTGTCGTGGCGACCGGCGGGGCCACCGAAGCCGGGCGCGCCGCCGCGGGCCGGGACACCCGCCGCGCGGTCGGTGTCGAACACCGGCTCGCGCGGATCACCAGGACCGCCCTGCCCCTGGCGCTCGGTTCGGCGGGCGCGGTGATGGCCGCCGGGCTGCTGCGGGGCCGTCCCGCCCCCGAGACCGTCGGCGCGGGCGTCGGCCTCGCCGTGGCGAGCGTGCCCGAAGGGCTGCCGTTCCTGGTCTCCGCCGCCCAGCTCGCCGCCGCCCGGCGGCTCTCCACCCTGGGCGTGCTGGTTCGTGATCCGCGCACCATCGAGGCGGCGGGCCGCGCCGACGTGCTGTGCTTCGACAAGACCGGCACCCTCACCCACGGACGTATCGAACTCGCCCTGGTGGTCGCGCGGGACGACGACGGGGGCCGGCCGCCCGACCGTCTCGACGACCGTCAGCAGGCCGTGCTGGCAGCCGCGTTGCGCGCCACTCCCCGCGCGCGCGACCCCCGCGGGCTGGAGCACTTCACCGATCGCGCCGTGGCGTCGGGCGCCGAACGGGCCGGCCTCGCCCGGACGCACGGAGCGCCGCGCTGGCGGCGCGCCACCAGCCTGCCGTTCGAGCCCAGCCGCGGCTTCCACGCCACCCGGGGCCAGACCGGCGGGCACCGGCTGCTGTCCGTCAAGGGCGCCCCTGAGCGGGTGATCGCCCTGTGCGCCATGGACCGCGAGACGAAGGACGCGCTTCTCACCCGGAGCGAGGAGCTGGCCGCCGAAGGCCACCGCGTACTGGCGGTCGCGGAGTCGCACGACGAAGGCAGCGGCCCGCTCACCGACGACTCCGTCAGCGGCCTGGATTTCCTCGGTTTCGTCCTCCTCAGCGACAAGGTCCGCAGCGGAGCGGCGCGGTCGGTACGCCAACTCGCGGACGCCGGCGTGCACATCGTGATGATCACCGGGGACCATCCGCAGACCGCCGAGTCGATCGCCCGCGAACTCGACGTCGTCGACGGCCGGAGGATCGTCACCGGCGCGGACCTGGACGCGCTGGACGACGACGCGCTGGACGAACTGCTGCCGCACGTGGGCGTTGTCGCCCGGGGCACCCCGACCCACAAGGTGCGGGTCGTCAAGGCGTTCCAGCGGCTCGGCCGTACGGTGGCGATGACCGGCGACGGCGCCAACGACGCACCCGCCATCCGGCTCGCCGACGTCGGCATCGCCCTCGGCGCCCGCGCCACCCCGGCCGCCCGGGCCGCGGCGGACCTCGTCGTCACGGACGACCGGCTGGAGACCATCCTGGCCGCGCTGATCGAGGGCCGCGCGATGTGGGCGTCCGTACGGCAGGCCCTGGCCATCCTCCTGGGCGGCAACCTCGGCGAGATCGGCTTCACCGTCCTCGGCGCCACCGTCGGCGGCACCTCTCCCCTGACAGCCCGCCAGCTTCTGCTGGTCAATCTCTTCACGGACCTCGCACCCGCCATCGCCGTCGCCCTGCGTCCGCCCGGGGAGGACGCCAAGAAGCGCCTCCTCCAGGAGGGCCCCGAATCGTCGCTCGGCACCGCCCTGACCGACGAGATCACCGTACGGGCCCTCGCCACCGCTCTCGGGGCCGCCGCCGCGTGGACCGCGGCCCGCGCCACCGGGCGTCCCACCCGCGCCCGCACGATCGCGCTGGCCGCTCTCGTCGCGACCCAGCTCGGCCAGACCCTGCTGGTCGGCTGGCGCAGCCCCGCCGTGCTGGCCGCCGTCGCGGGCTCCCTCGTGGCGCTGGCCGCGGTCATCCAGACCCCCGGGGTCAGCCACTTCTTCGGCAGCACCCCGCTCGGTCCGGTCGGCTGGACCATCGCGCTCACCGCGGCGACGGCGGGCACGCTCGCCGCGCTCTTCCTCCCTCCGGTGGCCCGCCACGCCAGGACGGCCCTGGACACGCTGTGGACCGGCCCGCTCGGAACCGTACGGAGCGGGCTGAGGGACGCCGAGCACCGAGGACAGGCGCTCCTGCTCCGGAGGCGGCCGGACGAGACGCCCGGGGCCGACGGGCAGGGCCCGGACACCCGCGCGGGAGGACGATCAGCCGGTGCGAGACACCCGGCCCCGGCGCCCGCCCCGGCCTCCGCGACCTCCGTGAGCGCGGCCCCGGCCTGACCGCAGGCCGGGGGCGGAGACCGCGGACGAAGGCCGGAGCCGGCGCCGCCGTCGCCCGCGTTGCCCGGCGCCCCGCTCGCGGCCCCCCTCACGTGTCGGCGATCGGCGATCGGCGGTGAGCGGTGAGCGGTGAGCGGTCAGTTGACCTCTCGGTCCAGGCCGGACCAGTACGGCTCGCGGAGTTTGAACTTCTGGACCTTGCCGGTGGCGGTACGCGGGATGGTCTCGCGGAATTCGACGGTCGTCGGAGCCTTGTAGCCGGCCATCCGCTGCTTGCAGTGAGCGATGATCTCGGCCTCCTGTGCCGTCGCCCCCTCCACAAGGACCACCAGGGCCTTGATCGTCTCGCCCCACTTCTCGTGCGGCACACCGATGACGGCCACCTCGGCGACCGACGGGTGACTGAAGATCGTGTCCTCCACCTCGATCGACGACACGTTCTCGCCGCCCGTGATGATCACGTCCTTCTTGCGGTCGGAGATCGTCAGATGCCCGTCGGCATCGTCGAACGTGCCGCCGTCGCCCGTGTGGAACCAGCCGTCCTCAAGGGCGGCCGAGGTCTCCTCCGGCTTCTCCCAGTACCCGTCGAGTACGACGTTCGACCGGGCCAGCACCTCTCCGGACCCGGAGACCCGTAACGCGGCGCCGAGCGCGGGCAGTCCCGCGCGGGAGAGCTTGCGCGCCCGTTCCGGCGCGGGCAGGTCGTCGTCACCGGGCCGGGTCCGGTTGAAGGTGAGCAGGGGCGAGGTCTCGGTCAGGCCGTAGATCTGCGTGAACTCCCAGCCCAGTTCCTCCTCCACCCGCTGGATCATCCTGCTCGGCGGCGGGGCTCCCGCACAGACGATCCGCACCCTGTCCCGGCCCGGGATCGCTCCCTCCCAGGACGCCGCCGCGTCCAGCACCGCGTTCCAGACCGCGGGCGCGCCGCACATCAGCGTGACTTTGTGCTCGTCCACCCGGCGCAGGATCTCCGTGCCGTCCACCTTGCGCAGCACCACCTGCTTGACTCCCAGTCCGGCCATCACGAACGGCATCCCCCAGCCGTTGCAGTGGAACATCGGCAGCGTGTGCAGATAGACGTCCCGCTCCCACACCCGGGCGTGGAGCCCGAAGGTCACCCCGTTGACCCAGATGTTGCGGTGGGTCAGCCGGACACCCTTGGGGCGGGCGGTGGTTCCCGACGTGTAGTTGATCGTCGCGGTGGCGTCCTCGTCCGGCCTCGACCACGGGCGCGGCTCGACGCCGAAGCGCATGAGGCCGGCCTCGGTCGGCTCGCCCAGCACGAAGCGGTGGCGCGTCCTGATCCCGGAGAGCGCCTCGTCCAGCTCCGGATCGACGAACAGGACCGAGGCCCCGCTCTGCCGCACCACGTACTCGATCTCCTCCGGCCTCAGCCGGAAGTTGACGGGCACACAGATCCGCCCGCTCATCGGCACCGCGAACAGCAGTTCCAGCAGACGCGCGGAGTTGTGGCTCACCACCGCCACCCGCTCCCCCTCCCCCACGCCGAGCG
>NZ_MAUD01000157.1 GCF_001700515.1 Streptomyces lushanensis
CTCGCGTGCGTGCCCGGCGAGCAGGACCAGCGAGTCGGGCGTCGTCCCGGCGGGTTTGACCACCACCGTGTTCCCGGCGGCGAGCGCGGGCGCGCACCGCCACGTCGCCATCATCAGCGGATAGTTCCACGGCACGACCACACCGACGACGCCGAGCGGCTCCCAGCGCACCCAGCTCTCGTGGCCCGCGACGAAGCCGCCGGCGGCGGGCGCCGACTGCGTACGCGCGGCCCAGGCGTAGAAGCGGAAGAGATCCGCCGCCTGCTCCACCTCGCCGGCCGCCTCCTCGGCGGGCTTGCCCGTACCGGCCCGCTCCAGCGCGGCGTACTCGTCGGCGTGCTCCTCGATCAGAGCGGCGAGACGGTCGAGCCGCCGTGACCGCTCCCGCGGAGTCAGCGCCCGCCAGCCGGTGAAGGCCCGGCGGGCCGCGCCGACGGCGGCGGTGATCCCCTGCTCCCGGGCAACGGGAAAGTCGCCGCGTACCCGCCCGGTACGGGGATCGGCCAGCGAAACGGTCGCGGTGGCGGTGTGCCCGGCGGCGGACGTGTGGCCGGCGGACGTGTGCCCGGCGGACGTGTCCTCGGCGGCGGTGTGCAAGGGGACCTCCATCAGCGTGTTCAGCGTATGTCGTAGGCGCGCAGCCACAGTTCCAGGGTGAGCACGAGCCACAGCTTGCCGCCCTGTCTCGGCAGCAGCGCGCCCTCGCCGCGCAGCCACGCGCGTACGGTGTCCTGCCGGAAGAGCCCGCGGGCGCGTGCCTCGCGGCCCAGCAGCAGATCGCCCGCCAGCTCGCGCAGCGGTCCGCCGAGCCACTGCTGGACCGGTACGCGCATCCCGCTCTTGGGCCGGTCCACGACCGTGCCGGGCAGCAGATCCCGTACGGCCTCCTTCAGCACCCACTTCTCCTCCGCGCCGTTCAGCTTCCACCGCGGCGGAGTGGCGAAGGCGTGGTCCACCACCCGGCGGTCGAAGAGCGGCGCGCGGCCCTGGATCGACCGGGAGGCGGTGAGCCGTTCGACCTTGGTGAGGATGTGATGGGCGCCCTTGGTCCGCAGATTGCAGTGCAGGAGCTGGTTGAGGAGATGGTCCATCCGGCCCTCGCGCGCCTCGGGCCGCAGATACGGGGTGACGAAGCGCTCGGGCCGCGGCGCGGTGGCGAGGGCGTCGAGAGTGTCCCGGGTGAGCAGTTCGGGGAGATCGGTGTAGCACTTGCGGTACGAGCGGAGATACGTGGTCTCCCGCGCGGCGCTGTCCTGGTCGCCGGCCGCATCGGCCCGGCCGGCCCCGCCGGAGAGCGCCGCCAGCTCGTCGCGGTGCATCTCGTGGACCAGCATGGGCAGATTCTTCGGCCCGCCGAACACCGGATCGCCGCCCTCGCCGTTGAGCACGACCCGTAGCCCGTCGCCCGCCACGGCCTCGGCGAGCATCAGATTGGGCACGGTCAGCGGATCGCCCACCGGGCTGTCGAGCAGCGCCGCGGCCTCCGCGAGCCGGGCGGCCACGGCGTTCCCGGACACCGTGAGCACCCGGTGGCGGGTGTGGCAATGTGCGGCGACCAGGCCCGAGTAGCCCAGTTCGTTGGGGAGTTCGTCCCCGAAGCTGATGGAGTACGTGTGCACGGGACGGGAGTGCAGCTTGGCGGCGAGCGCGGTCACCAGCGAGCTGTCGACACCGCCGGAGAGCAGCACGCCCACGGCCTCGGCCTCCGGCAGCCGGCGCGCGGTGGCCTCCTCCAGCAGTTCGCGCAGCCGCAGCGCGTAGCCCGCGGGCGGGGCGTCGTCGTCCTCGATCAGTTCCCGGGGCTCCCAGTAGTGCTCCTCCGTCACGGTGCCGTCCGCCCCCAGCCGCAGGCACCGTCCCGGCAGTACCTCGCGTACTCCGCGCAGGAGTGTCTCCTCGCCCGGGAGATAGGCGAAGGTCAGGAAGGAGCGTACGGCGGCCAGTTCGAGGCCGGTGCCGAGCGCGGGCCAGCGGCGCAGGGCCCGCAGCGAGGTGGACGCGGCCCAGCAGCCGGCGGCGCGGGCGTGGAACAGGGTGCGGGCACCGACATGGTCACGGATCAGGACCAGGGCGCCGTCCTCGTGCACGGCGAGCGCGAACATGCCGTCCGCCGCGCGGATCCCGTCCGTACCGAGCCGTGCCCAGCAGCGCAGCAGCAGTTCTCCGTCGGCGCAGTCGGGCGGCGCGGGCGCGCCGGCCGAGGCGAGGGCGGCGAGCAGTTCGGGCCGGTTGTGGAGGGTGACCTCACCGACGGCGGTACGGCCGTACGCGGTGAACGGGCCCGTGGCATGGCCCGGTTCGTCCTCGATCAGCGCCAGCGTGGGGCCTTCGGGGCGTACGGGGGCGCCCGTCGTGGCCAGTTGGGCCCGGGCGTGCCCGGGATCCGCCGCCAGGAAGGCGCTGAACCGCGCCATGGCCACGCTCCTCGTGCTCGTGCTCGTACTCGTCTGTGCCTCGGCCCGCGTCGGGTCGGAGGGCTCGTCCGGTGGGAGGGCTCGCCGGGTGCAAGGGCTCGTCCGCCGCCGCTCAGCCGAAGTCGTCGTCGCTCCAGCCGCCGCCGTCGTCGGAGTTCCAGCCGTCCCCGGAGTCCCAGTCTCCGCCATCGCCCTCGCCACCGTCGCCGCCGGTGTCGCCGCTCGTGTCGCCACCGCCGTCGCCACTGCCGGAGGAACTGCTCTGGGCCTGCTGCCGCAGCTCTTCCTCCTCCTCCGGGCTGAGGCTCACCGGCGGGTACTGCGCGGCCGTCAGGGCGAGCGTCGCCAGACCGAGCCCGCCCAGCAGGACACCCATGCGCCCGCCGAACGAGGTCCTGTTGACCAGGACCGTCCCGTCCTGGCCCCAGACCGTACGGCCGTAGCCGATGTCCCGGCCGTACACGACGCCGCCGTCCGCGAACCGCCGTTTGACGATCCGCTGTCCGAGCAGTTCGTCGGTGCCGGAGGCGCCCAGGTTGTCGTGCCAGCGCACCGTGGTGCCGCTCTCGCGCCGCCGCCACTCCTCGCGCCCGTCCTCGTACCGCCGGTGGACGCTCCGGTCGGCGAGCAGCTCATCTCTGTACGGTATTTCGCGTGGCCGGTTCATCGCCTCTTGTCCTCGTATCGCCGGGTCGGCCCGTCGGCCAGGTCATGAAACCGGCCGTCCGCAGCTCGCGCAGACCGGTCCACAGGGAGTGGCTGGGCATTCTCGGTCCGCGTACCACGCGCAGCACCGTACGGAGCAGCCGCGCCGGAGGGACCGACTCCACCTCGGCGAAGCGCCCTCCCGCGAGCCAGTCGCGCTCACGCGGTCCGAGCGCGGAGGGCAGTGCCTGCCCGTCGTCGGTCTGGGCGGGTCCCGGCCCCGGCGCCGGGCCGTGCGGCGAGACCAGGTGCAGCGAGGCGGCGTGCCGGGGTACGAGGCCCATCGAGGCGACCCGTACACCGTCGACGCCGGTGACACCTGTGACACCGGCGCGCACCCGCGCGGTGAGGGCGATCCCGGCGGTGCTCGCGTCGTGCAGGACATGCACGGTGGCGCCGTCCACCCGGCCGAGCCCGGCGACGAGCCGGGGATCGAGCGGCAGGCCGTCGGCGGCGAGCACCGGGCAGGCGCCCTCCAGATGGATGTCGTTGGCGAGCAGCATCCGGGCCACGGAGCGGCTCTGGCAGATGAGCAGCCTGGGCAGCCCGTAGTCGTAGAGGTCGGGCTCCTCGGGAGTGCGGCGGACAGCGGAGGGACCGGCGGCCGGACCGGGAGACGAACCGGCGGACGAACCGGACGGCGATCCGGGAGGCGGACCGGCGGGCACGGGATCCAGCAGTCCGGGCACCTCGCCGTACCGCCGCAGCGCCTCCTCGAAGCGCTCGTACCGTACGGGCGGCGCCGGAGTGAGCGGGATCCGGCGCGGCACGGTGTGCAGCGGGCGCAGGACCCGGCACATCTCGTAGTAGAGCTGGCGCTCGGTGAAGCGGACACGCGCCGGCGCGCCCGCGCGTACCACCGCCGTGGCGAGGGCCCGGTCGAGGAGCCGGTCGCCGATGCCCGTGGCGACACGTGAGCTCATCGGGCGGCCTCGCCGCCGGGCCAGCTGAGAAAGCCGAGGGCCTCGGCCCTGCGCCGGACGGGATCCGCCTCGTTCAGGGTGGCGACCCGGTGGGCGGTCCTGGTGACGGCGTCGATGAGCCGGGCGGGCCGTACACCGATCAGCGGGACGGTCCATCCCTTGGCCAGCCAGTCCAGCTCGTCGCTGGTCAGCGTGGAGCTCGCGCCCAGCCACGCGATGAGGTCCCGGGCCGGCCGGGCGACCCGTACCGTCGGCGCGTCCTTCACCTTCATCACCGCGCGCGGCGGCAGTCCCGCGTCGACCACCCTGCGGCCGGGCAGCTCCTCGCGCGTCCGCACCACCAGCCCGCAGCCGGGCGCGCTCGCGTCGTGCAGGACGATGACGGGCAGCGTGTCGGGCAGCTGACGGCTCTCGGCGGCGAGGACGATGCCGTACCGCTCCGGGATGTCGTTGGCGGCCAGGAAGGTGAGCACGGCCGGCTCCGGGCAGAGCAGCGCGATCCGCGCGCCCTGCGGAGGGCGGGCGCCCCGGTGGGGGGCGGTGTCCACGATCCCGTGCGGGAGCGAGCCGTACCGGAGCTTCCAGTCGGTCAGCAGGGCGCTGCGGAACGCCTTCAGCCTGGTGTCCGCCGGTCTGCGCGTGGCGCGCCTCAGGCCGGAGACCACCGTCACGACGACGAAGAAGAGGATGGCGATGCCGAGGAAGGTGGTGAAGCCCGCGTTCTCGTCGGCGATCGAGCCGATGGCGAGCAGACCGACACCGACCGGCACTCCGACCGCCGTGCAGCCGATGGCCGCCGCGATCCCGCTCTCGCCCTTGCGCCGCTTGCGCAGCGCGGCGGCCCCGAGCTGGTCGAGGGTGACCTTCAGCCGCCCGCCGTCGGTGAGCTTGGCGGTGAGGCGGCGGACGCGCAGATCGCTCAGCCCGAGCGAGTTGGTCCTGGGATCCAGGGCGAACCGGCGAAGGCACTTGGAGCAGGTGCGGTCGCTTCGCTCCTTGTAGAGCAGGTTCTGTTCGCAGTGCGGGCAGATCATCGCGGGGCCTCCAGCGCGGACGCGATGCGGCGCAGCCCGGCGGCGAGCCGCTCCCGCGCGGTGGTGGTGCCGACGCCCCGGAGCCGCTGGGCGCGTTCGATGTCGCGCAGCGCGGCGGCGAGCAGTCCGAAGTCGGTGCCGATCCTGGCGACGGTGCCGACGCTGCGGCGGCTGCTGCGGACGACATCGTCCGTGGCGCGGCGCTCGGCCTCGTCCGCGGTGATGGCGTAGTCCTCGTGGTCGATGCCGAAGCCGGTGTTGGCGGCGAGGATGTTCAGCGGACGGGTGCCCCGGTTGGCGAACGAGTGCGGCATCATCTCGGGGATACGGATCATCCCGCCGGGTACGAGCGGGATCTCGGTGACCCGGCCGCGCGGCGCGTCCCACAGGCCGCAGGAGGCGTGACCGAGGCTGAGCACGAAGTGCTCGCCGCCGTGGGCGTGCGGGGTGAACGCGCTGCGCGGGCCGACGACACCGAGCTTGACGGTCGCGTTGGACGGCCGCTCGGGCGAGGTGCGCGCGTCCCCGACGAGATAGTGGGCGAACTGCCCGTCGTCGATGAAGGGCAGGAACTCCTCCCGCGGCCCCAGCTCCCGGGCCCCGTCACGGTCCGCGAAGAGCACATCGCCCTCGGAGCCGAGCTGGAACAGCTCCACTCCGTACGGCAGTTCACGGGCGAGCCGCGCCATACCCCGTAGCCCCGCCCTGCCGGACCCGAACTCAACGCCGGACATCGACGCCCCCCATCGCGCTGTCGACCACGATCGCATCGTAAGCCGGTGTCCGGGAACAAGCGGCACGGACGGCACAAATGCGAGAAGAGATCAGGATGAACGGAGCGCGTCCGCGCCCGGTTTCCGAACTCGGCGGGCGGCGGACTGCACGGCGGCGCCGTACGGCGGCGCTGCGTGATGGCCCTTCACATCGGCCCTGCGCGGTGACCGGCTGGTCGCCGCGCAGGGCCGGGCACCCGGGTCAGCCCGTCTGCTTCAGGACGATGACCTTGTACTCCTTGCCGTCGATGATGGTCGTCTCCGTACCGGTCTGTGTGAACTTGCCGTCGCGCGGGATGAGGACCTCCGACTCCCTGCCCCGGTAACGGGACAGCGGGTCGATGTTGCGACCGTTGTCCGTCTCGATGCGGACGAGCACCGACTCGCCCTGCCGGCCGTTGCTCTTCGCGTTGGCGGCGGCGCGCTGGGCCTTGTTGATGTCGGTGGACGTGCTGAGGTACTCGGGCATGGTGATCTCCTCACCCGCGGCGTACCTGTCGAGCATGTCCTGCGGCATGAACGTGCCCCGGTAGACGGTCGCGCTGACCGGCGGCAGGTGCTCCAGGGCCCGGTCCATCTTCTCGATGAACTCCGGGACCTTGCCGGCACGGCTGCCGGAGACCGGCTGGCCGCGCAGGTACATGTTCGCGTCATTGGCCCAGGGGCCGGTGTAGTCGGCGATGATGAGCGCGTCCTCGGCGGTGAAGTCCTCGGTCAGCGGGTTCTCGCGGGCGATTCGCTCGACCTCCTCCGACCACTCCTTGCGTGCGTCCTTCCCCGCGCGGTACGGCGGGATGTCGTCCAGCACGTGGAACGGGTCCATCGGCTGGTTGGCGTCGGAGCAGCTTCCGCCGTCGCCCATGCTCGGGTCACTCGGGTTGTCCTGGTCCACGGTGGGGTTGCCCGGGTTGTCCCCGCCCACGTTCGGGTTCAACTGGTCCGGATCGGAACCGAGGGCTTGCTGGACCGCCTGCTCCGCCTCCTGGTACGTACCGAAACCGGAGAGGGAGGCCGCGGACATGGCCTGCATCGCGGCTTGGGCGGAAGCCTTCCCGGACTCGTCGGCCGCGAGCAGGACGCCGGTGCCGGCGTCGGTGGAGGCGGCGGTGGCGCGCCAGGCGCCGGTGGCCGTACGTGTCGCCGTGGCCGTACGCGTCACCGTGCGCGTACGGGTACCGACCTCGGCCGAGGCGAGCGCGAAGTGCGCGGTGCCGGTTGCGCCTGTGGTCAGGCTGCCGGAGAAGGAGACCGCCGAGCCGACGGGAGGAGCGACCGATCCCTCATCGCACCGGTCCTTCTCGTCCTCGTTCTCGTCCTCGTCGTCCTTGTCCTCGTCGTCCTGATCCTTGTCCTTGTCTTCGTCGTCCTCGTCCTTGCCGTCGTCCTTGCCGCCGTCGCTGCCGCCGCTGGAACCGCCACCGGTCGTGGGCACCTCCGTGCAGACCTGGGTGTACCCCCAAGGGGCCATGACCGGATTGCACACGGTCTCGGTACCACCACTCGACCCACCACTGTCCGAACCACCGTCCGAACCACCACCACTGGAACTGCCACCGCTGGAACCGCCACCATCGCTGCCGCCACCGCTGGACCCACCACTGGAACTGCCACCGGTCGTAGGCACCTCCGTGCAGACCTGGGTGTACCCCCAAGGGGCCATGACCGGATTGCACACGGTCTCGGTACCACCACTCGACCCACCACTGTCCGAACCACCGTCCGAACCACCACCACTGGAACTGCCACCACTGGACCCACCGCCGGAGCTGCCGCCGCCGCTGGAACCGGAACCGCCACTGGTACCACCGCCGCTGGAAGCACCGCCGGAGCTGCCGCCGCCATTCGAGCCACCACCGCTGGAAGAACCACCACCGCTGGAGCTGCCGCCGTTCGAGCCGCCGCCACTGCTGCTGCCACCGTTGGACCCACCGCCAGTGGAGCCACCGCCGTTGGAACCGCCTCCGCTGGAGCCACCACTGTTCGAACCGCCGCCATTGCTGGAGCCACCGTTCGAACCGCCTCCGTTGGACCCACCGCCGTTGGATCCACCGCCGTTCGAGCCACCGCCGTTCGAGCCACCGCCGCTGGATCCACCGCCGATGACGGCTCCGCCTACAACACCGTCGTCGTCATCGTCGTCGTCATCGGACCCGCCGTTGGAACCACCGTTACTGGAGCCGCCGTTGCTGGAGCCGCCTCCGTCCGAACCACCGCCCGAGTCCCCGCCGCCGGTGCCGCCACCGTCCGTGCCGCCGCCGTTGTCGCCGCCGCCGTTGTCGCCGCCGCTTCCGCCCGTACCGCCGTCAGAACCGCCACCGTCGGAACCGCCACCATCAGCCCCGCCGTTGGATCCCCCGCCGTCCGAACCACCGCCGTCGGAGCCACCGCCGTCGGAGCCACCACCGTCGGAGCCACCACCGTCCGAACCGCCGTTGCCCGAGGTGCCGCCGGAGTCCCCGCCGCCACCGGTACCACCACCGGCGCTGCCGCCCCCGTCGTCGCCACCACCCGTGGTGCCGCCACCATCGGCGCCACCGCCGTTGTCGCCACCACCGTTGTCGCCGCCCGAACCACCCGTCGTACCGCCGTTGTCACCGCCGCCGTTGTCACCGCCGGAACCGCCCGTACCACCCGCGGTCCCGCCCGTACCGCCACCGGCCGTATCGCCGCCACCGTCACCGCCGTCTCCCACCACCTGCGTCTCGCAGGAGCCGCCGAGGATCCTGCAGACCGCGGCCTCAAGGCCGCCGGCGATCTGAGGTCCCACGCCACCGAGAAGGAGCGCGCCGATGATGAGGGCGACCAAGCCGACCATGCCGACGTACTCGACAGTCGTCTGGCCACGGTTACGGCGCCACCTGATCAGGTGCGGAAGAGAGGGGATCGCGCGCCGGCGCAGCCGCTCGCGCGTGAGGCGCGGCTTCACGGCCCGCAGTTCCACGGGCAGTTCGAACCAGGCTCGGCTACTGCCCAGGCTGATCAGCAGCAACAGGGCGCCGGGCAGCACCATCTGGCTGAACCCGCGCTGCGAACCCGCGTACAGATTGATGACGCTGCCGGCCAACAGCCACGCCTGGACACCGATCAGGCCGAACCGGACCACTTTCCCACCGGTCCACAGACGCTGCGCCAGGATCACCCCCGCGATCCCCGGCGCCACCGCGTACAGGGCCAGCAGGGCGAGCGTCGGTGTGACGCGCTCGCCCAGGTCCAGCAGCGAGGTCAGCATGCCGACGCCGCCCATCAGCGTGAGGGCGAACATCAGATACAGCAGGGCCCTCGTCAGCATCAGGGACCGGGGCAACTCCCCGCGACCGTCGGGCGGCGGCGCGACACCCTGGAGCGTGACGGTTCCTGGGTCGGACATGGGAAACCCTTCCACCACACAGCTCCAGACGTCCCGCCGACGGCGTCCAGCCGTGGGCACCTGCGTCCGCGTCAGCCTAGGGACGAGCCAGGCCCAACCCATAGGGCCCACAGACCCACTCCGGGGCCCAACTGAGCCCCCGCCGGCCTGAGAAGCGGGGAGACATGTACGAATCCCCGCCACAACGGGGGCCGAATCCGACACCACGAACCCGGTCCATGCGCGCCGTCGAATCAGGTAACGCCATACCGTGTCCGCAAGCCGGTGGTTCCGTGACGTTCCCCGGAGCGGGCGTACCGTGGAAGTTCACCTTCTGGCGGGGGTAACGATGGGTTCCACGGCGGAATCAAGCATGGGCGACCGTCTCGCAGAACTGCGCCTGCGACGGAACATGACTCAGGAACAGCTGTCCGAGTACGCGGGATTGTCCGTCGACGTGATTCGCAAGCTGGAACAAGGGCGGCGGAAGACGGCGCGGCTTTCCAGCATCAACGCTCTGGCGCGGGCGTTGGACACCGAGCCCAGCTATCTGGTCGGCCAGCCGAGCACATTCGAGGTACGCGACGCCGCGGACGACGGACTGCCGTCCGTACTGGCCCTTCGCCAGGCCGTATCGCCTGTGGCCGACCTGCTGGGCGGTGAGACCGATCCGGAGGATCCGCCGAGCATCGAGGAGTTGCGTGCCTCGCTGAAGTCGACCGAGACCATCCGTCGTGACGGCCGTATGTCCGAGATCGGAGCGCTCCTTCCGCAGCTCATCCGGGACGCCCGGGCCGCTGCCCACGCCTATACGGGGAGTGATGGCGCGGCGGCCAACTCCGTTCTCGCGGTGGCGTATCAGGTCGCCGCGACCACGCTGACCGCGCTCGGCAAGGAGGACGCGGCGTTCACCGCGATGGAGCGGTCCCTCGCCGCGATCCGGCAGTGCGACGACCCGAATCTGGAGACCCTGGCCGCGTCGACTCTGTCGTGGGTCTTCACCAAGCAGGGGCGGCTCGCCGACGCGGAGCGGGTGGCCCTTGCCCGTGCCGAGCAGATCGAACCGTCATTCCGCTCCGCTCCCGAGGAGCTGGCGCTGTGGGGGATTCTGCTGCTGCGTGCCGCGACCGCCGCCGTGAGGCAGGAGAATCACGGGTCGGTGACAAACCTGCTGCGCATGGCGAAGGGCGCCGCCGAAAGCATGGGTGAGGACCTCATGGTGTACGCCACCCCGTTCGGACCGACGAACGCCGCCGTCGCGCACGTCAATTTCCTGGTCGAAATGGAGAAGGGCGACGAGGCGATCCGGGCGGCACGCACCATTCCGGACCTCGCCTCACTGCCGCCGACATGGCGCGCCCGACTCCATGTGGACAGGGCACTGGCCTACAACGACCTGGGCAAGGACAAGGCATCCGCGAGCGCACTGCTGAGGGCCGAGCAGGACGCGCCCGAATGGCTGCGCTACCACTCCACATCGCGCCGCCTCGTCGAGGAACTCCGCGAGCGCGCCTCTCGTGGTGACACGGCCCTTCTGGGGCTCGCCGACCGACTCGGCCTGGCCGGGTAGGACACGCCGTCCTACCTGATCCGCGAACTGGGATCTCCTGGCACTGGGCTGTGATCGCACCGCTCCATAGCGTGAGCGCACGAAGTGGCGCCGACCGCCCCGCCAGGCGGAGCCGGCGCCGCACCCTACGCGGTCCAGAAGCCGACCATGACGTCCCGTACAACCGAGAGGGCCCTCACCCGATGGCTGCTCTCCTCCTCCCGCCTCGCGGACATCGCCCACGCGGACTGGGCGGACGGCAGGCCCGCCGTTCTGCGTACCGGTGGTGTGTACGACGCCGTGCGGATGCCACAGCGGTTGGTGCACGCCGCGGTCGGTCGCACCGAGCCGGGCGAGGTGAACGCCGTCCTCGCCGAGGTGCTCGACGGGCCGGTGATCTGTCAGCCCGGCTCCTGGTACTACGCGCTCGTGCCCACCGGCACCTGTGAGACATGGCGCTCCGCGCTCGCCGTGGTCCGTGGGAGCGGCGGGTGGCTCGGTATCCCGAGGGTGGACCGTACGGAGCCCACCGCCTTCGCCGCCTACTGGGCCGTGCCCGTGGAGAGCGTCGGAAAGCTGTGCTCGGCGGATGCCGTGGCCGGGCTGCTGGACGACGGCCGGAAGCGTATCGAGAACCTCGCGCCATGACCGCGCTCGCACGCCGCCGGCTCGGCGAGGGCCCGTTCCGTTCTGCGTACGGCGCCGGTCGGCCCGTGAAGGCGTCCAGGGGGACGCGTCGGCCCGGCCGGGGCGCGGAGTCCTGGCCGGGCGTCAGCCGTGGTGGCGTGTCAGTTTCCTTGCCGTACGTCGCTCTTTCCGCACGCCGTGCCGTCCCTGTTCGGGTCCAGGCGCAGTGGATCGTCCTTGCCGTTGACCTTCAGCCGGCCGTACGCGTTCGCCGCCAGCCAGTCGCAGCGCGCCTTCGTCGTCGCCTTCACCGTGTCCGGGAAGACCGTGGGTACGCAGACGTTCGCCGAGCCGTAGTGCCGGTCGCAGCCCGCGATCTGCGGGCTCACCGGGGCCGAGGTCCGCTTCTTGCGCGGCTTCTCGGCGGACTTCGACAGGCCGCCCGCGAAATCGTGGACGTGGGCCGACTCCGCCGCCCGCTTCGCCGACGCCGCCGGACCGCCCAGGTGCACCCACTCCGCCACCGACGGAATCCCGTTCGCGTCGACCGCGAACAGCATGTACCAGCCCGGCGGCGCCAGATTCGGGTTGCTCGTCACGTTCAGATCGACGTTGTTCCCGTCGACCGTCAGCGGCAGGTCCACGAACCGCTGGTTCGGGTCGGACGAGTGCGTCACCGCCGCCGGGCGGATCAGCTCCGCCCTGGCGACGGGCCGGTCGACCGTGATCCGCTGGGTGTCGCCGTACAGCCACTGGTCGTCGATCAGGGAGGTGATCTCCGGCCGTGGGCCCTTGAGCAGATACGGCGGTGTGTACAGCGACACCTGGTGGTTCCAGGTGCCGTTGCCCGGGTTGTCGCCCGTCGTCATCACACGGCCGTCCGGGAGCAGGAACGCCGAGGAGTGGTAGCCGCGTGCCTCGGGATCCACCGCCACCGGATCGAAGGTGTCCGTCCGCGGATCGAAGAGGGACGACTCGTAGACCGGATTCGCCCGGTTGTGCAGCGCCCCGCCGGTCTCCAGGACCTTGCCGTCGGGCAGCAGCACCGCCGACCCGTACATCTTGCCCTGCGCGCCGGTCTGCGGCTGCGGGCCGGCGCCGAGGTCCACCGTGCCCTGGGGCAGCGGCGGGCCGGGCGTGTACCGGGGGTCGGGCTGCTTGAGATCGATCAGGTCGGTCAGCCGGTTCGCCTCCGGGTTGGAGTCGATGTTGCCGCCGCCGATGGTCAGGACACGCTGGTCCTGCGCGGGAGGCAGCAGCACGCTCGCCGACTGGTCGCGCTCGTCCTTGTTCTGGAGCCCGGCCACATCGGTGACCGTGTTGGCGTCGTAGTCGTAGATCGAGGACCCGGTACCCGGTGTGCCGTTGCCGAAGACATGACTGCCCGAGTAGAAGAGCCGGCCGTCCTGCATCAGGATCATCGACGGGTACAGACCCCAGTACGACCAGGTCTGGTTCACCTGCCACAGCGGCAGCCACTGGTTCTGCGCGGCGGACCAGCGCTCGGCGGTGACCGATCCGCTGGAGTCCTCGCGCAGCCCGCCGAAGGACAGCACGTCGCCGTTGCCCATGATCGTGGCCGACGGGTACCAGTGGCCGTCGTTCATGTCGTTGGTCCTGCTGTAGGTCTCGGTGACCGGGTCGAAGATGTACGAGTCCTTGTAGCCCTGGTAGCCGATCGTGCCGTCGGCCGACGGATAGCCCTTGTTGCCGCTCATCACCAGCACCCGGCCGTCGGAGAGCTGGACATGGCCGGCACAGAACATGTCGTCGGGCGTGGGGACGGTGCGGTACGAGCCGTTCTCCGGGTCGTACACGGCCGAGGTGAACGTACCCGCCTCGAACATGTCCGTGTCGTTGCCGGATCCGGCGATCAGCAGCACCTTGCCGTTGTTCAGGACCACCGAGTGCATCGAGCGCACGGGGTTCTCCGTCGGCAGGACCTCCCACCTGCCGTCCGCGCACTCCTGGGCGGTCCCGGTGCACTCGGGCTCCACCGGCGGCGGCGCCACCTCTTCCATGACGTAGTCGTCGGTGGTCACACTGCCCGTGCCGTACACCGACACACCCCAGGTGATCCGGTCGGTGCCGGGCGGTACGGCCGGTGTGCGGACCTCGGCGCGCTGGTAACCGGCGCTCAGGTCAAGCGTCTTGAGGTCGGTCCAGTACTGCCAGCCGGCCGTGGTGTCGTGCCGGAAGAGTGTGATCGCCGCGTCGGGTGTGGTCGACTTGTACCAGAGGGACAGGTCGTACTGCCGGTCCGGCAGCACATCGGGCGCGCACTCCACGGACTCCGTGATCAGCGCCTTGCGGTCGCCGTCGACGCGGCGGGTCAGCTCGACCTTGAGCGCCTCGGTGCCGGAGCGGGCGTCGGCGACGGTCGCGACGCTGAAGTCGTTGTCGCCCCAGCCGGACCGCTCCCAGCAGTACGGCATCGCTTCCGCGCCCGCGCCCGCCGTCTCGAAGCCCGGGTTCTTGATGAGGTTCACCCCGGCCGCCGCGGGCTGCTGTGCGCCGAGCAGCAGCCCGCGGCGGCCGGG
>NZ_MAUD01000158.1 GCF_001700515.1 Streptomyces lushanensis
GCTTCGGGGCCCTATTACTAGCACGTAAGCCCAATATCCATAGCTAATGAAATCGGCCGATGACGACCATAACAACCGCTACAAGGTCCCGGCAAATGCCAGCGGTCGGGGCTGTTTACTGTGGTTGCGATACTTCGATGTTGCGCGAAAATCTGTTGCTACGAAAGCGTCTTGGGATCACCTGCCAGCACCGACTGGGTCTGCCGTCAACTTCTGCCCCGAGGCCACGACCCCCTTCAGCCTTATCGGCCTGAGGACATTTACTGGTAATCAACCAAAATTATCGACCACCCCAAAGATCAGAATAGGCCGAACCTAAAGTGCCAACCGCCGCAACGGCAGTCACGAGGAGCGCCCCGAATGCAACCCTTTCCATGGTATCGAGATTCTTCCACCATCCACCATCAGCGATCTCTCCAACGACATTTAGTTGCGCTTTAGATTTCACCTTTCCTGACACGCCGAGCAGATTTATAACCGCGAACACCACCGAAGCAATCAGGATGCTTGCAGAGGCAGCCAACCAACCATCTATCCGCTCCACATTTTCACGTAAAGCAAAAAAAGCAGCCACCCATGCCAATCCCCCTGCAACTAGCCCGATCCGCCTCGCGGTGCGACTTTGCTTGACCCACGGACGCTCCTCCCCTGCAACAGGCTCAAGGAGTGCTCGAATACGTGCAGCCTGACCATGAACCCAAGTGGCGTCTCCGCTTCGAATCGACACCCGAACTCCCAGCGTACTGAAATCTATTCTCACACTCCTCTCTATTTCATAGTAGCTAAAATCCAGTTCAGACCAGATTTCTGGATCTCCAGGCGTTGGCGATGCTGCAACAGCAGAAACAAGCTCCTCCAAGCTCTTTCGGGTGAAGGTTGTTCCGCTTCGAGTCGTCGAGAATTCGAGTTGCTCCGGATTGACCCCCTCCGAAGCCACAGCGAAGAGTCGATCTAGCAGGGAACGCCCCACTTTGTACGTATGGAACTGGAGGCGGCTCATTGTAAAGTCACGTGGCTCAGGCACGACCGTATTCTGCACCAATCGCAACGGGACATCCAAGGGTTCCGTACCGAGCCTAAAGATCGTTTCAAGGCTGTTCTACCAAGACTTAGTCCAACATGCCGTCCGGCTCATCAAGGCTCAGGCACCACAGCGTGGCTCTGCCGGATACGGACTCCTCTGCCCTTACCGCCCACTTCAACCCACCACCCCCTGCCAGTCATCCCATCTACTGCCGTCCCATACATCGTGGGGCCGGCGTGCTTTCTGGCGTCCAGGTGGAACGCACCACTGTATGAACGACCTGGATGACAGGGGCCGCGCCTACTCAGCTCTGTCTGGAACGTCGGCAGGCGGGATGACAGCCCCCACCACACTCAACCCGCACCCGCCGAAAACCGCCGCCATACCAGGGCCAAGGCCCCACCTGAGGGTCGTGGTCCGTTGGCCAGCGGACATACCGATTACTCAACCGGCCAGATTCCTGAAAAGGCAAGAGACGTCGGGCCCGGGCAAGGAAGCCACCGGTGAGGCCCTGCTGGGCAGATGGCTTCCCTCATGCGCGGAACGACCCTGCCGACTGAGCTCCTTCGCCGCCCCGCCTGAACCTCCCCGATAGGGGTGGCCGTTTCCGCCAGGGCTCCGAAAGTAGCGCCCTCTCGTGGGGATCCCAGGGACTTCCCCCCTCCGCCACCCCGCCCAAGCGGTGGGGCTTGAAACCGTAGTGGCAGTTGTAGCTCAGCCGGGACCTGATCATCGAGCACGCAGTTGGATTTGGTCCGTGGGTGGTCCGTGCGCGGTGGCTCAGGGCGGTACAGCAGCGATGCAGGGTGAGACAGGATGTGCAGAGGCGGGGCACCGGGATCGTTCGGTGCCCCGCCTCATCTGCGGTTATAGGCAGTGGGTGAACTTCAACGGTTCGTCGTCCGTGGGGCGTTCAGGGCCGCTGCGGATTTCAAGACCGTTCCCTTAGGCCGCTCGGGCAACCCACCCACGCCCCGCCCACCAGCGACGGAGCGGGTACAGCCTACCGGCTGCCGGATCGGGCTGTGCGGCACTGGCGACAGGATGGTCACGACCCACAGATCTCACCGTCAGTCCCGCCACCACGACACGCCGAGGGCGACAGCAGGGCGCGCTCGGTGATGCGCTCGTACCGGTCAAAGCCATGCGCCGTTCCCCTGCCTTGTCCGCGCCTCTGTGTGCGTCGTCTTCAGCCGGCCTGTGCCCGGATCTTTGCTGCGGGCGGGTCGGGAAGTAATTGCTTCACGGCGTCCATGTCCGAATGCGCATCGATCCATCGGTCATTGACACAGCGTTATCGCTGTTTTTATCCCGGAGCCGAATTGATGCCGGAGCGTGCGCCGGATCGGCCTCGGGGGTTGGGATGGCTGTTGAGGCGCACTGCCGTCCGGCCGGAATGGCAAGTCTGTTACCAGCCAGTTCTAGGATGCTTCGGCAGGATTAGACAAAAGGCGCAATTACGAGACTTTCAGGGTCTCGCGGGTAAACCTGGCACATTCTTCAGGAATTAGCACGTCAGGAGGCATGCAAATAATCCCTTGCCAATCCGACCGGACGAGTTATGATTTTTTTCGTCGCGCCGGGTCATTCGATGAGTCCGGCCACCTTCCACGGAGGGTAAAGAGGCTCCTCATGTGACCATCACATTCCGGCTTCGCAGCCGGAAAGAGAAGGGGAACGCAATGAAGAAGATACGCGTTGCAGCCGTATCCGCAGCCCTGGCCGTCGCTTCCATCGGCCTCACGGCCACGACCGCACAAGCGGCACACAATTGCCATGCGCCTTACCTGTGCCTGTACTACAACTCCAACCAGCAGGGCGCGTGGATGACAAGCGGCAGCGACATACCCGACTTTGCCGGATATCAGTTCAACAACTTCGGCACGACATCGGCGGGATTCGGCCAGAACGTGAAGAACAACGCCGCGTCGGCCTCCCACGGAGGGATAACGGCGCAGACGGCTCGCGTCTATTACAACTCCAACTACTCCGGCGTCTACGACGACGTGGTACCGAACAGCAGCCGCAACCTGGTCAACACTTACAACGAGAACGCTTCGCTTCACTTCTTCTGGTAGAGCGTGATCGGCACGGACAAGGATCAGGAAGCCAGGCGAATCGTGCAGTAAATTCCAGGCCCTGCCTTTTCATGTGACCGGGGCGGGGCCTGGGGTTTTCACCGACAGAGTAGGCATGATAAATATGCTCGCCAATAAGCGAAGTGTTGCCTTTATTGGCATCGCGAGCGTTGCATCGCTGCTCGTAACAGGGTGCTCAGTGGATCACGCGGCGCCGGACGGACCGCCATCATCCGGTGCTCAGCCGAAGGGATCGGCTCTCCGACCCAGCGTCAATCTGAGGCTTCCTGTCGAAGAATATCTTTTCTCGGACTCCGAAATCAAGGCCGTTCTGCAGGCTCAACGTACCCTCGTGCAGCAGTGCATGCGCCGCTTCGGAGTCTCCCACGACTTCGGTTCACCTGGCCCCTCCACGGGGCCTCGTAGTCTCATGGACCGCAGATACGGTGTGACCGATGAACAAATGGCGCGGAGCTACGGCTATCATCTCGGCGATCGTGATCCGCGTGCTCATCCCGTCACGCAATCCTCGCCGCCCACAGGAAAAGCCTACACAGTACTGACGGGAAAAACTGAGTCTGCCACGGACAAGGAAACGCCGGCACTCGCCTCGAGTGATGTGCCTTCGGTGAACGGAATGCGGGTGTCGGCCGATGGTTGTGTGGGGGAAGCGACCAAAAAAATCGCCGGATCCGGTCACGTCGGGTCGGGTGATTTGGCTCAGGATCTCAACGGGCAAAGCTTTAACATCACCAAGGCAAACCCTGACGTGACCAGGGCCTTCCGCTCCTGGTCGCGCTGCATGAAGGACAAAGGATTTTCGTATCCCGATCCTTTTGCCGCGATGGCCGACAACCGATTTCAGGGCAAGGAGCCCGTACCGGCAGAGATTCAGGTGGCCACAGCCGATGTCGGCTGCAAGGGACAGGTGGATCTGGTCGACGTCTGGTTCACGGCGGAGACTTCCCTCCAGAGGTCGCTGATCAAGAAGAATAAATCAGCTCTGGATGCGGCGATCAAGAACAAGGAATCTCAGCTCGCAACAGCGTCCCGCATAAATCGCGCCGAATGAATTCCGATCACGACTTGCTGAGCGTTCGCGATCCTGCGCGCGAGACAGTCATATGAGTGAGGGGGCTGCCGAAGTGTTCGGCAGCCCCCTCACGTGCAGCTTTGGTGGCGAGCTGCGACGAGTCCGGGATCTCGGGCCCAGGTTCAGGAGTCGGCGGTCACCGGTCGGTCAGCTCTCGCCCTTGCGTTCGCCCAGGGTGACCTGCACCTTGGACTCCTTGCCGTCGCGGATGTAGGTGAGGGTCACCTTGTCGCCCGGCTTGTGGGTCCAGATCTGGCCGATCAGGGTGGGGCCGCTGTCGATCGGGGTGTCGTTGAACTTGGTGATGACGTCACCCGCCTTGAGGCCGGCCTTGGCAGCCGGGCCGTTCGGGGTGACGGCCGGGACGCCGCCCTCGCCCTGGGGCGAGATGGTGGCACCCTCGCCGCCCTCGGTCATCGTGACCGTGGCGCCGATCAGCGGGTACACCGGCTGGCCCGTCTCGATGAGCTGTTCGGCGACGTTCTTCGCCTGGTTGATCGGGATCGCGAAGCCGAGGCCGATGGAGCCCGCCTGGGACTGGCCCAGGCCGCCGCTGCCCGCCGACTGGATGGCCGAGTTGATACCGATGACCGCGCCGCGGGCGTCCAACAGCGGGCCGCCGGAGTTGCCGGGGTTGATGGAGGCGTCGGTCTGGAGGGCGCTCATGTACGAGTTGCTGGCGCCGGAGCCGTCGCCCGAGGCGACCGGGCGGTTCTTGGCGCTGATGATGCCCGTGGTCACGGTGTTGGAGAGACCGAAGGGAGCGCCGATGGCGATCGTCGAGTCGCCGACCGCGACCTGGTCGGAGTTGGCGAGCGGGAGCGGGGTCAGACCGGGGGGCGCCTTCTTGAGCTTCACCACCGCCACGTCGTAGCCCTCGGCGCGGCCGACGACCTCGGCGTCGTACTTGTCGCCGTTCGAGAACGTCGCGGTCAGGTCGCCGCCGTTCGCCGCGGAGGCCACCACATGGTTGTTGGTGAGGATGTGGCCCTGCTTGTCGTAGACGAAGCCGGTGCCGGTGCCGCCCTCGCCGTTGCCGCCCTGCGCCTCGATGGTGACCACGCTCGGCAGCGACTTCTGGGCCACCGCCGCGACCGTGCCGGACTCGCGCTTGACGTCCTTGGGAGCGTCCGCCGCGGCGACCGTCGTCGAACCGGCCCCGCCGTCGTCGTTGCGCTCCGAGGCCCAGTAGCCGACTCCGCCGCCGATACCGCCCGCGATCAGCGCGGCCGCGAGCACGGCGGTGATGAGTCCGCCCTGGCGCCTGCGCGTCGGCCGGGGCTCCTGGCCGGGCTCCGGGGCACCCCACTGCGGGCCACCGCCGCCACCGCCCATGGAACCGTCCCCGCCGCCTCCGTAAGCGGCGTACGACGGGATCACGGGCGGAGGCGGGGGCCAGCCTGCGTCCGCCGCGTGCCCCGTCTCGGAAGCGCCCTTCGGGCCGCCCGCGGGGTCACCGCCCTGCACGTTCCCGCCCTGCGCCCCGCCGGACGCTCCGTCCGGATGCCCCGGTTGCGCGCCCGCGCCCGGCTGCGCGCCGGAGCCCGGATACCCGCCCGCGCCCGGCTGGGCATCCCCGCCCGGTTGTGCGCCCCTGTGCTGTCCGTCCTCGTACGCGCCCCCCGCGCCCCCCTGCGAGCCTGTCCGCGGGTCCGTCTGCGCCGTCGGCTCCTGCCAGCTCTCTCGCGGACCGGAGGGCGGACCGGACGGGGGTGTGCCCTGGGGAGCGGCATCCGGCACGGGAGGTACGGACGGGCCGCCGGGGGCCGCAGTGCCCTCGTTCTCAGTGCTCACAGCTCTTTCTCCTCGGGTCCACATCAGTCTTCGGCAAGAGTTCCGCAGAGTTCCGCCGCGCGAGTCAGTTCCGTCGTGCAGGTTTCCGTGACGGCGCAAGTATCTGCGGTCAGCTTTTCCCACGGCACGTCAGACCACTGTAAGCAGGACCTGTGCGTCTGTCCGCCATCCTTTATTTCGGACAAAAGGATCGCATCTTGATCCGACCGGCCGGAGAACCCCATCCGTTCACCCGCCTACCCGGTCACGATGACACCATGACGCGGTGACCCAAGCACGACAGCACAGCATCCAGGTCGTCGCCCACCGCGGAGCCTCCGAGGACGCACCGGAGCACACCCTGGCCGCCTACACCAAGGCCATCGAGGACGGCGCCGACGCACTGGAGTGCGATGTACGGCTCACCGCCGACGGACATCTCGTCTGTGTCCACGACCGCCGGGTGAACCGCACGTCCAACGGACGCGGTGCCGTCTCCGCCCTGGAGCTGGCCGAACTCGCGGCGCTCGACTTCGGCTCGTGGAAGGACAGCGAGGAGAGCCCGGACTGGCGGGACCGCGAATTCACCTCCGTACTGACGCTGGAGCGGCTGCTGGAACTGATCGCGGACGCGGGCCGCCCCATCGAGCTGGCCATCGAGACCAAACATCCGACCCGCTGGGCCGGACAGGTGGAGGAACGGCTGCTGCACCTGCTGGGACGCTTCGGTCTGAACGATCCGGCACCGGACGAGTCGGCCGTGCGGATCATGAGCTTCTCCGCGCGCTCGCTGCACCGGATCGCCGACGCCGCGCCGACACTGCCGACCGTCTATCTGATGCAGTTCCTCTCGCTGCGGCTGCGTGACGGGCGGCTGCCCGCCGGCGCGCGGATCGCGGGTCCCGGGATGCGGATCGTCCGCAACCATCCCGACTACATCGCACGGCTGCACAAGGCGGGCCACCGTGTCCATGTCTGGACGGTGAATGAGCCGGAAGACGTCGATCTCTGTGTGCGCCTCGGCGTGGAAGCGATCATCACCAATCGCCCCAAACAGGTTCTGTCCCAGCTCGGCCGTCTTTCCTGACACGCCGTGCACATGCCGTACGCACTGCCTCGACACGCCATAGGCATCACCGCACATATTGACCGATAAATCCGCCCGATATGAACGCACCGAATGGTGACGGGCAGTGCGGCCGAAGAGTACGGGGAGTGCACCGGCGCGTTCGATGCGTATTCGAGGGTTACGAGTGCGTCAAAGGCTCTCGCCTGGCCGGTTTCCGGTCCAGGCCAATGGGGCATCCACATCGTGGCGTGGGGCAAAGGAGGTCTCGGGGGTGGCGTTTGTGGTGGCACAAGAAGTGCCCACGTCGTCGTGCATGGCCGTTGTTCCCCATGGCCCTGCGGGCGTGGGAGAAGCGCGACACCGGATGCGGGAGCAGTTGAGCCGCAGCGGGGTGTCGGCAGCGGTGGTCGACGATGCCGTATTGATCCTTTCCGAACTGGTCAGCAACGCATGTCGGCATGGCAGACCACTGGGACACGAGCAGATCGGCGACGGCGACATCCGTGCCGAGTGGCGCGTCGACAAGGCCGGACGGCTGATCGTCGAGGTGACGGACGGTGGCGGCCCGACGCGACCGATTCCCGCGACGCCCTCGGTCACGGCCCGTGGTGGCCGCGGGCTCAACATCATCTCGGCGCTCGCCCAGGAATGGGGCGTGCGGGACAGCGCGTCCGGCGAGGTCACCGTGTGGGTGATAGTCGCCGCCGTGCACCGGCGCAATGATCTCGCTACGCGCGTCACAGGCCCGGACACGGACGAGCTGGAGTTGGATGAGCTGGACGAGCTCGAGGGGCTGGACGGCTTGGACGGGCTCGCCTTCGCGGATCCCTTCGACGAGGCGAGCTGATGTGCGGGCCGCCTGAGCCCGCGGAACGGCGGGCCATGACCTGATGGGGTCGGCGCCGGCCTGACGGTAGGGGCTCTCCGGGGACATGACGGTACGGGCTCTCCAGTGCCGGGGCAGCTCGCGCCCTCGGAGCACCCCATGTCCCGGGCCGCCCGCGGTGTGAGCATGACGGACGACGTGAACCGAGGGCCGGTCCGAGCCGAGGACCGCGCGGAGCCGAGAACCGGTCCGAGCCGAAGACGGCCGGGGCTGAAAACCGGTCCGAGCCGAAAACCGCGCGGAGCCGAGGACCGGGCGGAGGCCCGCCGGGCGGCGGGCCGGTTCTTCGCGCGCCGCGTCGCGCCCCCCGCGCTGTCCGTCCGTACGGCTAGGCTCGCGCCGACATCGCACCGCCGCTACGGGAGAAGCCACACCATGGCCAAGAAGCGCCCCCAGACGAAGGCCGCCAAGGCGCAGCTCAAGGACGGACCGATTCCGGTGGTGGGAGCCCGCGAGCCCTGCCCGTGCGGTTCGGGCCGTCGCTACAAGGCCTGCCACGGCCGGGCCGCCGCGCACGCCGTGACCGAGCTGGTCCAGCGTCCCTTCGAGGGCCTGGCCGGTGAGTGCGACTGGGTCGCGCTGCGCGAGCTCGTGCCCGCCGCGACCGCCGAACTGACCCTCAAGGACGGGCTGCCCGAGGGCGTGCCGTCCGTGACGCTCGCGACCGTACTGCCGATGGCCTGGCCGGCGCTGCGCCGGGACGACGGTTCCGTACTGCTCGCTCTCCAGAACGACACCTCGTCCGGCGATCTGAGCCGCGATCTCGCCGACACGCTCCGGCGTGCGCTGACGGCGGAGCCCGGCAATCCCGTGGCCGCGCAGCGGGTGCCGGCCGACGGTCCTCGGCTTCAGGATCTGCTCGACCCCGAGGCGGATTTCACGCCTGCCGTGCACACCGGGTTCGAGTTCTGGGTCCCGGACGCGGAGAACGCCTCGGCCGAGGTGAACGCCTCCCTGGAGCGCGCCAACGCCGCCGCGATCCCGACCGTACGGCTCTCCGTCGCGGACGCCGCGTACTGGTGCGAGACGCCGGAGAAGAACCACCTCCGCTGGGTCATGCCTTATCCCGAGGAGCAGTTGCTGGACGCGCTCGCCCGGCTGCATGTCGCGGGCACGTCGACCCTCGGTGAGGGAACGAGGCTGGTCGGCTCCTTCCGGGCGCACGGGCTGACGGTGCCGGTGTGGGACCTGCCGAGCGCGATGGGCGCGGAGGAGTGCGAGAAGCCGGCGGCGGAGTTCGCCGAGCGGCTGGCGGCGGCGCTGGCCGTCGACACCCCGCTGACGGGCGACGAGCGCCGGGCGCGCGGCGGGCTCACCAACCGCCAGGTGACGCTGAGCTGACCAGGCATGTCGTAGGGCCGAGGGGCGCCGTCGGCGGGCTCCCGAACCGCTCCCGGACCGCTGGGGAGGGTCGCCGACGGGGCGTCGACGGGTCGCCGTGCCCCCCGCCGTACCACCACCCGATCACCGTCGGATCGCCACCGGTTCACCGACAGTGTCTTCCGGTCGATGGACCGGAAGCGTTCGGACGACTCCGACAACGCGGCCAGGTACGGCCCGTGGCGGCAGCGGCTGGTGTCACCCCGGCGTTCCCGGCCCGCGAAGATCGGCCGGACGGCCCCGGTGGTGACACCAGTCACACCACCTGTCACAACTTCCCGTACTGGCTGGTAATTCATTGTCCGAATACACCGGATCGAATTTGCTAACTGCCGATCTCTTGTTACCGTTCTAGAAGCCCGGTCGCTGGTGCATCCCCCGTCGCCAGCGATCGGGCGTCCGCGTTCCCGGACCCGGCCGGTATGTCAACGGCCCACCGTGGCCTACGAGTTGCTCCCTGACCTCAGCAGAAGAGGTCCGGTCCCCGGTCCGCTCACCTCGCCGTCGTCACCGCTGGACGGCGTCGGCATGGCCGCGAACTCCACGACCGCCGTGTATTGCTCGCGAGTTCCCCGGGACGGTTCGCGAGGCGTCTGACAGGTCGCGGGCTCATCCGTGACCCCGGCCACGCAGTGTGTCAGTACGGTGCGTCCGCGCGGGCCCATGAGGGTGAGTACGGCACGCAGTTCACCGCCCGACGTGTTGCGGTACGCGGTACGGGCCCAGGTGTCGCCGCCCTCGGTCAGTACACATGTCCGCGCCTCGATCCCTTCGGGAGAGGCGACTTCAGGCCCACATCGCTCGTCGGCACGCATCACCGCGTCCCCGCCGGCCGTGTCGCCCGTGGCGGCGCCTGCCGTGCCACCAGCCGTATCGCCCGCCACCGGCGTCCCGTCCGTCGCGGAGTCCTCAGCGGCGGGCCCGTCGGTTCCGGACACAGTCGGGAGGCCGGCTCCCACCTTGGCGTCCGCGAGCGGTTCCGCCCGGCCGACGACGGGGCGGGCGGAATCGGCCGGGCGGACGGTGCCCATGGGGCCCGTGGTGGCGGCCAGCGGCAGAAGTGCGGTGAACACGACAATGGCCGTGAGCCCGGTCATGCGGAGATTCATGCTGGACCCACCTGCCAGTGCCGGGGAATTGCTGACGGTGGGCCGAAGATATCGACGGAACGCGCCGCTCAGAGGCGCCGCGCGCCCAATTCCCGGACAACTCGTCACGGCTCGCACCCGTACGGGTGACAGCGCATCCGGACACAGGCGCACCGCACTGGCAGAGGCGCAGGCACACAAGCAGAGGCGCAAGCACACAGACACAGGTGCAAACACTCAGGCGCAGTCGCGGACGCGGACAGGGATGCCGTCGGCGGCTCCGCGGGAACCCGGCGCGACGCGTCCCAGGGCACGGGGCAGGGGCGGGACGCGCCCCCGTACGTGCGAGGGACGCGTCGACCGCCGTCAGTACGCGAGTCTGCTGCCGCCGTCCGGCGCGCTCGTGCTCGCCTCGACAAGCGCGTCCACGACCGCCTCGACATCCGGCAGCCAGGGCGCCGCCGAGCCCGCCAGAGGCGCCCGCTCCCAGCGGACCTGTCCGCCCGCCGCCTCGGAGGGCGGCAGCACCAGATAGCCGCCCTCGCCGTGGAACCGCAGCGAACTGGGCACCCAGTCCTTGGCGTACAGCAGCTCACCGAGCTGTTCGAGGGTGTACGGAGCGACCAGCAGCGACCAGCGCGTGGGCGTCGCGACGACCGGTCCGAGCCTGATGTCCATCCTGTCCAGCTCCACCAGCGCCCGAGCGCCCGCCACGGCAGGCAGGCTCACCGCACAGGGCGCGCTGTCGCCGGTGGCCAGCACGATCGGGGCCGTGGGCCGGTTCTGCCACCACCAGCGCACCATGCGCTCGTCGGTGGTCGCCGCGAGCAGACCGGGATCGAAGGGGTGCGCGCCGGGTACGGCGCACTCGGGGTCGGGGCAGGCGCAGCCAAGTCCGCGTGTCCCGCGTCCGCCGGCCACCGTGAGACCGGCGCCCGGGAGCACGGGCCATCTCCACGCGGTGGCGCAGACGAGCGCCGCGTCGAGTTGGGCAGGCTCCCCCTTGCGCCGGAGCCGGAGCCTGCGTCGCCTTCCGAGGATCTCGCGCATGAGCGCTCGTTCCTTTCCGTTGAACGCCGAGGTCCACATGACACTGACACCATGTGTGTGCATCACTTCACCGTGCGTATCACTGTGCGTAGTCACCGCGCGCACTTTCGACGCATGGCCGCCCCGTACCTGAGGCACGGACGGCCCCACCCCGCCCTCGGGCGCATCACGCCATTCCTGGGCCGGGCACGGACCGTCTTCGTTGAGCATGTGGCGAGGGGTGGCGTGCGCATGGCGCTTACTGTCCCGCTCTGTCCCGCTGTGCTTTTCTCGCCACTCCGGGGGATGAGGTGTGACCTACGGCGGTTAAGACGCCCGGTCCTGCCGCCAGGTTCCGGGGCGGTCCCAACTGCCCCTGTCCGTCACCGTTTACGTACCCATCACGTCCGGAATGACGCTCCAACCGGGCCGAACTCGAACTCATCCCTGAAGGACCCCCTGTTGAGCGCCCTCAGTCGATCGCAAAACCTGGTCAGGGGGGTAATTTTTTTGCCAACTTGAACGTCTCAGGACACCGGTCGTTCCGCCCGGACAATGCTGGACATTGCCTCAGTTGTACGTGTACATGTGGATACATGGGTAGCCGCGCTGAATGACCTAGGGGTTTGCGATGCTATTGAGTGAAACGCACCCGTCGGAAAGCCGACTGCCATGAGCGCCCCGAACATGCCGAAAGTGGCTGGAATCGATTCCACAGTTCCGGCCCCCGCGCACACTGGCCCGCCCCTGGACGACCTTCCCGCCGCGCCCGGAGCGCTGATCCGGGACCGGCTGGCCGGCTGGGTCTCCGATCTGACCACCCTGCACGAACTGACCGAACGCCTGGCCGGAACCGGCTCACTGGAGGGCGCGCTCAAGGAGCTGCTGCGCGCCGGCGCCGCCCTCCTCGGCGCGCGCCGAGGACTGGTCGTACTCGAACCGGCCGACGGTCTGGGCCCCGGCACCACTCTTGGACTCGGGCTCACCCGCGCGGATCTCGGCCATCTGGAGACCGTGCCGCGCCGAGCCTCCCCGTGCGGCGGGCTCCTGGACGGTCCTGCCGCGCGGACCGAGCCGCTGGCCTCTCCCGATCTCCTGCGGGACACGGAGGCGGACCCGCGCCTCCGTGAGGTCGCGGTACGGCTCGGCTACGGCGCCAGCTACGCGGTACCACTGGTCGCCGGTACGGGAGCCCCGACGGGTACCTCGTCCGGCCCCGCGCCGGGGCTCGCGTCGGGTCTGTCGTCCGGCCTCGTGTCGGGCGGCGGCGCGTCCGGTCCCGCGCCCGGCACGGTGTCCGGCGTCGGCACGGTGTCCAGCCCCGTGTCCGGGCGGCTCGGGGCCGCCGTCTGGTTGTACGACGAACCCGCCGAACCGGTGGAACGCCAGCGCCATCTCGTCGGTCTCTACACGCGGTACGCGAGCCAGCATCTCTCCCGGCTGCTGGAGCTGGAGCGGGCCCGCACCCGCGCGGCCACCATCGCCGAGGATCTGCTCCCCAGCCGGCTCCCCCGGATCCCCGGCATCCAGCTCGCCGCGCGCCACCGCACAGGGCCGTACGGCGGCGGTGACTGGTACGACGCGCTCCCGCTGCCCGAGGGCGCCGTGAGCCTGTCCGTCGGCTCGGTCGGCGGCTCCGGGCCCGGCGCGGTGGCCGCGATGGGTCGGCTGCGCGCCTCGCTGCGCGCGTACGCCGTGATGGAGGGCGAGGATCCGGTCGCCGTACTCTCCGATCTGGAGCTGCTGCTGCGGCTGACCGAGCCCGCGCGTACGGCCACCGCCCTCTTCGCGTACGCCGAACCGGCCCAGGGCAGGATCCTGCTGGCCGGAGCCGGTCACGCGCCGCCGCTGATCGTCGGGGACCGGCGCACCGAGTTCGTCGAGACGTCCCTTTCCGCGCCGCTCGGGATGCTCGCCTGCTGGGAGGCGCCCAGCGTGGAGCTGTGGCCCGCGCCCGGCGAAACGGTGCTGCTCTATACGGACGGACTGCTGCGGCGCACCGGCGACCCCATGGACCGGGCCTACGCGCGGCTGCACGGGGCGGCGGCGAGCGTCCCGCCGTCCGCCAGGGACGATCCGGGAGCGGTCGCCGACCATGTGCTGCGGACCGTGCTGCCGGGCGGGCCGGACGCCAGAAACGCCCAGGGCGCGCGGAATCCCGGCGGCACCGAGGACGTGGTGCTGCTCGCCGCCCGGTTCGACTGATTCCGCCCGGCCTTGTCCGGTCCCACCCCGGTCTCCTCCGGATCCTTCCGGTTCTTTCCGGCTCTTCCCGGCTCTTTCCGGTGCCGATTCCGGTCCTTTCCGGCGGCCGATGGATACCGCACAGGGACAACGGGCGGTCTTCCCCTCACACATACGATGGGAAGGATGTTCTGGATTCATGACCTTATGAGGAGAAGACGTGGCTGACGAGCTCACCCAGGAGACCCCGCGAACCCCGGAACCGGAGACCCCGGAGACCGAAGAAGAGCCGATCAAGACGAGGAAGAACGGTTTGAACCCGGGCGTGTCCGAAGAGCTCGCAGACATCATGAAGTCCGGCTGGGCCGACACCGAACTGCACGGCCTGGAGCCGATCGCGCAGGCGTCCCACACCGCCGCGCGCCGCGCCGCGCTCTCCGCGCGTTTCCCCGGCGAGCGGCTGGTGATCCCCGCGGGCAACCTCAGGACCAGGTCCAACGACACCGAGTACGCCTTCCGCGCCTCCACCGAGTACGCGTACCTCACCGGGGACCAGACCCACGACGGCGTACTCGTACTGGAGCCGAAGGACGGCGGGCACGACGCGACCGTCTATCTGCTGCCGCGCTCCAACCGGGAGAACGGCGAGTTCTGGCTCGACGGCCAGGGTGAGCTGTGGGTCGGCCGCCGGCACTCCCTCGCCGAGGCCGAGCGACTGCTGGGCATCCCGGCCAAGGACGTACGCACGGTCGCCGCCGTCCTCAGGGAGGCGACGGGCCCGGTCCGTAACGTCCGCGGGCACGACGCCTCCATCGAGGCCGCGCTGACCGACAAGGTGACCGCGGAGCGCGACGAGGAGCTGCGCGTCCATCTCTCCGAGGCGCGCGCCGTGAAGGACGACTTCGAGATCGGCGAGCTTCAGAAGGCCGTCGACTCCACCGTGCGCGGCTTCGAGGACGTCGTGAAGATCCTCGACAAGGCGGAGGCGACCAGCGAGCGCTACATCGAGGGAACGTTCTTCCTGCGGGCCCGCGTCGAGGGCAACGACATCGGTTACGGCTCGATCTGCGCGGCGGGACCGCATGCCACCACCCTGCACTGGGTGCGCAACGACGGTGACGTACGCTCCGGCGATCTGCTGCTGCTCGACGCCGGCGTGGAGACCCACACCCTGTACACGGCCGATGTCACACGCACGCTGCCGATCAACGGCCGCTACAGCGAGCTTCAGCGGAAGATCTACGACGCGGTGTACGAGTCCCAGGAGGCCGGTATCGCGGCGGTGAAGCCCGGCGCCAAGTACCGCGACTTCCACGACGCCTCGCAGCGTGTCCTCGCCGAGAAGCTCGTGGAGTGGGGTCTGCTCGAAGGGCCGGTCGAGAAGGTCCTGGAGCTGGGTCTCCAGCGCCGCTGGACGCTGCACGGCACGGGTCACATGCTCGGTCTGGACGTGCACGACTGTGCTGCCGCGCGCAGGGAGGTGTACGTGGACGGGACACTGGAGCCGGGAATGTGCCTCACCGTCGAGCCGGGACTCTACTTCCAGGCCGATGATCTGACCGTGCCCGAGGAGTACCGCGGAATCGGTGTCCGGATCGAGGACGACATCCTCGTCACGGAGGACGGGAACCGGAATCTGTCGGCGGCGCTGCCGCGCCGGGCCGACGAGGTGGAGGCCTGGATGGCGGGCCTCAAGCAGGCCTGACCGCCGAAACGGACTTGGCCGCCCGAGCGGACCTGTCGGCTGAAGCGGGCCTGGTGGGAGAAGCGGACCCAGTGGGTGAAGCGGATCTGACGGCCGCGGCGGACCCGGCGGCTGAAGCGGACCTGGCGGAGGGCGTGCTGCTCGGGCTCACATGGCTCTGAGCAGGGCGTCCTCCCGCCATTTGAGGATCTTGTCGAAGCTGACCACCGCACCGTGCCCGGGTTTGTTGCGGAAATGCACATGATCGGCGAGTTGTTCGATCAGGCCCAGTCCTCTGCCGCTCTCGGCGGTGGGAGCGGGCGGGGGCAGGGGGCGGCGCACCACGCGCCGGGCGGAGAACCCGGGACCGGAATCGGCCACTTCGATACGGCATCGCTCGCCGTCGAGATACGCGGTCACCCGGTATGCCCCGGGCGACCCGGCGGTGCGTCCGTCCCCGCCGTCGCCGCCTTCCTCCCCCGTACCGCCGTGCTCGACGGCGTTCGCACAGGCTTCGCTGAGGGCGACCGAGAGATCGAAGGAGACCTCGGGATCGACGCCCGCGGTCTCCATGGCACCGAGCAGAAGATGACGGGCGAGCGGAACGCTCGCGGCTTCGCGCCGCAAGTGGAGAGACCACCAGATGCTCATGCTCCAGCCTTTCTGGCTGCGGCTCGACATACCGATACGTATTGCCCCCCATCAGGGGTCGTAAGCACGCGGTTGACGTGATAACCCTCATTCGGCGGACGCGAACGCGGCGCATGGCGGTGTATAGGGCGGCGCGTATGGGGCGGAGAACGACCTTCCGGACCTGCCCTACGGCGGCCGGAGGCACAGTGCGATGATGACCCGGCCATGTCTGCTCGTCTCGTACGCGCCGGAGCCGTTCCGCGGCTGCTGAGGGCCGCGGTGTTCACCGCGGTCTGTGTCGTGCTGTCGGCGACCGGGCATGTGCTGGCCTCCTGTGCCCCCGTCCCCTGGTGGACCCTGCTCCTCGGCTTCCTGGCGGTTTTCGCCGTCGCGGCTCCGCTGGCCGGACGCGCGCGTTCGACACCGTCCATCGTGCTGGCCCTGACGGCCGGACAGCTCGCTCTGCACAGTCTGTTCGGCATCGGTCAGCGGCATCTCGCGGTGCCGGCGGGGACCGACGACGCGTTGATCAGACTGGCCGCGAAGCTGGTCTGCGGAGCGGGCCCGGCCTCGCTGAGCACGGTCGACGCACAGCGGATCGTGGCCAACGCGGGTCTCAACCCGGCGGGTTCGGGCATGGACATGGGTGCCGCCGCCGGTGCGGGTGGAGCCGCGGCCACGGGCTCCGGGGCGATGGCGTCGATGACGGGCGCCCATCAGCACCTGATGACCGCGATCGGGGTCACGGGCTCGTCCTCGGCCTCCGGTTCGGCGGCCGGACACTCCGTACAGACCTCCGTCGACGGGCTGCTGCCCTCCCTGCCGATGGTGCTCGGGCATCTCCTGGCCGCCCTCGCGATGGGCTGGGTGCTGCGCCGCGGAGATCTCGCTCTGCTGCGGCTCGCTCAGCTCTCGACGCACGGGATCAGCGAGGTGGCGGAGAGTACGACGCTGCGCGCCCTGCGTGCGGCCCTCGCGCTCGTACGGGCCCTGCGCGCCGGTCTGACCGGCGCGCACGCTCCGGAGGCACGCGCTCCGCGTGTCCCGTACGCCACTCTTCCGGTGCCTGCCGGGGAGGCACTCCAGCACACGGTGATCAGGCGCGGCCCTCCCGCGGCCCTCGCGCTCGCAGCCTGACGCGACGCGTCTCCCGCTTCCTCACGCCCTCGGCACGCCCATCACGTCCGCGCATCCACTCGTTTCGTTCGCGCGTGGTCGTGCGCTGACGTGCCGATGCCGCTACGGCCGTGCTGGACGGGAGTGATGTCGCACCGCCGTCGCGCGTCCGCGCCACGGCTCCTCCGCCCGATCACCTCTTCTCCCCACACCGTGGAGTGTCCCGTGTTCACAACGTTCTCCGCCTCCTCCGGATCCGCGGCCAAGAACCTCACCCGTCTCTCCGTCGCCGGCGGCATCGCCGCGACCGCTCTTCTGCTGCTGGCGGGCCCCGCCTCCGCGCATGTCAGCGTCCAGCCGCAGGGACCGGCCGCCAAGGGCAGCTATGCCACGATCAACTTCAAGGTCCCCAACGAGCGCGACAACGCCTCCACCACCAAGCTCGAGGTGAGCTTCCCCGCCGACCACCCGCTGGCGTCCGTGATGCCGCAGCCCGTGCCCGGCTGGAAGATCGACGTCACCAAGAGCAAGCTCGCCAAGCCGCTGGAGCTGCACGGCAACACGATCACCGAGGCGGTCTCCAAGGTCACCTGGACCGCGGACGGCGGCAAGATCGGCCCCGGTCAGTTCCAGCAGTTCCCCCTCTCCGTCGGTCAGCTCCCCGAGGACGCCGACGAGCTGGTGTTCAAGGCCATCCAGACGTACGACAACAAGGAAGTCGTCCGCTGGATCGAGGAGCCCAAGGAAGGCGCGGCGGAGCCCGAGAGCCCCGCGCCGGTCCTGAAGCTCACCGCGGCCACGGGCGACGAGCACGGCGGTACGGCGGACAAGCCCGCAGCCGAGACGGCCTCGGACCACGACGACACGGAGACCGCACACCCGTCCGACGTCGCGAAGACCGAGACGGCCTCCGCCGACAGCGGCGACACCACCGCCCGCGTTCTGGGCATCGTGGGCATCGTCGTCGGTGTCGCCGGCGTGGCCTTCGGTGTTCTGGCCGGCCGACGTCGTACGGCCTGACACACCGCCCGTCCGAGGCCTGACCCCGTGTCCCAGCCGCTGCCCGGGGCAGCGTTGCCCCACGGCTGACGCGTCAGGCTCCACGTATCCGAGGCGTCGGAGGCGCGCGAGGCCGGAACTCCCCGGCCCCGCGCACCCGGTGCCCGTACTCCACGAGCAGGAACTCCCTTCATGCGCAAGAAAACCCTGACCTCGGCCGCCGCCCTCGCGGTGGCCGCGGCGCTCGCCCTGACCGCCTGCGGCAGCGGCGACGACTCCGCGAAGCCGCTCGCCGATGTCTCCGTCCAGGAGAAGACCAAGGCGGCGACGGTGCTCGACCAGCCCTTCGAGAAGCCGGACCTCGTCCTCAAGGACACCCGGGGCAAGGACTACGACTTCCGCGAGCGGACCAAGGGCAGGCCGACGTTGATCTACTTCGGCTACACCAACTGCCCGGACGTCTGCCCGCTGACGATGAGCAACATCGCCATCGCCAGGAAGTCGCTCCCCAAGGCCGACCAGGACAAGCTCCAGGTCGTCTTCGTCACCACCGATCCCGAGCGTGACACCTCCGCCGAACTCGCCAAGTGGCTGCCGAGCGCGGGCGATCCGTCCTTCGTCGGACTCACCGGTGACTTCCCCACGATCCAGGCGGGCGCCCGTCAACTGGGCATCGGTATCGACCCGGCGACGAAGGAGAAGGACGGCAGCGTGGTCTCCATGCACGGCGCGCAGGTCATCGCCTTCTCGCCGAAGACCGACGCCGGCTATGTCCTCTACGGCGAGGACACCTCCGCGGACGACTACGCCAAGGATCTGCCGAAGATCATCAAGGGCGAGACCCCGTGACCCCCCACACTCCGCGCACACGCACACGCGCACGCGCACACGGACCCTCACCCGCACCCCGACTCGGACGCGGACTCGCCGTCGCCATCGGTCTCACGGCCACGCTGGCACTGGCCGGCTGCTCCTCCGGCGGCGGCTCGTCCGGACAGCCCGAACTCTCCGTCAGCGGCGCCTATATGCCCCAGCCCGTCAGCGACCTCGCGGCCGGCTTTCTCGTCATCACCAACAGGGGCGGTGGCGCCGACAAGCTCACCTCCGTCACCGGCGACCTCTCCGACGACATCACCATCCACAGGACCGAGAAGCAGAAAATGATGGAGGTGACGTCCTTCGACATCCCGCCTGGCGGCGAGTTGGATCTCGAACGCGGCGGCAGCCACATCATGTTCATGGACATCAAGCGCCGCCCCCAGCAGGGGGAGAACGTCAACATCGAACTGCACTTCGAGAAGGGCGACCCCATCGCGGTCGAACTTCCCGTGAAGGAGACCACCTACAACCCGGCCCAGCAATGAGGGACTGAGACGCCATGACAGCCATCGCCCCGCGCCCCGGGCAAGCACCCGGGCAAGCACTCCTGACGCGCCTGCTGCTCGTCACCACGGTGCTGCTCGGCACCGTCTTCACCGCGCTCTCCGGCACGGCGTCGGCGCATGCCGCGCTGACCGGGAGCAGCCCCGAGGACGGGGCGGTGGTCGCCTCCGCTCCCAAGGACATCACCCTCACCTTCTCCGAACAGATCGCCATGGGCGACAACTCCATCCGTGTACTGGATCCCACCAACAAACGTGCGGACACGGGCAAGATCCGCGATCTGACCGGCACGGGCACCGTGCGCTACGGCGTCGGCCTGCGTCCCGGACTGCCCGACGGCACCTACACCGTTGCCTGGCAGGCCGTCTCCGCGGACAGCCATCCCGTCTCCGGCGCCTTCACCTTCTCCATCGGAGCGCCCTCCGAGACCACCGCCGCCCTGCCCACCGAGGAGGCCGGCGGCGGACTGGTCGGCACGCTGTACGGGGCGGCGCGCTATGTCTCGTACGCCGGGTTCATCCTGCTCGTCGGCGGCGTCGCCTTCATACTCGGCTGCTGGCAGCGCGGTGCGTCCGTACGGCCACTGCAGCGGCTTGTCGTCCAGGGCTGGCTCGCCCTCACCGCCGCGACGCTCGTCCTGCTGCTTCTGCGCAATCCGTACACCGGCTCCGGTGAACTGGGCGACGCCTTCGATCTCGACGGGCTCCAGGACGTCCTGGCCACCAAGACCGGAGCGGCGCTCGTCTCCCGGCTGCTGCTCCTCGGTGCGGCGGCGCTCTTCGTCGCCGTCCTCTTCGGTGCGTACGCCAAGAGGGAGTCACCCCGTGACGAGGAGGAGAGCAAGGAACGGAAGGACCTCACCTTCGGGCTCGCCCTGGGCGGCACGGTCGTCGCGGCCGGGATCGCCGCCACCTGGGCGCTGTCCGAGCACGCCTCGACCGGAATACAGACCGGTCTCGCCATGCCGGTGGACGTCCTGCATCTGCTGGCCGTGGCAGTCTGGCTCGGCGGGCTCACGACGCTGCTCGTCGCTCTCCACCGGGCGCCCTTCATCGACAGCGCGGCAGTGGGGCGCTTCTCCCGCACCGCCTTTCTCAGCGTCGTGGTGCTCGCCGCGACCGGGCTCTACCAGTCCTGGCGTCAGGTCGGATCCTGGTCGGCGCTCTGGGAAACGTCATACGGACAGCTCCTGTTGGTCAAGGTCGGACTCGTGGCCGTGCTGGTCGCGATCGCTTGGTTCTCACGGCGGTGGACGGGACGGCTGGAAGAGACAGCGGTGGACGGGCGGTTGGGGACCGCGGCGAAGGCGGACACCGATATCGAGGCGGCTACTGGAATCAAGGCGGCCACCGGGACCAAGGCGGAAGCCGGCGTGACGGCCGAGGTGGAAACCGCGGCGGATGCCGAGGTGGAAGCCGAGGTGGAAGCCGAGGTGGAGACGGAACCGGAGACCGGGGGGAGAACCGGTTCCGACAGCGTCACCGCGACGGCCGCGGTTGATGACAGTCAGAGAGCTACCCAACTCGCCCGGCAAAGAGCCGCACTGGCGAGCGCACGCCAGAAGCGCGCCCGGGACGCGGATCCCGCGCGGACCGGACTGCGCCGTTCCGTACTGGCCGAGGCCGGGGTCGCCGTGGTGCTCCTCGCCGTCACGACCGTTCTGACGTCCACAGAGCCGGGCCGTACCGCCGAGCTGGAAGCGAGCCGCACCGGTGGTGCCGTCGCCGAGACCCCCGCGAACGCGGGTCCCGTCAACGTCCGTATGCCCTTCGACACCGGCGGCCTGAACGGCAAGGGCACCGTGCGGCTGACTCTCGACCCGGGCCGCTCCGGCGCCAATGTGATGCACATCTATGTCGACGGCGCCGACGGAAAGCCGCTGGACGTGCCCGAGGTGAAGGCCGCCTTCACGCTCACGGCGGAGCGGATCGGCCCGCTGCCGATCGTCCCCGACCGTTTCGCTCCCGGACACTGGAGCGCGGACGGCGTACAGATCCCGATGCCCGGCGAGTGGCGGCTCCAGGTGACGGTACGGACCTCCGACATCGACCAGACGACCGTCGACAAGAACGTGAAGATCGGCTGACCCATCGTGAGCGAGACCCGACAGGACCACGACAACCGGAACGACCGCAGCGCACGGGCCGCGCGGAGCCCCCGGGAGGAGGCCCGGGACAACCGCCAGGAGGCCCAGGCCCTCCAGGACGGCGACCGGCGGCAGACGGACGGCGCCGCGCCCGCGCCCGACGGCATCTCCCGGCGGCGGCTGATCGGCACCGCCGGCGCCACCGGGGCCACCGGACTGGCGCTCGGAGCGCTGGGCGGGGCCGGTGCGTACGCGGCGAGCCGTCCCGAACCGGCGACGGCGCTGACCATGCTCGGCGCGGAGTCCGTCCCCTTCCACGGCGCGCACCAGCCCGGTATCACCACCCCGATGCATGCACGGGGCCATCTCGTCGCCTTCGACCTGGCCCCGGGGTCCGGCCGGAAGGAGGCCGCCGCACTGCTGCGCCGGTGGTCGGAGTCGGCGCGCGCGATGATGGCCGGCGAACCGGTCGGCGGCCGGGCCGCCGACCGCGACACCGGCATCGCCCTGGACGCCGGGCCTTCCTCGCTCACCGTCACCTTCGGTTTCGGCCGTACCTTCTTCGACCGTACGGGCCTGGCCGACCGGCGTCCCGGCGCCCTCGACCCGCTGCCCGCCTTCTCCTCCGACCGGCTCGACGCCCGCCGGAGCGAGGGCGATCTGTGGATCCAGATCGGGTCCGACGACGCCCTCGTCGCCTTCCACGCCCTGCGTACGCTCCAGAAGGACGCGGGCACGGCGGCGCGGGTGCGCTGGCAGATGAACGGTTTCAACCGGTCGCCCGGTGCCACCCCTCAGCCGATGACCAGCCGCAATCTGATGGGCCAGATCGACGGCACGGGCAACCCCAAGCCGTCCGAGCCGGACTTCGACCGGCGGATCTTCGTCCCGGCGGCCCCGGCGGCCGGCGTCCCGGCCTGGATGGCGGGCGGCTCCTACGCCGTCGTACGGCGTATCCGTATGCTCCTCGACGACTGGGAGAAGCTCCCGCTCGGCAAGCAGGAGCAGGTCATCGGCCGCCGCAAGGCCGACGGCGCGCCGCTCACGGGCGGTACGGAGACGACGGAGCCGGACCTCGACCGGCTGGGTGGCGACGGCAGGCCCGTCATACCCGCCAACGCGCACGCCAGGATCTCGACGCCGGAGGCGAACGGCGGAGCCGCGATGCTGCGCCGTCCTTTCTCCTTCCACGACGGGATCGGGGCGGACGGAACCCCTGACGCGGGGCTGCTCTTCATCTGCTGGCAGGCCGATCCGCTCAAGGGATTCGTACCCGTGCAGCGCAAGCTCGACCGTGGGGACGCGTTGTCGGCGTTCATCCGCCACGAGGCGAGCGGACTGTTCGCGGTGCCCGGTGGCGCGCGGCAGGGAGAGTACGTGGGCCAGCGGCTGCTGGAGTCCTGAGCGAGCCCTGAGCGCCGGGGGTCGGCTCCTGGCGCGCGGCCGGCCCCGGCACGCGCTCCGGAGCGTGAGGCGCGCCGGGCCATTAGGGTGACCGTATGTCGGCCACGCGCTACACGTATCTGGGCCCCGAGGGCACCTTCACGGAGGCCGCCCTCCGTACGCTCCCGGAAGCCGCCACCCGCGAGCTCGTCCCCATGGTGTCCGTACCGACGGCCCTCGACGCCGTACGGAACGGTGACGCCGCGGCGGCCCTCGTACCGATCGAGAACTCGGTGGAGGGCGGTGTCACCGCCACGCTCGACGAGCTGGCGTCCGGCGCGCCTCTGATGATCTACCGCGAGGTGCTGCTGCCGATCACGTTCGCCCTGCTCGTACGGCCCGGGACCGAACTCTCCGACGTGAAGACGGTGACCGGCCATCCGGTCGCCCAGCCGCAGGTGCGCAACTGGCTGCGGAGCCAGCTCCCGGACGCGGTGTGGGAGTCGGCCGCGTCGAACGCGGACGGTGCGCGGCTGGTGCAGGAGGGCCGGTTCGACGCGGCCTTCGCGGGCGAGTTCGCGGCGTCCACGTACGGTCTGGTACCGCTGGTCACCGAGATCCACGACGCGGAGAACGCGGAGACACGCTTCGTCCTGGTGGGCCGGCCGGCGCGCCCTTCGGCGCCGACCGGCGCCGACAAGACCTCGGTGGTCATCTGGATGGGCGACGACCACCCCGGCGCGCTGCTCGAACTGCTCCAGGAGTTCGCCGTACGCGGGGTCAACCTGATGCTGATCCAGTCGCGGCCGACCGGCGCGGGAATCGGCAATTACTGCTTCGCCGTGGATGCCGAGGGCCATATCTCGGACCGGCGGGTGGGCGAGGCGCTGATGGGGCTGAAGCGGATCTGTCCCAAAGTGCGCTTTCTCGGCTCGTACCCGCGGGCGGGGGTGTCGGCGGCCGATGTGTCGACACTGCGGCCGGGAACCTCGGACGCGGAGTTCATCGAGGCGGCGGAGTGGCTGGCACGCAGCCAGGACGGCCGCGCCTGAGAATTCGGCCGTGGGGATCCGCCGCGTGGGGTTCGGCCGCAACGCTTGGCTGCAACGCCCGAGCGATACGGCTCCGGTGGGACGGCTCCGGTGGACGCTCGACGGGACGGCTCCGGCGATTCGGGGCGGCCGACCGCCTGTGGACTCTGTCGGGCCTGTGGATACAGCCCAGAGTTATCCACAGGTGCGCTTCTCGACCTGGGGACAAGTCGACAACGACATCCATCCGGGTCGACAAATCGCTCCGCTCGCCGATGTCCATCCACAGGGCTCGCCTTGTCCCGCGCCAGCAGAACGACAGCGATCAACTCGCCGGAGTGGACAATTCCCACCCGAATGAGCGAATGGAGCGGGTTTACCAGGGAATTTCTTCGGCCCGCACCCGGCCCGCAGAACGCTCGTTTCCGCAATCCACAGATCACTCACACACCCTGTGGATAACTTGCATGACCCTGTGTATCGCTGTGGACAACACTCGGCGTCCGCGGCTCAAGTCGCCTTCCCCGCAAGGGAAGTGGGTCAAGCGAATGACGGTAGAGTGCTTCGTTCCAGCGAATTGAACCTTCTTTATTGACGAACGACAGATGACTCGTGCGGGATTTCCCGACAGATTTCCCAATTGCGGCAATTCAGACAAAGAGACACGCCTGTTGATATCGGGTGGGGCGGTGTCGGCGCGCACCGGTAGCCTGGTGGGGTGATTGACCTTCGCCTGCTCCGTGAGGACCCCGACCGTGTTCGCGCCTCCCAGCGCGCCCGTGGAGAGGACGTCGGCCTTGTCGACGCCCTGCTCTCCGCCGATGAGCGGCGCAGGTCGTCCGGCGTCCGCTTCGACGAGCTGCGCTCCGAGCAGAAGTCCCTCGGCAAGCTGATCCCCAAGGCGTCCGCCGAGGAGAAGGCCGAGCTGCTCAAGAAGGCGGAGCAGCTCAAGGCCGACGTCAGGACGGCCGACGCCGAGCAGCACGAGGCGGACGAGGAGGCCAGGCGCCTGCTTCTCCAGCTCGGCAATATCGTCCACCCCGATGTCCCGGTGGGCGGCGAGGAGGAATTCGTCGTCCTGGAGACGCATGGCACGATCCGCGACTTCGCGGCGGAGGGGTTCGAGCCCAAGGACCATCTGGAACTGGGCGAGGCGCTGGGCGCCATCGACGTCGAGCGGGGCGCCAAGGTCTCCGGCTCGCGGTTCTACTATCTGACGGGCGTGGGCGCGCTGCTGGAGCTGGCCCTCGTCAACGCGGCGATCGCACAGGCCACCGAGGCCGGCTTCATCCCCATGCTGACGCCGGCGCTGGTCCGCCCGCGCGCCATGGAGGGCACGGGCTTCCTGGGCCAGGCCGCGGAGAACGTGTACCACCTGGAGAAGGACGACTTCTACCTGGTCGGTACGTCGGAGGTGCCGCTCGCCGCGTACCACATGGACGAGATCATCGAGGCCGACAAGCTGCCCCTGCGGTACGCGGGCTTTTCGCCGTGCTTCCGCCGCGAGGCCGGTACGTACGGCAAGGACACCCGGGGCATCTTCCGGGTCCACCAGTTCGACAAGGTCGAGATGTTCTCGTACATCGACCCGTCGGACGCCCAGGCCGAGCACCAGCGGCTGCTCGACTGGGAGAAGCAGTGGCTGACCGCCCTGGGGCTGCCGTTCCAGGTGATCGACGTGGCGACCGGTGATCTGGGCGCGTCGGCCTCGCGCAAGTTCGACTGCGAGGCGTGGATCCCGACGCAGGGCAAGTACCGCGAGCTGACCTCCGCGTCGAACTGCGACGGTTTCCAGGCCCGCCGGCTCTCCGTCCGGATGCGGGACGGCAAGCAGATCAAGCCGCTGGCCACGCTCAACGGCACGCTCTGCGCCGTACCGCGCACGATCGTGGCACTCCTGGAGAACCACCAGCAGGCCGACGGTTCGGTGTGGGTGCCCGAGGTGCTCCGTCCGTATCTCGGCGGCCGTGAGGTGCTGGAGCCGATCGCCAAGTGAGCACCGGTCCCGACTCCGCGTCAGCGGCGCCGCTTCCGCTGTCGCCGCCCGTACCGCTCCCGTCCGTGGCGTCGTCCGGGCCTGCGCCGGCGATGTCGTTCCCGTACAGGCTGGTCGCGACCGACCTCGACGGCACGCTGCTGCGGAACGACGACACGGTCTCCGTACGCACCCGTGAGGCGCTCGCCGCGGTGACGGCGGCGGGCGCCGCGCACATCATCGTCACCGGGCGTGCCGTGCCCTGGACGCGGCACATCCTGGACGACCTGGGATACGAGGGTCTCGCGGTGTGCGGCCAGGGGGCGCAGCTCTACCACGCCGGTGAGCACCGGTTGCTGACGTCGGTGACGCTGGACCGGCAGTTGGCCGGGCTGGCGGTGTCCAAGATCGAGGCGGAGACCGGCACGCTGGCGCTGGCCGCGAGCCGGGACGGTCTCGACGGCGAGGTCCTGGTCGGTCCCGGTTACCGGATGCTGGACGGCGAGCTTCCCGCGGTCCTCATCGACGACCCGGCGGAGATGTGGGCGGCACCGCTCAACAAGGTGTACATCCAGCACCCGGAGCTGGACGACGACACGTTGGCGCGGGTCGCGCGGCAGACCGTCGGCAATCTGGTGGATGTGGTGATGGCGGGAGCCGGAGTGGTGGAGATCCTGCCGCTGGGCCTGAACAAGGCCACCGGACTCTCGCTGGCGGCGCGGCGCCTCGGCGTCACGGCGGCGGACACGATCGCGTTCGGTGACATGCCCAACGACATCCCGATGTTCGCGTGGGCGCGGCACGGTGTGGCGATGGCGAACGCGCACGAGGAACTGAAGGCCGTGGCGGACGAGATCACGACGTCGAACGGCGACGACGGCATCGCGGTGGTGCTGGAGAGGCTGCTGCTCGGCTAGGGCTGTCCGGTCGTGCTTCGGGCCGAACGCCGCCCGAACACTGTGCGAGTGGCCGCCGTACGGTTCGGTCAATCCTCCGGGAGGGGCGGCCCGCGCGGATGCGCGCTCGAAGCGGCCGCCCCTGGGCAGCGCGCCGGCGGCAGCACGGAGCAGTGATGGCTACTCCGGTGCCTACGCGGTGCTGCCCTGCTGGGAACTCGACGGACTCGGAATCCCGGTCATCGCCGTGTTCCGCTCCCGGTCCTGGAGGTGTGTTCCGACAGAACCACTGCCCGAACTTCCAACACGACTACTGTGCCCCGGGCGACGACGCGCCGCCACCGAATATTCGCTGCCTGGCCCACGTCCGCCCACGGAAGTACGGCGGACGGACGCGGACCACAGCGGTGGATCAGCGACAGATCAGCGGCGGTTACGGCTCCGGCGCAGATCCCTCAACTGGTGGACGACATCGTCCATACGGGTGCCCACACGGTTGATGTCCGCGGACATCTCGCACAGCCGGTTGCTGATGGCTCCCACCACCTGATGAGTGGCATCGAGCCGGCGGTCGAGGCTGTCGAGCCGGTACGACATCCGGTTCAGCACCGGCCCCAGCTCCTGAAGCGCGACACCGACCCCACCGAGGCACGACTCGACGTCGGTCACCCGCCGGTCGAGACTCGCGTACCCCTCGCGCAGATCGTCCTCGGCATCGAGGAGATACGTACGCACGCACCGCGCGATGTCGCTGTCACGGAGAAGCATCGCGATGTTGAGCACGGCGCGGCGGGTGTAGAGGGTGAGCTGGGTAGCCGCCTGTGGATAACTTTTCCCAGCCTCGGCGCCCCATAGTGACACCATGTCACTATGAAAACGTCGCAGGTCAGCGCCTCGCAGCACACGCATCCCGTTTTCGGTCAGTTCTGCTCGATGCCGCGCGGTCAACTGCCTGATGACGCCTGTGGATACTTCGAAGTAGCGCGCCACGCCCTCCGTCGTGATGTGTACGCCGTCCGGCAGCAGCCCCAGCGCCTTGACCTTGTCGAGCGCGTCGACCCGCCCCATGACGCTTTCGCGCATCGAGCGCGACTCAAGCAGGGCACCTTCTGGTGGCATGTCCATGCCTTCCACTTGTGAACCGACAATGGAGGCCCTCTCCCCGGGCGTCAGGGGCGGAGGTCGGCTCACGGTGGCTACTCACTCAATGACCGGTGCGGTTTTCCATCCGGCACCGGCAATCCCCGGCTTCACGAACGCTCGACGTCACGAACTCCAGTTGCCTCCACGCGCCCTGCCCAACGAGCCGATAAACGCACAGTTACGCGGCCGGGGGTGGCGGCAGGGGCAGCAAACAGCGGCAGCCCTCACCCGCCGGGCAAAGGCCCGCCGGACAGGGCTGCCGCTGGCGGCGCGACTCGTCTACTCCTCGCCCGCGAGCTTCAGCGTCCTGAGCTTCTGGCCCGCGTACCAGGTCGCCAGCACCGAGACTCCCGCCAACAGGCCCACCGCCAGCGGCAGGCCGACGTCCGAGGTGATCGTGCCCTCGCCGCCGATCCTCTGGGCGAGCGCCAGCGCCCACTGCTGAACGCTGAGGGTCCGCGCGCCCGCGACCAGGCTGCCGAAGAGCGTCTCCCAGACCAGCGCGTAGACCAGCCCGATGACCACCGCGTGGCGGCTGACCGTACCCAGCAGCAGGAAGAGCGCGCTGTACGCGATCGAGGCGACGAGCGCCGCGACCGTGTACGCGACCGCGATCTGCTGGCCGTTGCCGTTGAGTATGTATCCGGCGATGAAGGTGGGGATCGCGGAGAACGCCATGGTCACGGCGATCGCCACGATCAGTTTGGTGAATATGATCGACGACCGCTGCACCGGCTTGGAGAGCAGATAGACGATCGATCCGTCGTCGATCTCGGGTCCGATCGAGCCGGTCCCCGCGATGACACCGATCAGCGGCACCATCGTGGCAAGCGCAAAACCGCCCAGCACATCGACCGCGACCTGGTCGTCGGCGCCGTTGAGCGCACGGACCGCCGCCGCGATCACGATCAGCAACGCGGGCAGCAGGAAGAGGATCGCGGCCCGGCGCCTGCCGAGCAGGGCCCGGTAGGTGAGCCGGGCGACTGTGGGGTTGTACATGACGTCACAGCTCCTTTCAGGCCGCTCAGGCCGCTACGAGATAGGAGAAGACCGACTCGAGGGACTCGTCCGAGGGCGAGACCGTGAGCAGCCTGATGGAGTGCTCACGGGCAACTCGTGGCAGCAGTTCCGTGAACCGGCCGAAGTCGACCGCCTGGATGCGCAGGGCGCCTTCGGCGAGGTCCACCTCGATACCGGCCGTCGACGGATCGGCGATCAGTGCGGCGGCGAGCGCGCGGTCGTCGCTGGACCGCACGAGGTAGCGGTGCGGCCGGTCGGTCATGAGCCTGCGGATCTTGCGGAAGTCCCCGGAGGCGGCATGGCGCCCGGCCACGATCACCTCGATGTGTGAGGCGAGCTGCTCGACCTCCTCCAAGATATGGGAGGAGAAGAGAACGGTGCGGCCCGTGGCGCCCATACGCCGCAGCAGTTCCATGAGCTGCATCCGCTGGCGCGGGTCCATCCCGTTGAACGGCTCGTCCAGAAGCAGTACGGACGGGTCGTGGACCAGCGCGGACGCCATCTTCACGCGCTGGCGCATGCCCTTGCTGTACGTCGCGATCCGGCGGTCCTGCGCGTACTCCATCTCGACCGTGGCGAGCGCCGCGCGGGCCTCCTTCGCGCCGAGCCCGTGCAGTTCGGCGTTGGCCACGACAAAGTCGAGGCCGGTGAGGAAGTCGTACATCGCCTCCCGTTCCGGCACGATGCCGATCTGCCGGTAGACGGATTCGTTGCGCCAGATCGGCTGCCCGTCGAGGGTGACGCTGCCCGTGGAGGGAGCGAGGAAGCCCGCCATCATGTTGATGAGGGTGGACTTGCCGGCGCCGTTGGGGCCGAGCAACCCGGTGACCCCGGGGCCGATCGTCATGGTGACGTCGTTGACGGCCACCACATTGCCGAACCAGCGCGAGGCGTGCTCGATGTTGATGGTGGTCACAGCCCGACCTTCCGGTAACGGCGCATGAGAACGGCGTACGAGCCGAGCACGAGCGCGAGAACGACCAGCAGATAGACCACGCCCACGCCGGCCGAGGGGCCCGCCTCGCCGGGGAAGGCGGAGGTGGCGCCCAGGAAGGCGGTCTGCACGCCGTCGATGAGCGTGACCGGCGAGAAGAGGCCGAGCCACTTGACGGCACCGATCGCGTCCGAACTCCAGGCGATCGCCTGAAGGGTGGAGACCGCGCCGTACGAGATGGTCAGGGTGGCTATCACCGCGGCGACGCCGAAGCCGCGCCGCGGTGTGAGGGCGGCCAGTACCAGGCCGAGCCCGCCGAAGAGCAGGGAGAGCAGCGCCACCGACACCAGCCCTTGGCCGAATCCCTTGGTCTGGTCCGCGAAGTCCATCTTGGCCAGCAGCGAGCCGGCGTAGAGGATGACGAGCGGCGCGCCGGTCAGCACGAAGAGGGCGGAGGCCATCGCTCCGTACTTCGCGAGCACGTAGTCGACGCGTTCGATCGGACGGGAGAAGTAGAGCGGCACGGTCTTGAAGCGCAGATCGCGGGAGACGGACTGCGGTGCCTGGGAGGCCAGATACAGACCGATGACGGCCTGGGTGAAGATCGCGTAGCGGGTGTAGTCGAGGGGCAGGGTCTTGAGATTGGTCGCGATGGCGACCGCGACGATGATCGCCGCGGGCAGGCACATCACCGCGAAGAGGATCATCGGCAGGACCTTGGACTTGGCCGAGCGGCCGAGTCCGTACGCGCCGCGCAGGGACTGCGAGTAGAGGGAGCGGCGCGCGTAGGCACGGCCGAGGCGGGACCCTTCGTAGTTGCGGTATCCGATGTTGTGGATCCGGGTCGTCCCGGCCTCGGCTCCCGCCGCGGAGCCGGACCCGGCTCCGGCCCCGGCCGTCCTGCCGTTCTCGGTCTCAGTGCTCATCGTGGGCACCTCCCTTCACCAGTGTGTGGTCCGTCGCGTGGTCGGCCGGCGCATCCGTGTTCTGCTGCGGGCGGAAGACCTCAGCTATGTGATGGCGCCGCTGTTCCATCCGTACGAGCCCCAGGCCGAGCTCGGCGACCGTGTCGCGGACGACGTCGTACGTCTCCTCGCCCTTGGCCTCGATCAGCAGGATGTGGCCCGCGCCGGGGAGTCCCTCCTCCGTACCCGCGTGGAGGGTCAGCCCGGCCGTGGTGAGGGCCTCGCGCAGCGCCCGCGTGCCGTCGGGGTGCGCGTCGGTGTCCGTGACCTCGACCGCGAGAGTCGTGGTGATCTGGGTGAAGTCGCTGGTGGAACTGGAACGCAGCAGCGTCCCGCCGTCGATGACGACGACATGGTCACAGGTGCGTTCGAGCTCGCCCAGAAGGTGCGACGTGACCAGGACGGAGATGCCGAAGTCTGTGTGGACACGGCGGATCAGGCCGAGCATCTCGTCGCGGCCGACCGGGTCGAGGCCGTTGGTCGGCTCGTCCAGGAGGACCAGCTGGGGGTCGTGGACCAGCGCCTGCGCCAGCTTGACGCGCTGCTTCATACCGGTCGAGTAGCCGCCGATGGGGCGGTACCGCTCCTCGTAGAGGCCGACATGGCGCAGGGTGTCCGCGGTGCGCTCGCGGGCCGCGGTCGGTGGGAGTCCGGACATGCGCGCCATGTGGACGACGAACTCGGTGGCCGAGACGTCCGGCGGCAGACAGTCGTGCTCGGGCATGTATCCGACGCGCTCCCGGATGGCGCTGCCGCTGGTGGCGACATCGAGCCCGAGCACCGTGGCCCGGCCTTCCGTGGCGGGGGAAAGACCCAGCAGGATCTTGATCATGGTGGACTTGCCGGCCCCGTTGGCGCCCACCAGGCCGGTCACACCGGGTCCGATGTCCAAGGAGAGCCGGTCAAGCGCGGTTACCCGGGGGAACCGTTTACTCAAACCTTCTGTCGCGATCACATTCACGGTCCGACCGTAGTGGTGAAGGCGACGGAGAGCGTCAGACCTGGCGGCTGTATCGGTGTCCGTCTCCAGATGGAGGGACCCGTAAGGGGAACGTAAGCTCCGCGGGCCCACCGGCCGGTCGTCCCTGCGGATCCACGTCGGTGCGTGCTGGTTCAGGGCGGTTGTCAGAAGCGGCTCTCGGAGCGATGTCGGAGCGGTTGTCCACAGGTACGAATCGGCGCTTGACGTCGCCGCCGACCATTGTCACATTCATCAGTGGGACATTCTTCAGCGTCACATCACGAACACGCACCGCACACGGAGCGGACGGGAGGGGATGCAGTGGCGGATCAACTGACCTCGGAGCTACGGGGATTCAGGGAGGTCCAGCGTCTGGCGTACGCCTGCGCGGAGGCCGTTTCCGGGCGGCTCGGGCCGGGGGTGACGGAGCGCGAGGCGGCGCGGATGCAGCGCGAGTGGCTGCGTGCCCGCGGGGTGCGCGACTGGTTCCATCTGCCCTTCGCCTGGTTCGGGGACCGTACGGCGTTCGCCGGCTTCCGGATACCGCTCCAGTTCTTTCCCACCGACCGACGGCTGGAGGCGGGGATGCCGTACATCCTGGATCTCGCGCCCATCCACCGAGGCTTCACCGCGGATGTCGGCTACTCGGGCTGTCTCGGTCCCCATCCGCTGCACGACAGGCTGCTCGCCGATCTGCGGACGCACCGCGAGCTGATTCTGCGGGAGGTGCGCGAGCGGCGCACGCTGCGCGAGATCTACGAGGACGTGGACCGGCTGATGATCCGGCAGGGCTATGCCAACCGGCATCGGGCGTATCCCTTCGGTGTCATCGCCCACAAGGTCGACCGGGTGAAGGAGCGCCGCTGGTCGCCGCGTGTTCTCGGGTTCGGCACCCAGTCGCTCAAGGGGCTCGCGAGTGACGCGCTCCGTGGTCACCGGGAGGGCTGGTCGCCGCTGTGGAGCCCGTACAGATTCTCCGACCACCCGCCCACGCCGGGCCTGTGGGCGGTCGAACCGCACCTCGGATTCCGGGGCACGGGCGCGAAGTTCGAGGAGATCCTGGTGGTCACCGACTCCCGGGATCCGGAGCAGGGCGCGTTCTGGCTGGATGACGATCTGCCGCATGTGCGGCGCTGGGCGGAGGCCGTATGAGTACGGGGACGGGGCTGACGGAGGCGCGGCAGCGCCGGGTGGACACGGGCGGGGTCGAACTGTGCGTCGCCGAGCTGGGCGATCCGGGCCGGCCGACGGTGGTGCTCGTGCACGGCTATCCCGACAGCAAGGAGGTCTGGTCCGAGGTCGCGGAACGGCTCGCGAAGCGCTTCCATGTGGTTCTGTACGACGTACGGGGACACGGCGGATCGACGGCGCCCGCGCCTCTGCGCGGTGGCTTCACACTGGAGAAGCTGACGGACGACTTCCTGGCGGTCGCCGACGCGGTGAGCCCGGACCGGCCGGTGCATCTGGTCGGCCACGACTGGGGTTCCGTACAGGCCTGGGAATGTGTGACCGTGGCGCGGGCCGAGGGCCGGATCGCCTCGTTCACCTCGATGTCCGGACCTTCCCTGGACCATCTGGGGCACTGGATCAAGCGGCGGGCGAAGCGCCCCACTCCGCGCGCGCTGGCTCAGCTCCTCGGCCAGGGAGCCAAGTCCTGGTACGTCTACGCGCTCCATACGCCCGTACTGCCCGAGCTGGCCTGGCGCGGCCCTCTCGGCAAGCGATGGCCGAAGATCCTCCGTCGGGCCGAGAAGATCCCCGGCACGTCCTATCCGACGGCCTCCCTGCCACGGGACGCGGCGAACGGTGCGTGGCTCTACCGGGACAATGTCCGGGCCCGGCTGAGCAGGCCGCGTACCGACGCCCGAGCTCACGCGCCCGTCCAGCTCATCACTCCGACGGGCGACGCCTTCCTGTCGGAGCGGCTCTACGACGATCTGGAGCAGTGGGCTCCGGGTCTGGTACGGCACACGCTGGCCGCCAAGCATTGGGCGCCCCGCACCCGACCGGATCAACTGGCCTCATGGATCGGCGACTTCGTCCTGGCCCATGAAAACAGTGAGGACCACGAGGAGGACGGCCACGCCGCCGGGCGCACGGGCGGACGTACGGACGCGGGTACGCCCACGACTCCGGGCACCGGTAAGGGAGCGGCGCCGGGCGGACCGTACGCCCAGCGCTTCGGTGGGCAGCTCGTCCTGGTCACGGGTGCCGGCGGCGGTATCGGCCGGGCCACCGCCTTCGCCTTCGCCGAGGCGGGCGCACGGATCGTGGCGGTCGACCTTGACCTGGAGGGAGCGGCCAGGACGGCGGAGCTGTCCCGGCTGATCGGAGCCCGGGCGGCCTGGGCCGAGCAGGCCGACGTCGGCGACGGACAGGCCATGGAGAAGCTCGCGGTGAAGGTCGCCACGGAGTACGGCATCGTCGATGTCCTGGTCAACAACGCGGGAATAGGTCTGTCGGGTGCCTTCCTCGACACCACCGCCGAGGACTGGAAGAAGGTCCTGGACGTCAATCTGTGGGGTGTCATCCATGGCTGCCGTCTCTTCGGCAGGCAGATGGCCGAGCGCGGCCAGGGCGGCCATATCGTCAACACCGCCTCCGCGGCGGCCTATCAGCCCTCGAAGGCGCTGCCCGCGTACAGCACGTCCAAGGCGGCGGTGCTGATGCTCAGCGAATGTCTCCGGGCCGAACTGGCCGGGCAGGGCATCGGGGTCTCCGCGATCTGCCCCGGCTTCGTGAACACGGGGATTACGTCCACAGCGCGCTTCACCGGTGTCTCCGCCGAGGAGCAGGAGCGGCGCAGAAGGAAGGCGGCACGGCTGTACGGTCTGCGCAACTACCCGCCGGAGAAGGTCGCCGACGCCGTACTGCGCGCTGTCATACGCGACCAGGCCGTCGTGCCGGTCACTCCGGAGGCCCGGGGAGCCTGGCTCCTGTCCCGCATCGCGCCCGGGGCACTGCGCGCGATCGCCCGCGTGGAGCCGCCGCTGTGAGCACTGGGAACAACAGAGCGGCCGGGAAAGCCGGGGGGCACTACGCGATCGTTCCGCGCCGGGTCTCGTTCGACTGGCACGGGACTCCCCTCCACTGGATACCGGACGAGCCCACGGCGACCCATGTCATCAATGTGCTGCATCTGCTGCTGCCCGCGGGCGAGCGGTGGTTCGTGAAGGTCTTCAAGGAGGGCCTGCCGCTGGTGAGGGACCCGGAACTGCTCAAGGACGTCAAGGGGTTCATGGGGCAGGAGGCCACACACAGCGTGCAGCACTCCTATGTACTGGACCATCTGGCCGAGCAAGGGCTCAGCACGGAGGCGTACACACGGCACATCGACTTCCTCTTCGAGAAGCTCCTCGGTGAGAAGCCGCCGTGGGGGATACCCTTCCCGGCCGGGAAATGGCTCCTCTACCGACTGGCGTTCGTCGCCGCGATAGAGCAGTTCACGGCGGTTCTCGGTGACTGGATACTGCGCGCCGAAGGGCTGGACCGGGCGGGGGCCGACGAGATCATGCTCGATCTGCTGCGCTGGCACGGCGCGGAGGAGGTCGAGCATCGCGCGGTGGCCTTCGACATGTACGAGCACTGCGGCGGCCCGGATCCCGCGCGCTACGCCCGCCGCGTAGGAACCATGTGCGTCACCGCGCCCGTACTGCTGTGGCTGTGGATCTCGGGCGCCGCCTATCTGATCCGGCGCGACCCTCAACTCGCCGGCCGACCGCGTTACTCGCTGCGCGAGCACAACAAGGCGATCGGCAAGGGGCTGTTGCCGCCCTGGCGTGAGCTGGGCGCGGCGATACCCCGCTATGTCCGCCGGTCGTACCACCCCTCGCGGGAAGGGTCACTGCGCAAGGCCGTCGAGTACCTCGCGACATCGCCCGCGGCCAGGGCGGCGGCGGGCGCGGTGGGCCGGGCGGCGATCGGGCGAAGGGAATGAGCGCGTCCGGGCCGCCCGCGCGCTCCGGATCGCCCACGCCCGAGCCGGGGTCCCGACCGAGGACGCAGCCGCATCCACCACCATCGCCAACGGCGGAGAAGGAACCGACACCGACACCGGCTACGGCTACGGCTCCAGCGGCGGAGCCCGGGGCCTCCGCGCGGGCGGAGTACCGGATCGAGGGGCTGGCACACGCCAGCGGCGCCACCGTCCGTACGATCCGGGCCTACCAGGACCGCGGGCTGCTGCCCCGACCGGAGCGGCGCGGGCGGGCCAATGTGTACGACGGCACCCATCTCGCCCGGCTGCGGCAGATCGCCGGTCTGCTGAACCGGGGGTACACCCTGGCCGCCATCAAGGAGTTGCTGGAGGCATGGGACACGGGACGCGGTCTGAGCGGGGTGCTCGGCCCGGTCGACGGGTCGCACGGACCGTGGACCGACGGGGAGGCGGCCGGAATCTCCCGCGCGGACCTGTACGAGCGGTTCGGCGGGTCGCCGGACGACGAGGCGATCGCCGAGGCGGTGGAACTGGGTGTGCTGGAGCGCGTCCCGGGCCGGGACGACATGTTCCTGGTGCCCAGCCCTCAGGAGCTCTCCATGACAGCGGAGTTGTACGTGGCGGGAGTGCCGCTGCCCGCAATCTCCGGGCAAATACGGGAGCTTCGCGGCCAGGTCGAGCACATCGCCGCCCGTTTCCTGGAGTTCACGACCGAGCATGTCTTCGCCCGCGCTCTCGGTCACCGGCCCCCGACGGAGGCGGACGCGGCCGAGGCCGCCGCGCTCGTACACCGGATGCGACCGCTGGCCCGGCAGTCGGTCGACGCCGAACTCGCCCGCGCGATGCGGATGTTCGCCACCCGTCCTCAGCACCACCCGGCGGCCGGCACTCCGCCACCACCGGCCCCCGAGACCAGCTCCGTTGCACTTCCCGCCGACACGATTCGGGCTGTGCGGAGGCTCGTTGGCCGTGAGAACACCGCGGCCTTCATCACGGCCGCCACGGAACGGGAACTCCAGGCACGGGCCTTGGATGCCCTCGCCTCAACCCACAGACAAAGCAATCATATTGATCAAATAGGTTAATTGACAGGTTCGTTGTCCACAGGATCGACAAATACCCTGTGGATAACCCGAGTTGGCTGTGGATCAAACCTGTGAACAGAGGTTACTTGGAAATAAGTGGCGGTGCGCCGACGCCACGGTCACGCTGTTCGTATGAGCGGAGTACCTGATGAACGACGCACGGTGAAGGTGTCGAAGTATCTCTCCAAGCACCTGCGCCATCAGCCCGAGCGGATCGGTATCGCCCTGGACGCGAACGGCTGGGTCGCGGTCGACGAGCTGATCCGCGCGGCCGGTGAGCACGGCTTCCGTATCACCCGCGCCGAACTCGACCATGTCGTGACCGTCAACGACAAGCGGCGCTTCACGGTCGACGGAGACCGCATCCGAGCCAACCAGGGCCACACCGTCACGGTCGACCTGGAACTGCCCCCGGCGGAGCCGCCCGCGTATCTCTACCACGGGACGGTCGCCCGCCATCTGGACGCGATCCGGGCCGAGGGGCTGCGCCCCATGTTCCGCCACCATGTGCATCTGTCGCCCGACCGCGAGACCGCGACCCGGGTCGGCGCCCGCCGCGGCCGGCCCGTCGTGCTGTCGGTGGACGCGGAAGCCATGCACCGGGGCGGGCTGGTCTTCCATGTCAGCGCCAATGGCGTCTGGCTCACGGACGCCGTACCACCGCGCTACCTCCGCTTCCCCGGCTGAGCGACCGGCCGCCCGCGCGCTACGGACGGAGCTGCGCCAACGCCTCGGTCGCGATCCGCTCGAAGACCCGCTGGTCGGCGGCGAACTCCGAGTCGGGAATGGGCGTGTGCACCGCGATCTCGGTGATACCCAGCTCGAAGTGCCTGCCCGCGAAGTCCACGAACGCGTCCAGGGACTTCATCGGGCCGTCCCGGTCCGGTGTGAAGCCGGTGAGCAGGATCTTCTCCATTTCGGACACCTCACGCCCGATCTCCGCGCAGGCCTTGCCGAGCCGCTCGATCTGCCCGCGGACCGCTTCCCGCGACTGCTCCGGCGTACCCGTCTCGAAGAGCGCCGGGTCACCCGTCGTCACCCACGCCTGGCCGTGCCGTGCGGCGAGCTTCAGCCCCCGCGGCCCGGTGGCCGCCACCGCGAAGGGCAGCCGGGGCCGCTGCACACACCCGGGAATGCCCCGGGCCTCGACCGCGGAGTAGAAGGTCCCGTCGTACGTCACGGAATCCTCGGTCAGCAGCCGGTCGAGCAACGGCACGAACTCGGCGAACCGATCCGCCCGCTCCCTCGGCGTCCACGCCTCCTGCCCCAGCACCGTGGCATCGAAGCCCGTACCACCCGCGCCGATCCCCAGGGTGATCCGCCCGCCGGAGACATCGTCCAGCGCGATCAGGTCCTTGGCGAGCGTCACCGGATGCCTGAAGTTCGGCGAGGTGACAAGAGTCCCCAGGCGCAGCCGGTCGGTGACGGCGGCAGCGGCGGTGAGAGTCGGCATCGCGCCGAACCATGGGCGGTCGCGAAAGGCGCGCCACGAGAGGTGGTCATAGGTGTACGCGGCATGAAAACCGAGCCGCTCGGCACGCAGCCACTCGTCGCGGCCACCGTCGCGCCACCGGCGAACGGGAAGGATCACAGCACTCAGACGCATGCCCCGACCCTACGTCGTCCCAGCTATCGGCCGGTCGGGTGAGGTCAGGCAGGTCCGGTCAGGCAGGCCGGTTCGCCCCCGTTCGCCGTCTGCCGCACTCAGGTGGCGGCAGGTGCGGAGTGCGGAGAGGGTGATCGGCGGGGGCACGCGCACCAGCTCGGGCGGGCGCCCGAGACCGAGCAGATTCCGGAGATGACACAGATGCCTGAAGTCACCGCTCCCTACGAGCCCGGTACGCCGTGCTGGATCGATCTGATGGTGCCCGACCAGCAGGCCGCCCTGGATTTCTACCGGGATCTGTTCGGCTGGCAGGGCGCGCCCGGATCCGCGGCCTTCGGTGGCTACGCGACCTGCACCCTGCGGGGCAAGGCCGTCGCCGGGATCATGACGGCGATGTCGCCGGACGACCAGCCTCCGCCGCCGCCCAGCTGGACCACTTATTTCGCCTCCGCGGACGCCACCGCCACCCAGTCCGCGATCAGCGCGCACGGCGGCACCGTGCTCGCCCCGGTGATGGATGTGGGCGATCTGGGCCGGATGCTGATCGCCGCCGATCCGCAGGGCGCGGTGTTCGGGGTGTGGCAGGCGGCGGAGTTCGCCGGGGCCCGGCTCGTCAATGAGCCCGGGTCACTGATCTGGAATCAGCTCAGCACCTCCGATCCCGAGGCCGCGGGCACCTTCTACCGCGCCGCGCTCGGGTTGGACGTGGGACCGATGCCGGACATGCCCGAGTTCACCGGACTCCAGGTCGGCGGGCGTACCGTCGGCGGTCTCCAGGGCATGGAGAACCTCCCGGAGGGAATTCCGCCGCACTGGCTCGTGCACTTCGCGGTGGACGACACCGACAGCACGGTGGACGCGCTCGTACGGGCCGGGGGATCCGTGATGGTGCCCGCCTTCGACATGGAGAAGGTCGGCCGGATGGCCATCCTCCAGGACCCGCAGGGCGCGGTCTTCGCGGTGGTCGCGCCGCCTCCGCCGGCCTCCTGACCCCCCGGCCTCCCGCCCCCCCCTGCCG